>CAJJMX010000091.1 GCA_905192935.1 uncultured Mailhella sp.
CATCGCTAGGGCGGCGCTTTGCGTTGCACGTCCGGCCGCGGGCGCGGAGGAGTTTCAGGCGGCGGTGGACAAGGCCTGGTCGTCTTCGGTGCTGGTGGAGGATTCGCAGGCCGTGGCGCGCATGTGCACGGAGACGGACGACATCATGCTGGCCCTGGATATGGAGCCGGATGCTCAGGGCGTGGGCTGGAGCATGTTCATGGCGGGAGAGGCGTCCGACGGGATGCAGCTCTGGCTGGAGGAACGGAAGGAGGTGTCCTTGTTCGGGCGCATGCGCGTGGACAGGGGCAAAATATACGGCGTGCGATTTGATTTTTACCGGCAGGGCGACGCGCTTATCATTGAAATGCGGGGAGAGTTCCGCAACATGTTTCTTCATGAGGCCGTAAAGGGTTCATGGCTCCGTGTGGATATTGATGACGGGACCGGGGACGACCGCACGGCCGTGTTTTCTCTGGACGGCTTTGAGACCATGCTGGACCGCTGCGTGGCGCTCGCCGGGCTCATCCGGGACTGGGACCGCTCGGACAGGGACTATTTCCGAAACGCCGTGCCGCAGGAAAAGTTCCGGTTCCGCAGGGACGGCACGGGCTCCTGACGTCCGGATCCGGGGAAAGGCGTGCCGGGAACCGGCGTCGCGGCGCGCAGAACAAGGGGAATTTGTCTTCCGCAGGATAAGGATGCCGCAAGGCCGCCGGCGGAAAAGAACAGGGAGTGCGTTCATGAACATTACGGAGCAGCAGATCGCGGAACGCTATGCGGCCATGACGGATGACGAGCTTGAGGCGCTTGATCCGGACAGTCTCACGCCGCAGGCGGCGGCCCTGCGCAGCGAGGAGCTGAAAAGGCGCGGCAGAACGGACACCGCCGCGCAGGAGCAGAAGAGGGCGGATCAGCGCCGGGCTCTCGACGCGACGCGCAGGAAGAATTATAAAAGACAGCTTGCGGCCGTGGCTCTCGTGGTCGCGGCGCTTTTCATGGAATTTGTGGTCGCCCGCTTCGTGCACATTCCGCAGTTTCTGCTTGCCGCGATCATCATCGTGCTCTGCGTTCTGGCGCTCTGCGTGCTCCGGGGACGCCGGTAGTCAGCCTTTCTCCCGCGCTCCGGGCCCTCCGCTTGTCCGGGCGCTCACCGTCTCTGGGAGCTTCACCGTCTCCGGGAGCTTCCCCGCGTCCGGCCCGTCGGCATTCTTCGGCCTGTTGCGCGCGGGGCTTTGCGCCCGGAGCGCTGCGGGGCCGCTCTTTTTCTTCTCCGGGCCCGGCGCCGTGTTTGCGTCCGCTCTGCCTTCGCCGTGCCGGACGCTTCCGGGACGCCGTCGTCGGGCGTTTCGTCCGCAGCTTTCCGTCCCGTCTCCGGAAAAAGGCGGCCGTCTGAAGAGCGGGGACGCCGTTTCCCGCCCGGGCAGGGGCGTGTTGTCCGGCTCCGCGTCCGTTCCTGTTCCTCCGACCGCGCTCCCCCGCCCGCGTTCTTTGACCGCGCTTCTTCGACCGTGCGCCGAAAGTCCGTCCGGGACACCGTGAACCGCAAAAAAAGACGGACCGGAGCGCCTTATGGCAGAACGCGGAGAAGAGTTCGTTGTGCCGTCATGTTCTTCCGCTGGTGCATCAGACGTCTTTTTCGGTGCTTTTATCCGTAAATAAGAGCGTATTAAGGAAGGGGGACTTGATTCTTTCCGTTTGCAGGGTATAATCGCCCCACAAATGGCGGCCGCGTCTGCGGCCGGAAGACCCGGTTCCCGCAGGTTTTCGGGAGTCGGCGGGCGCTCTGCGCCTGTTGCGTCATGTGCCGGACAGGGCGGGAGGAGAGGATCGCCTTGTCTTTTCGTTACGTTTACATGGTCTTATGGCCTTTTCTCCTTTGCAATAAGGAAATGGCGTGAATAAACAGCATAAAGTGCTTATTGCCAACCGCGGCGAAATCGCGGTTCGCATCATTCAGGCATGCGTAAAGCTCGGGCTCGACTTCGTGTGCGTTCATACCGCGGGAGGCGCCTGTTCCGGTCACGTGGCTCTGGCCCGTGAGATCTGCGGCGAAAAGAGCCTGTATCGCATTTCGTCCTATCACGATGCCAACGAACTTCTGAGCGTGGCCGACGAATCCGGGGCCACGGCCGTGCATCCCGGCTACGGCTTCTTTGCCGAAGACTTCCGTTTCGCCCGCAGGGTGACCGAGCGCGAGCGTCCGCTGATCTTTCTCGGACCGTCCTGGCGCGTGATCCGCGATCTCGGCGACAAGATCAACACCAAGCGCCTCGCGCGCTCTCTCGGCGTGCCCACGGTGCCCGGTTCCGACCGTCCCATCTACGACGAGCTCGAGGCCGAAAAGATCGCCCGTTCCCTTTTCGATTTCCAGATGCAGCAGGGCATAGCCCGGCCGCTCGTGCTCGTGAAGGCTTCCGCGGGCGGCGGCGGCATGGGCATCGAGGAAGTGTACGACATCGACATGTTCCGTCAGGTGTACCGCCGCATCCGCAACTACGCCATGCGTCAGTTCAAGGACGAAGGCGTGCTCATCGAGCAGCGCATCAAGGATTTCAATCATCTGGAAGTGCAGGTTTTGTCCGACCGCACGGGACGTCATCCCGTGCACTTCGGCACCCGCAACTGCTCCATCCAGTCCACCGGACGCCAGAAGCGTCTGGAAGTGGCTCCCGGTTTCGATCCCGCGTCCATCAGCTACGACTTCGACGCCGCGGCGCTCCTCGACGAGATCGTCATGCATTCGCTCAACATGGCCCGCAAGGTGGGCTATGACAGCGTCGGCACCTGGGAGTGGATCGTCACCCGCGACGGTCATCCCTTCCTCATGGAAGTGAACACCCGCATCCAGGTGGAAAACGGCGTGTCCGCCGCCATCAGCCGCGTGAAGGGCAAGGAAGTCGACCTCATCGCCGAACAGATCCGCACCGGTCTCGGCGAGCCTCTGGGCTACACCCAGGACGACATCACCTTCAACGGCGTGGGCGTCGAGTACCGCATCATCGCCGAAGATCCGGACAACGGCTTCTCTCCCTGGGTCGGCGACATCACCCGCTTCAGCTGGGACGAACACGAATGGTGCCGCGTGCATACGCACGTTCCGCCCGCCTCGCCGGAGCATCCCTACACCATTCCCACCGAGTTCGACCCCAACCTTGCCCTTGCCATCATCTGGGGCAAGGATCTGGCAGAGGTGACCGCTCACGGTCTGGCCTTCCTCGATACGCTCCGTCTTGAGGGGCACGACGGCAAGGGCGAACCTCTGAAGTCCAACGTGGAGTTTCTCAAGAAAAAAACGGAGCGCATGCTGCGTTTCTAGTTTCCTGTTCTTGTCAGGAAGGGATATGATTTTATGATGGAATGGGAAAAGCAACTGCATCAGCTTGCCGACAGACTCTGTTATCTCAAGGATATCTTCCCCGGAAAGCACGAGGAGGACATCGCTCTTCTTGAGACCCGTCTCGCCGACATACGCCGCAAGCTCGAAACCTGCTCCGCCGAAGAGGCGCAGGCCGAAATGACCTCCCTCGAGGATCTGTTCTTCTTCATGGAGTGCAAGCTTGAAGACAAGCTCACCCCCATGGACAAGGTGCGCATCGTGCGTCATCCCCACCGCATCTGCCTGCGCGACATCCTCGAAAACGTCTACGACAACTACACCGAAATAGGCGGTCAGGGCGAACACACCAACGACCCCGCCATGGTCATCGCCCGTGCCTACATCACGCGCAAGCGTCACGGCAAGGTCTATCATCAGCCCGTGCTCGTCATGGGTCACGAAAAGGGCCACGGCGAGGAATTCCGCAACGGCGGCTCCGCCAAGCCCTGGGGCAACGCCAAGGCCAAGCACTACATGGGCGTCGCCGAAACCGAAGGCATTCCGATCCACGCCTATGTCTTCACCCCCGGCGGCTACCCCCTCGAAGACTACCCCGGCGCGGCTCAGCAGATCGCACGCAACATCTATGAAATGGCCGGTCTCACCGTTCCGCTCATCGCCGTGTTCTCCGAAGGCGGCTCCGGCGGCGCCGAGGCCATCTCGCTTGCCGACAAGCGGCTCATGTTCTCCCACGGCTACTACTCCGTGATCTCCCCCGAAGGCGCGGCCGCCATCGAGGGGCATCTTCGCGGCGGAGCCCGCGCCTCCGCAGAGCTCGTGGAACGCTGCGCCCGCGATCTTCACCTCACCGCCGAGGATAATCTCAAGTTCGGCTACATCGACAAGATCATTCAGGAACCCGTGCTCGGCGCGCGTCCCTATCACTACGAGTTCTTCCGCACCATCCGTCAGGAAGTCATCCGCGCCACCGACGAGGTGGTGCTCTCCGCCCGCGGCCTCGCGCCCCTTCGCGCCGCCACGCTGCGCCGCTTCCGCGACAGGGAACTCAATCTCGACGAGTTCTCCGTGCGCTGGGATCTTTCCCGCAAGGCGCGTCAGCGTCTCGTGGAAATGCGTCAGAACAAGTTCATCAAGGCCTCGCATCGCGAGTGCCAGAACCGCCGCTCCGTCATGGGACGCCTCGGAGACGCCTGGTCCGAACAGTGGTGGGAGATCTACAACCGCCTGATCTACGATTTCTATCATCGCAACCGCCGCACCTTCTCCAACCTGCTCGAGGAAATCGGCTCGGAATGGGAAATGCTCAAGCTCCGCGCCATGAAGCCCTGGAACAGGCTCCACGGAAAAACCGAAGAGCCCGCAGGCAACACCGAAGAGCTCACCACCCTCTCCGAATGGGAGGAGGACAACCACACGGGCTGGGCCTGGGTCTCCCCCAAGGCCAAGGAAGACCGCGCCGTCTCCTGCCCCTATTCCGCCCAGCGAGGCTGCATGGACATGTGGGCCCCCGATCTCTACAACGAGTTCGCCGGCGTCTGCTCCACCTGCGGTCATCACTTCCCCATGGAATACCAGTGGCTCATGAACAACTGCTTCGATGAGAACTCCCTCTACGAGTTCAACACCGAAGTGGAAGCCGTAAACCCCCTCCATTTCCCCGGATTCGACGAAAAGATCGCCGAAGCCAAGAGAAAGACCGGCCTCAAGAGCGGCTGCATCACCTTTGAAGCCCGCCTCGACGGCGTGCAGGTCGTCGTGGCCATCCTCGTCGGCTCCTTCCGCGGCGGCTCCGTGGGCGTGGCCGAAGGCTCCAAGTTCGTGGCCGCCGCCGATCGCGCCCGCCGCAAGCGCTATCCGTTCATCGTGTACTGCCACGGCACCGCGGGCATCCGTATCCAGGAAGGCACCCACGGCGTCATCCAGATGCCGCGCTGCACCGTCGCCGTGCGTCGCTACATCGAGTCCGGCGGCCTCTACCTCGTGCTCTACGATACCAAGTCCTACGGCGGCCCCGTGGCCAGCTTCCTCGGCTGCGCCTTCTATCAGTTCGCCATCCGCTCCTCGGACATCGGCTTCGCAGGCCCCGGCGTCATCAAGAACACCACCGGTCTCGATATCCCGCCGGATCATCACAACTGCTACAAGGCCCTTTCCCGCGGTCATATCCAGGGCGTCTGGGACCGCCGCGACGTGCGCGCCAACCTTCGTCAGGCCCTCGAAACCATGGGCGGACGCAACCTTTACTATCGCTAGGGTGAAAGCATGAGAGACATTGCCGAAGTCATGGAAGAACTCAAGGCCGCGCCCTACACCGAAAAAGAGGTCTGCGCGCCTCACACCGGCGTCATCCGCTTCGCCGACGTGAACGAGGGCGACCGCGTGAGCGGCTTCACCGGTACCTGGAAGGAAATCCCCGGGACCCATATCGCCACCATCACACGTGAGAAGAATCCCCGCAAGGTGCTCGCCACCGAGCGCGGCGTGCTCCAGAAGCTCTACCGCGAACTCGACGGCTCCTTCGTGGAGGCCGGAACCCCCCTCGGCGTCATCCGCCACTACCTCACCAGACAGGAGGTCGTGAGCAAGCTCCTCAAGGAGAGCCTCTACGCCTTCTGCGCCCCGGAACGCGCCAAGTACTACTTCGTGCCCGACGTGGACAAAAAGGTCAAAATCCTCGGATGCCGTACCGTGTCCATACACGACGGCATGGAACTGTTCATCGTCTCCCGCATGAAACGTGAAGTGCCCCTGTGCTACTCCGGCCCCGCAGGCATCATCTACGACGTCTACTTCGACCAGACAAAGAACGTCGACGCCGGCAGCCCCCTCATCGTCGTCTGCCCGCCCGAACAGCAGTCCGCCGTCGAAGACGTCGTCGCCCGCGTCCAGAGCGAATGGAACGAGGGCGAATAACCCCCCGCCCCAAAACTGCAACGCCGCCGATGCCCCGCGCCTCGGCGGCGTTTTCGTAAAAAGACAGAAAAGGCAGGAAACGCAGGAAAGGCAGGAAAGGCATGCGGGGGGAATAATTCCCCCCGCGCCCCCTTGTTTCTGTCGTGCGGCTGCGCCGCCCGACAGGACAAAGGGGACGGGAAGGCTTATGCCGTGCGTCTTTTCAACGTCCGGGGAAATGCTTGTTGGCAGCGGAAAGCCGTCTCTCAACGCTCGGACGGACTTTCGTTTGCAGCGGGATGACGGTTTTTCAACGCTCTGGGGCCCCGGGCGACGTGAGGAGCCCGGCCGGTGGTCATGAATAGCCGGAATTCACTTCCGGCGTTAAATGAAATGACCACCGTGCAAATTATGCGTCCGTACAGTGTGTCCGGGGCAGACGGGAGAGTGCGGGACTAGGGCATCGGAAAATGTCGCGCCCGCCTGCCTTCGCCGACCGATGTTCCCGCTTTCGCGGTCACATCGGTGTTGTTGGAAGGGATTTCCGGATTTTTAAGGGAGAGGGAAGTCCGAAGCTCTGGAAAAACGTCGTTGAGAGCAGACAGTCG
>CAJJMX010000092.1 GCA_905192935.1 uncultured Mailhella sp.
GGAATTATTTCCCCCGCATTGCCTTTCCGGGGTACGGGGCGGAGCCCCGCCTGCCTTTCCTGTTTTTCCTGCGTTTTCTGCCTTTTCCGCTTTAATATCATCATGAAAAGTAACGGGTTATGGGACTGACGATCAGGAAGAAGCGGTTTGTTGAGGAGTATCTTGTGGACATGAACGGCACGGAGGCGGCGAAGCGGGCGGGGTATTCTGCGAAGAGTGCGGCGCAGGCGGCGTATCGGCTTCTGCACGATCCCGGGGTGTGCATGGCGCTGGAAGCAGCGCGGTCTGAGGTATCGGAGCGTGTGGGTGTGGACGCGGAGTATGTGGTGCGCTCGCTGGTGGAGATCGTGGAGCGGTCGATGCAGCGCGTTCCGGTGCTGACGGCGCGTGGGGAGCAGCTTGTGGACGAGGAGGGGCGCGGGGTGTGGCGTTTTGATGCGCGGAGCGCGAACAAGGCGCTGGAGCTTCTGGGGCGGCATCTCGGCATGTTCACGGACAGGATAGAAGCGGATGTGCGCGAGGGGGTGAAGGTGGTGTTTTGCGGGGGCGAGTGGGGCGGGGGCCTGGGGCGTTTTTTCTCCGGGGGCGCGCGCAGGGGACGGTTCGGCGGGCCGCGGGTCTCTGAGGGGAGGCTCTGCGGGAAGTGGTCATGGTGAAGGAAGGAGAGATGAGCGAGGTTCGCATACGGCTGAGGCCTTTGCAGCAGAAGGCGCTGGAAGCGCTGGATGCCCGGCGTTTCGGGGTGCTTATCTGCCATCGTCGTTTCGGCAAGACGGTGCTTGCGGTATCGCGGCTTTGCCGCAACGCGACGCAGTCGGGGGAGTCGTACCGCGGGGCGTACATTGCGCCCACGTACCGGCAGGCGAAGGACGTGGCCTGGGACTATCTGAAGAAGATCGCGCTGGCGGCCGGGGCGAAGGTGAACGAGGGCGAGCTTCGGGTGGACTTCAGGAACGGGGCGCGGATACGTCTGTACGGGGCGGAGAATCCGGACTCGTTGCGGGGGCTGAATCTGTGCGACGTGGTGTTCGACGAAGTGGCGCAGATGCCCTATTCGATGTGGTCGGAGATCGTGCTTCCCATGATTCTGGCGACGCACGGCCGGGCGCTGTTTCTGGGGACGCCGAAGGGGCGGAACGCGCTCTGGAAGGTGTGGGAGAACGCGCGATTGCACGACGGGGAGTGGACGGCGCTCATGTACCGCGCTTCCGAGACGGGGATACTCTCGGAAGAGGATCTGGCCGTGGCGCGGCGCGAGACCGACGAAGCGGAATACGAGCAGGAGTACGAGTGTTCGTTCACGGCGGCGGTGGCGGGGGCGTATTACGGCAGGCTCATGGAGCAGCTGGACCGCGAGGGAAAGATAGCTTCGGTGCCGTATGAGCCGGGGTATCCGGTGGTGACGGCGTGGGATCTCGGTTTTTCGGACTCCACGGCCATCTGGTTTGCGCAGGTGGTGGGACGAGAGGTGCACGTCATCGACTACTATCAGGCGTCGGGTGCGGGTCTGGATCACTATGTGGGGGTGCTGCGGGAGAAGGGCTATGGGTACGCTGAACATCTTCTGCCGCACGACGCGGCGGCTTCGGAGCTCGGGACGGGCACGACGCGGCTTGAGACGCTTCAGAGGCTCGGGGTGCGGGGGCGGGTGCTGCCCATGACCACGGTGGACGACGGCATCAATGCGGTGCGGCTGCTTCTGCCGCGCTGCTGGTTCGATGAGAAGCGCTGTGCGCGGGGTCTGGAAGCCCTGCGTCTGTACCAGCGCGAATGGGATGAAAAGGCCAATGATTTCAGGGCGCGGCCGCTGCATGACTGGACGAGTCACGGCGCGGACGCCTTTCGGTATCTGGCCATGGGACTGGACAACGTTGCGGGGCGGGGCGGATTTGAGAAGCTGCCGCCGCGCAGGAATCTGCGGGTGTGCTGATGGACGAAAAGGACAGAGACGAGCGGGTGCGCCGCGTGATCGCGCGGGAGATGGAAGCGTGCATGGGCGTGGAGGGATCGCGGCTTTCTTCGGAGCGCACGGCGCTCAAGAAGAAGTATCTGGGCTACGGCTACGGCGTGGACGAGGAGCGCGAGGGCAAGGGGCTTTCGACCTATGTGGACCGCACGGTCATGGAGAGCGTGGAATGGGCCAAGCCGGGGCTCATGCGGGTGTTCTGCACGGATGAGATCATAAGGTTCGAGCCGAAGACGCCGGATCAGGAGCAGGCCGCCGAGGACGCGACGCTGTATGTGAATCAGGTGGTGTTCGGCAGGCGGATGTTTTCGCTGGTGCACGACGTTCTGGCGGACGGTCTTTATCAGCGGGCGGGCTGGTGCATGGCGCACTGTCCGGAGCGCCGGGAGCGGCGGGTGCGGCAGTTCACCGGGCTTTCGGAAGCCGAGGCCGTGGCGCTGCTCATGGATCCGGCGCTGGACATGGAGACGCCGGGCGCGGTGAAGGTGCGTCGTTATGCGTCGCCGCAGGGGCCGCTTTACGACGTGACCGTGCATCAGAACGTGACCGTGCGCGAGATACGCATCGACGCCGTGCCTCCGGAGAACGTGATCGTGTCGGCGGACGCGGAAAGCGTGGAGAAGGCGCGTTTCATAGCCTGCTGGCAGAGGCGCACGGCGTCGGAGCTTGTGAGCGAAGGGTATCCGCGCGGGCTCATCGAGGAACTGGAACCTGCGGACGGCGCGGACGAGATGCCGGAAACCGCGGTGGGCCGCGCGGTGAACGACGTTTTCGGACCGGCGCGCGGCGAGGGACGCGGGGCGGCGCGGGAATACAGGATCTATGAAGCGTGGTTCGACTTTGATCTGGATGGCGACGGGCTGGACGAAAAGGTGAAGGCCACGTTCTGCGGCGAGGGGGAGAGCTGCCGCATCCTGAAGCTTGAGGAATGGCCGCTGTATCGTGCGCCGCTTTTTGCGGCCTGTTCGGTGCCCATGCCGCATCAGGTGGTGGGGCTGTGTCTGGCGGATCTCGTGTCCGACGTGCAGGACCTGCGCACGGAGATGACGCGGCAGTATCTGGACAATCTGGCGTTGTCCAATCAGGGCGAGCTCGTGGTGAACGAGGGCATGAGCGGCAGCGTGGAATACGACAGTCTGCTGGCGCGCGGGGTGGGGGCGGTGCATCGCATACGCGGCGACGCCACCATAACGCCGCTGCCGGTGACGGCCTCGTCTTCGGACGCGCTTGCCGGTCTCGACATGAGCGCGGCGCTCATCGAGCGGCGCACGGGGGTGTCGAGCCGCACGCAGAGTCTTCAGGCGGACACGCTCCAGAACACGGCCACGGGCGCGAGCATCATGGAGGAGGCGATAAATCAGCGTCTGGAGCTCATCGCGCGCGTGTACGCGGAGACCTTTTTCAAGCCGCTCGGCCGTTATGTGCTGCATCTTCTGCACCGTTATCACGACAAGGCGGTGCAGCTTCGACTGAAGGGGCGTTTCATGGCCTTCGATCCGCGCAACTGGGATCCGGACATGGACATAGCCGTAGCCGTGGGACTCGGCACGGGCAACCGCACGAAGCTCGTGGCGGCCTGTCGCGAGATATTGCAGCTTCAGCAGGCGTTCATGGGGCGTCTCGGGGCGAACTCTCCGGTGCATCTGTCCAACGTGGTGTACACCTGCCACAAGATGGCGGAAGCCGCGGGACTGGAATCTCCCGAGCGCTTCTTCGGTTCGGAAGAGGACGCCAAGAAGGCCGAGGCGGCCATGAGAAACGCGCCTGCCGCGCCTTCGGCGGACGAGAAGAAGCTGGAGCTTGAAAAGGAAAAGCTGCGTCTTGAGCGGGAGAAGTTCGAGCTTGAGAAGGCGGAAACGCTGGAGCGGCTGCGTCTTGATGCGTGGAAGGCTCAGACGGACGCCGCGCGCGACGCGGCCAAAACGGCGCAGAGCGCGCTTCTGGACAAGGCGAAGACCGAAGGAAACCTTGCGCTGAAGGCGGCGGAAATGCGCATGGAGGAAGGTCTTGACCGTGCGCGTCTGGCCGCGGGCGAGCGTGGCGCGGGCCTGACGAAGATCAGGGGCGTCGGGGAACTGTGATGGACGCGAAGAAGCCGGCCTTTGGGGGATTCCGGAAAGCCCTGTTCATGGCCACAGCGCCGTTTGTTGCTTGCGGCATGGAGAAGGCAGGGAACTGGGGCGGAAACAGGGTCAAAGGGCTGCCCGGGGACTTCATGAGGGAAGACAATGACGCATGAAGAGCGGATGGAAGCGCTGGAAGCCGGACGCATTCTGCAGAGCGGGGTGTTCCGGCGGGTGTTCGAGCGCCTGGACGCGCGGTATGTGCAGGCGTGGCGCGCCAGTACCGACGGCGTGAAGCGCGAGGACTGGTGGCGCATGCAGCGGGCGCTTGCAGAGGTGAAGAAGGAAATTTTTCGGGAATTGCAGTGCGCCGCGCTCAAGGAACATGGCAAGGATGAAGCATTGAATGCGGCCGTGAAAGCCGTGAAGGAGAACGCATGAACGACATGGAGAAAAAAGCGGAGGGCGTGTACGACGTGGACGCCATAGCTTCTCTGTTTGACGGCGGGGCGGAAGGCGGCTCCGAAGAAGGGGAGGATATGCCCGAAGAGGTCCGGGACGAGGAAGGCCGTGACGGGGAAGGCTCCGCTGCCGAAGATAAGACCGGCTCTGCCGCAGAGGACGCCGCCGGCGCTGCCGATGATGCCGAAAAGGACGCCGGAAACGATGAAGAGGGCCTTGCGGACGTGCCCATGCCGGAAGGCTTTGAAGAGGCACTGTGGAGCGCGCTTTCTCCCGAGGCGCGAAGCGCGGTGCACTCGCGCGAGCAGGCCCACGCCGCGGAGCTTTCGCAGGCGAGGCAGAAGGAGCAGGCCGCAAGGCAGCGCGAGGAGCAGTTTGCCGTGGCGGCCAACGCCGAGCTTCAGCATGCGCTTGCCGCCATGAAGCAGATCGTGGAAGCCGAATACGGCTCCGTGGACTGGAACGCCCTTGCGGAACGTGATCCCGCGGCCTTCGTGAAGCTGCGTCAGGCCTGCGCCTCCCGCATGGACGCCGTGCGCCGCGTGCAGGAGCGCGTGACGCAGGCCGCGCGCCGCTACGAGGCGGAACGCGCCGCCCAGGCCTCCCGCGCCATGGCCGACGAGTTCGCCCGCGTCCAGCCGGAACTGCGCGCCCTCATGGGAGCCGGATTCAACGGAAGAACCTTCGCCGCAACCCTCGCCGAATACATGAAGGAGCAGGGCTGCCCACCTTCCGCTGTCAACGGCCTGACCAAAGGGTACGAGGTCAAGCTCGTCGCCAAGGCCATGCTCTACGACGCCCTCGCCGCCAGACGCGCCGCCGCCGTCAAAAAAGTCGCCGACGCCCCCAGCGTCCGCCCCCCGCGCGCCTCGGCCGCCGACCCCCACAGCGCCCGAGCCTCCCGCGCCCGCGACGCCCTCGCCAGACACCCCGACAGCACCGACGCCCTCGCCGCCCTCTTCGAAGCAACTATGTAAAACGCAGAAAAGGCATGCGGGGGGAATAATTCCCCCCGCGCCCCCTTGGTTCTGCCTCCCGGCTTCGCCGGTTCGGCAGGACAAAGGGGACGGGAAGATTCATGCCGTGCATTTTCTCAGCGCTCTGGGGCCCCGGGCGACATCAGGAGCCCGGCCGACGGCCGCAAGCAGGCGGGATTCACTTCCGCCGTCAAGCGCAGCGGGCGTCGTGCAAGTGGAGAGACAGTACAGCGTGTCCGGAGCAGACGGGACGTGGCGTCACTCGGGCGGCGGTGTAACGGGCGGGGGCTCGAGACTCGTGTAACAGCCGATAGTGTCGCCCGGGAAGAAACCAGTGAAAAAGAACTTGTCGAATCAGAATAAAGACGATAAAAAAGAAGAACATTTTTTCTGTAGAAAAAATTATAATCCATTAGTTATCTTGGAAAAAATGGAGTCAAAAAGATGTTCATTCCAAAAAATACTGAGCTTCTTACCTACAAAGCTGGCAAGTGGTTTTTTACGGCATCCTGCAATGAAGCGGAAATTTATCCGCTTCTTGTGCAGGCCAGGACTCTTTTTGATGCAGTATCGGCAATTCCTCTTCTGCCCAGATGGCGGTCCCGACTGCAGACGAACATTCTTACTCGTTCCATACATGGAACGGCATCCATTGAAGGGAATCCTCTGACACAGGAGGAAGTGGCGGAAGAGCTGGCCGAAACGGATCGGCCTATGAAGAGTTCTTCAGATGCTGAAAAGGAAATAAGTAATCTTTGCAGATTGTATGAACGTCTCAAGGTCGTGGAACGTCCTGAAGAGCCGCTGAATGAAAAGCTTATAAGACGCTTTCATGAAACGATTACGGATGGACTCGCTTTTGAGGATAATATACCCGGCCACTATAGAAATTCTCCGGTCATCGTGGGGGATGCCGATCATGGCGGTGTGTATAAGCCTCCCAAGGAAAGAGCAGACGTCATGCAGCTCATGACGTGTTTTTCCGACTGGCTCAACAGCGATGATATGCAGACGTTTGATCCTATGCTGCGGGCTGCCTGCGCTCATTATTATCTTGTCCGCATTCATCCCTTCCGCGACGGAAACGGCAGAACGGCCCGCTTTGCAGAGGCTTATATTCTTTCCCGGGCAGGAATGCATTTAATTGCGCCGGTACTTTCCAATTACTATTGTCTGCACAAGGACGACTATTTCTGTGTCATTTCGGAAACGGCAAAGGCAAAGGAGATGACGCCGGTTTTCCGCTTCATGCTTACAGCAGTCTATGAGTCTCTGAAAAATATCCAGAAGGAAATTCTGCCGTCCATAAATTTTCTTCT
>CAJJMX010000093.1 GCA_905192935.1 uncultured Mailhella sp.
TATTAAAAGTAACTTATAATATTAAAATATAATTGTTATCCTATATTAGTGTGCCATCATTGTTTTTGATAGGCGTACTCTTGTAGGAGAATAAAATGAAAACTTTTTTATTTTCTATTATGGCGGTCATTGTTATGATTATGTCTTCTTCTTTGGTTTACGCTTCAGATAATAGTAGCTGCGGCGTCTATCTTGCGCCGAAGTTTACCGTGTCCGTGCTGCATACGAGGGGGAGTCTAAACCTGGCCGGCGCTTCATGGGGTCCGCGCAGAGTACTCGGGGCCAGAGCGGGAGGTGTACTGGCTTTGGGATACGATTTCTGGCGAAAGTGTCAGGTGCCGTTCCGTCTGGAGCTGGAGTATGGAGCCTCTGAAAGTGTTTCCAAAACATCCTCCGTCAAGGTTTTCAGGAGGCGTTTTCCTTTTCGGGCAAATATAGGAGTACAGACGCTGCTCATGAACGCCTATGTGGATATGCCGAACAGCAGCGGTTTTACTCCTTATGTGGGAGCGGGGGCAGGCATGGCTTTCATTGATGTTGAAGGATGCAGCATGGGAATGTCGGCTTCCGGCCATGCGACGGTTCCCTCGGGACAGCTCGGCTTGGGATGTTCCTATGCATTCAGCAGGAATGTTTCGGTGGATATCGGATATCGCTTTGTGATTATGCGCAACACCGATGCGTCATGTGATTCCATTCGTCTGAATCTCCAGAAGAACTATATGCATCAGGCCATGCTTGGTCTGCGAATTACCTTTTAATAATCGGCTTCGGGGCTGAAAATTTTCGGTGGCACTGTCATGGATACTTTGAACGGGAAGAACGGAATGAAGAGAAAGCTGATGCATGCTGAAGAGCAGGAGCGTTTTCTTGTCTTCTCCCGTACTTTTTCCCGTATTCCTCACCTTTTCGCCTTTCTCGGCGGAGAGGTGAGGCTTGCCGGAAAAGAGGGGGAAGAAACGTGCACGGCCGTAGCCGGTTGGGGGCATAAGCCCACAGCCGACAAGGCCCGGCGTTATGCCGCGGAGCACGGTCTGCCCTACGTTGCTGTGGAAGACGGTTTTCTTCGTTCCCTTCGTCTCGGCTGCGAGGGGGCGGAGCCGCTTTCCCTGGTGGTGGATCATGCCGGCATCTACTATGACGCCAGCGGGCCTTCGGATCTGGAGAACCTTTTGAATTCAGGCGGCTGGGAAGAGCCTGTGCTCATGGCCTCGGCAGAAAAGGCTCTTGCCGCTATCATTCACCATGGTCTCAGCAAGTACAACCATGCGCCGGACGCTTCGCCGCATCTTCTGGGAGAGGCGGACCCGGATTCTCCCCGCGTGCTCATCATCGACCAGACAGTGGGAGACGCCTCGGTCTCCCTCGGGCTGGCGGATGCTTCATCCTTTGTCGCCATGCTTGCCGATGCGAAGACCCGATTCCCCGGAGCGCGGATCTTCGTAAAAACGCATCCCGACGTTCTGGCCGGAAAGAAGCAGGGCTATCTTACGACGCAGGCGAAGGCGGAGGGCGCAACGCTCATTGCCGAAGACGTGTCTCCGCTGTCCCTTCTTGCGCAGGCGGATGAAGTATATACGGTGACTTCTCAGATGGGATTTGAGGCGCTCATGCTGGGCAGGCGCGTACACTGTTTCGGCATGCCGTTCTATGCGGGCTGGGGCCTTACGGAAGACGCCGTTTCCTGTCCCCGCAGGACAAAGAAACGCACGCTTCTGGAAGTGTTCGCTGCCGCCTATCTCTGCTATGCAAGATATGTGAACCCCGTGACCGGCAGGCTCTGCGACATCCACGACACCATCGCGAGGCTTGCCGTGCAGCGGGAGAAGAACGAACAGAATCGTGGTTTCCATGCCTGCTTCGGTTATTCTCTCTGGAAGCATCCTCATGCGCGGGCCTATCTGCAGAGTACGGGCGCTTCGTTTCGCTTCTTCAAATACTTCCACGGTGAACAGCGTGCCGTCTCGTGCGCGGCGCGCCGCGGGGGCGATGTGGTGGCGTGGTCGTCGAAGTGCGTGGACGGCAGACTGGAAGCTCTCTGCGGGCGTGCGGGCGTTTCTCTTGTCCGCATGGAAGACGGGTTCATCCGTTCCGTGGGACTCGGTTCGGAATTTCAGTGGCCCTATTCTCTGGTGCTGGACCGGCGCGGCATTTATTATGATCCCTCGCGCCCCAGTGATCTTGAAGTCATCCTGCAGGCTCTGCCGGAGAGAGAAGGGCACGACGATCTGTGTGCCCGCGCCCGAGAGCTTCGTGAATATATCGTGGCCAAGGGACTTACCAAGTACAACGTGGGGCAGCGCGCGCTTTCCCGGGACAACTGGCCTTCGGATCGCCGCGTGCTGCTGGTGCCCGGTCAGGTGGAGGACGACGCTTCGGTGCGTCGCGGCGGCTGCGGCATCCGGGGAAATCTGGAACTGCTCAGAGAGGTGCGTCGGCGAAATCCCGATGCGTTCATCATCTACAAGCCGCATCCCGACGTGGAAGTGAAGAACCGCAAGGGCAGGATAGACGATGCCGAGGCGCTTCGCGTGGCCGATGAGGTGGTGCGCGACGTGCGCATGGACGCGCTTCTTGCCGTGGTGGACGAGGTGCATACGCTCACGTCCCTGACCGGCTTTGAAGCTCTTTTGCGCGGCGTGAAGGTGTGCGCCTACGGCGGCCCGTTCTATGCCGGGTGGGGGCTGACGGAAGACTGCGCAACGGAGCGCGCCTTTCTTGCACGGCGCACGGCGCGTCTTACGCTGGACGAACTTACGGCAGGCGTGCTTCTGCTGTACCCGAGCTATTACGACTGGCAGACGGCCAGCTTCTGCACGGCGGAAGACGTATGCAATCGGCTGTTGCAGCCGGGCGGACAGATGCACGGCAAGTACATGGTGCGTGTGTTCGCTGCGCTGCGCGCATGGGCAAGGAAGGTGTTCTGATGGCGAGTTTCCTTTTTCTTCAGGGGCCGCACGGACCGTTTTTCCGGCTTCTCGGCGAGGAGCTGCGCTCCCGCGGGCATGACGTGACCCGGGTGAATCTCTGCGGCGGCGATGTCCTGGACTGGCCGCGCGGAGCGCTTTGCTATCGCGGCCGCACGTCGGACTGGAGCGCCTGGGTGCACAGGCTTATGATGCGCAGAAAGGTGACGGATCTCATGGTGTTCGGCGACTGGAGGCCGCATCATCGTGAGGCGGTGCATATCGCGCGTCTGAACGGCATACGGGTGTGGGCCTTTGACGAGGGGTATCTTCGTCCGCACTGGATAACCATGGAGCGGGGCGGAGTGAACGGCAATTCCACGCTGCCCCGTACGCCGGAAGAGGTGCGGGCGCAAAGCCGTCGCTATGCCGAGCCGTCGTCGCCCAAGGCGTCGCCCAATCCCATCGCGCGCCGTCAGCTTCAGGCCGTGCTTTATGCCGGGGCGTCCATTCTGTCCATGCCGTTTTTCCCGTTCTATCGCACGCATCGTCCGTACGGACATTTGAAGGAGCTTTTCAGCGGCTGGGTGCCGCACTTCTTCACGCGTCGCCATCGCATGAAGATGTCGGAAAAGGCGTTGTCGCATCTCAATGACGCACCGTTCTTCCTTTTTCCGCTTCAGCTTGACTCCGACTCTCAGGTACGGCGGTATTCGCCGTTCAGCGGCATGAAGGAGGCCATAGCCTGGGTGATGACATCCTTTGCCAGGGACGCGCCCAAGGAGACGCATCTTGTCATCCGCAACCATCCTCTGGACAGCGGACTCATCCGTTACGACAGGTTCATCCGCAGTTTCAGCGAGGCGTGCGGCATAGAGGATCGCGTGATTTTTGTGGAGAGCGGCAACGGTATGGATATGATACGAAAAAGCCGGGCTGTGGTGCTTTTGAACAGCACCATGGGCATGCAGGCGCTGGAACAGGGCAAGGCGGTGTATTGCGTGGGCAGGTCCATTTACGCTATGCCGGGCCTTGCGCAGAGCGCGAAGGACTGCAGTCTGTCCCGCTTCTGGACCGCGTACCGCAAGCCGGATGCGGCGCTTTTGCGGGACTTTGAAAAGCTGCTTTTGAGCCGCGCTCTCGTGAACGGAAATTTTTACTTCGGCAAAGGCCTTGAACTGGCTGTGAAGGGCTGTGCCGACAGACTGTCATCAGCAGTTCGTGAAAACTGACGAAGAACTTTCAACGGAAGGAAAGGACCATGAACATATTGCTTGCCGGAGGCGCGGGGTATATAGGTTCCCACACGGCTGTGGAGCTTATCGGCGCCGGACATGACGTCGTCATTGTGGACAACTACAGCAACAGCTCCCCGGAAGTCGTCCACCGCATCGAGAAGCTGACGGGCAGAAACGTGCCGGCCTTTTGTGTGGACGTGCGTGATGAAAAGGCCGTGTCGGAGATCATGGCGACGCATCCCATAGACTGCGTCATCCATTTCGCCGGTCTGAAGGCCGTGGGGGAATCCGTAAGAAAGCCTCTGGAATATTATGACAACAACATCAACACCACGCTCACGCTGCTTGCGTGCATGAAGAAGGCAGGTGTGCACAATATCGTGTTTTCCTCTTCCGCGACCGTGTACGGTGAGGAGAATCCCATTCCCTATGTGGAAACCATGAAGAAGGGCAGCTGTTCCAATCCGTACGGCTGGACCAAGTCCATGATGGAGCAGATTTTGGAAGATGCGGCCGTGGCCGATCCCGAACTGTCCGTGGTGCTTCTGCGCTACTTCAATCCCATAGGTGCGCATGAGTCCGGCCTCATCGGAGAAGATCCGCTCGGCACGCCCAACAACCTCATGCCCTATGTGGCGCAGGTGGCCGTGGGACGCCGAGATCATCTGACCATTTTCGGGAACGACTATCCCACCCCGGACGGCACCTGCCGCCGCGACTACATCCATGTGGTCGACCTGGCCGTCGGTCATGTGAAGGCCGTGGAATTCGCCGCATCCCGCAAGGGAACGGAAGTGTTCAACCTCGGCACGGGCAATCCGTACAGCGTGCTCGACATCGTCGCCGCCTTTGAGCGCAACAGCGGCGTTCCCGTCCGCTACGAATTCGGTCCCCGCCGCGCCGGAGACCTGCCGGAATTCTGGGCCAATGCCGACAAGGCAAAAGAAGTGCTCGGCTGGAAGGCTTCGCGCAATCTCGACGACATGTGCCGCGATACCTGGAACTGGCAGCGCAAAAATCCCGAGGGCTACCGCACGGGCAGGGCCTAGGAAGACGCGCTTTTCGTCCCACCCTGTACTTCCGTCGTCGTGAAAACATCCGCAGATATCCTGCGGATTAAATAGCCGGACCGGTTGTCGGTCCGGAGAGCGTCCCGTATGGGAGACAACCTAAAACACGAGGAGACTCGTCATGAAAAAGTTTTGTTTGAGTGCCATCCTGGCCGCTGTTCTCATGTTGCCCTGCGCACAGGCCGCGTCCGCTGCTGAAGATACCATGGGCGTGTATGTCGCTCCCCGCGTCACGCTGAACGTCCAGCACTTCCGCGGCAGCGTGTACGGTGATCAGGGCCTCGGCTACACCCATTCCACGCACGACGTGAGCGTGGGCGGCGGTCTGGCCGTGGGTTACGACTTCAGCCGCAACCTCGACATGCCCTTCCGCATGGAACTCGAATACGCCGCCTACGGCTCCGTGTCCGACGACTTCCATGATGACGGTCATGCTTCCGCCATCGAGCTGGAAGAAAGCCTGCAGACCGTGCTGTTCAACGTGTACTGGGATCTGCATGACCTCACCTTCTATCAGATCACTCCCTATGTGACCGCCGGTGCCGGTGTGGGCATCCTGAAGAGCGAGTACAGCTGGAACAACGGCGTGGAGAACTACGGCGGCGGCGCGAGCGATACCAAGGCCGTGTTTGCCGGTCAGATCGGCCTCGGCTTCTCCTACGCCATCAACGACACCTTTGCCGTTGATCTCGGCTACCGCTTCCTCATGATGGGCGACGGCTTTGCCCGCGGCAGCATGTCTGATGCTACGCAGACCATCCGCGCCAACCTGAACACCGACCGCAACTTCGCTCACATGGTGAGCCTCGGTCTGCGCGCCACCTTCTAATACCTCAGGGTACAAAACGTCCCCGGACGCCTGAAAGGGCATGTCCGGGGAACCTCGCCCCGGGAACCTGTCGAGTTTCGCACGTTCCCGGGGCTTTTTTTATCCTGTCCGGTCAGCTTGAGCCTCATGCGCGTCAGGCGTCGCAGAAGGTGCATGGACGGAACAATGCTTTGGACGGTTTCGCCGGGAGAGGGATGACATGGAAGCAAAGAAGCCCGCCTGAGAGCGGGAAGACGCTCTGTTTTCTCCGGCACGAGGGATCGTCACTTTCGGTCCGGCCGCTTTCGATGCGGAGCGCTTAAAAGAAAATCCCCGCAGCAATACTGCGGGGATGATGTGTTTTTTCTGGTGGGCAGTGAGGGACTCGAACCCCCGACAGTCGGTGTGTAAGACCGATACTCTACCAACTGAGCTAACTGCCCTCGACTTGTTTTTCTAGGGGAAGCGGACTGTTCTGTCAAGCTTGGAGCCTCGTGGCGAGCCCGTTTTCGTTCTGCCCGGGAACGTCGGCAGGGCGGCCGATGAGTCGGCATCAGCCGGAAGCCGTGCCCTTTTTCTGGTCCATTCTGCCGTATGAAGAGAGTGCCTTACGGTTCGGATGCCTTCCTTCCGGGAGAAAGGTTCAACTTTAAGTTGACAATGAATTTCAATTTCTTTATTACCTGGAAAAAGTTTGATGAATAAAACTTTTATACCTGCCAACATGAAGCGAGGAATGAATGAGCGCCGTC
>CAJJMX010000094.1 GCA_905192935.1 uncultured Mailhella sp.
TGGCAAGGCCTACGGAAACACCCCCACGTGCGTGGGGAAGACTCTGTCGCGTCATTGGCCTGATATATGCGTCGGGAAACACCCCCACGTGCGTGGGGAAGACGTTCCATGCCGTGTTTCTATCCTGCGACTGCTGGAAACACCCCCACGTGCGTGGGGAAGACCGTAGCCATAGCTGGACGCTGCGCACCGTGTAGGAAACACCCCCACGTGCGTGGGGAAGACTTTGAAGCGGAAGAACCGGTTTTTTTCAATGCGGAAACACCCCCACGTGCGTGGGGAAGACACTGGCATATTATTGAACTTTTCGGCACGGGTCAAATGAGCGGTTCATCTTTTTCCAGCACGAGCTGGAGGCCGGAAATTTCCGTCAGACGTCGTCGCGGGTCCCCCCTGCCGTATATTTTGTAGCCCGGAGCCTTGCCGATGCGCTGAAAGATCAGCAGACCGCTTTTCGGCGGACAGCTTTTCAGAAGATAGTCGACGACGTGCCGGGCCACGGAATCCTTGACGCCGGAAATGAAGACGTTGGCCCTCGGTTCGATGAACCAGAGCTTCATGCGTCCGCGCACGGCGGCAGGCAGGTCATTGGCGATAACGACGAGCAACTTTTTCTCCTATCAGGCTTTCGATGTCTTCCGGGATGCGGGCAAGAAGATCCATGTCCAGCACGCGTCTGCGGAACGCTTCGGACACGGCGTATTTGTTGTATTCTCCGGCCAGGGAGAGCGTGAGCGAGAAGGCGAGGTCCACGCACAGTTCCCCCTTGTAGAGATCCGCAAGGTCATAGATGAAGGGCAGAGGACTGCCCGAATGGATGAAGCCCAGATGCGGAGAATAGCCGAGGGCGTGCACGCAGGAGCAGAGTATGCCGTACAGGGCGGCATTGGCGGCCGTGAGTATCTGATTGGTCACGTCGCTCAGCTCGAAGCTGCCGGGCGTGAAGGAGCGGCCCTTCCAGCCCACGTTGTACTGACGGGCCTTTTCGTCGTAGAGACCGCGCACACGCAGGCCTTCCATGCCCATCATTTCCTGAAGCGTTTTGTCCTTCAGGTCGGCGTCGGGAAAGCGCCGGGCAAAGAAGGCGCGCGCCACGGACACCGAATGTTCGGGATGCGCGGACAGTCGCGCCTGCCGGCGCATGTTGCGGCTGTCGGCCGTGGGGGAGCTGCCCGCCGCATAGAACAGCAGCGAATCCTCTCCCACCCAGCAGAGCGAACAGTTGGCCGCGGCCGCAGTCTTCACGGCCTCGTGCGTGACGCTCGTTCCCGGACCGAGAAGCAGGGCGGCTATGGTGGCTGCGGGCAGCCGGATGCGGTTGCCTTCCGCGTCGATCCATTTCAGGCTGCTGTCGTCTATTTCCAGCCTCCCGCGCTCAAGATACAGAAAGGGATATTTTTCGGAAACGCGGGGCAGAGTTTCGCGCGTCACCGGCACGAAAAGACGCTTCCTTGCTTCCGAAGAAAAACCTGAGGGCTGCGGCATGGCGTTCTCCCCGGGGCTCGGCGGCCCCGCTGCGGCGCGTCGCGGAGCGGGGAAGGGCTTCCCGTCCGCAGACGGTTTCAGAAAACTTAAAGCAATGGTTGAAGTTTTTGCCCCCGAGGGGAGGGGGGAAGACTTGGCGGTGGTCGTGGTGGTGCAGCTCACGGAAACATCCCCACGGGGGTGGGGAAGGCGGTCGATGCAGTACCCCACAAGATTGTGCCCGGGAAACACCCCCACGTGTGTGGGGAAGACGTCGAAGTACTTGCGGACCCGCTTGAGCCAAAGGAAACACCCCCACGGGGGTGGGGAAGGGCCCGGCATCCCCGAAAGCTTCGGGAAACGCCGGAGCCCGCGCTTTGACCTCAGGGCCTTTTGCTGGGCGGGCGGCGGGCCCCTGAGACCGAAGCGGAATGTCTGAGCCCCGCGCCGGGCAGGCGTCCCGACTCCCGTCCCGTGCGGACGTCCGGCAACGGGACGGGATGACGGGTCACTCCGGCATGAGGTCGACGAGTGTCACGGTTCTGTCTTCATAGCGCTTGTACAGACCGAAGTTCACGGGCACATCGTTGAGGATCATGACCGCGCCCTCGTCGTGCTGTCCGCCGATCACCTTGAACACGGCCAGGCGCTTCTTTTTCTCCGCCACGGCCCGGGCACGGGCGAGAGCCTCTTCTTCGTTGTCGAAAAAGCCGCGGAACACCATGTCCGTGGGGATGCAGCTTCGGCGTCCGAGGCAGATGGGCCACACCGGGGCCGCAAGGGCCGCCGCGACTTCCTCCTCCATGGATTCCGGAACGGCCAGCGCGCAGGCATAGGCCATGTCCTGCACATAGTAGCGATAGGTCAGCTTGGTGCCCGCGCCCACGGGTCTTTTGCCGTCCGTCTTCTTGGGGATGAGCATGTCCTGCCACGGGTCGCGGCTGTCGTAGCCGCTGCCCACCATGTGGAAATCCTGAAGGAGCGGCTCGCGCCGGGGCCTGCCGAAACGATCCGCAGGCGCGAAGGCCAGCACGGTCTGCGGCAGATCCTTCATGGCGGCGAGCCATTCGCGCTGTTCCCCGCCTCTTCCCATGGCGCAGCACAGCAGGCCGAGTACGCCGGAGCGCGTGGGGAAGGGGAGGGTGTCGCGCCTGCCGTAGCGGGAACCGGCCCCCCAGGACTGAAGGGGCGCTTCCAGCCAGAGCAGCAGCGTTCTCATGCCTGAGCCTCGAAGGGCGCGACGAAGGCGGCGAGACCTTCGGCAAGTTCGTCTATGGAGATTTCGGCATCGGCCCTGCCGAAGGTGAATTCGGCCTTCTTGCCGTACAGGGATCCGGCCTGCTTTTCCTGACGGGCAAGGGCCGCATCCAGCGCCTCGATGCTGGGGGCAAGATAGCCGTTCTGCGCGCGCACCGGAGACTCGAAGCTGACCTGCATGCCCTGTCCCTTGCGCACGAGCACACGGGCGTAGTCCCAGAGATGCAGACCGGTCTGCGTGGTCTGACGGGCCGAGGGCACGGCCAGATAAAGCGCCTTCACGAAGCTCGACACCGCATGGGCGAGACCCACGCCTTCCAGCGTTTCGGCAAGCTGGCCGAGATCGAGGCTCACGTAGCGGTAGTAGGTGGCGGAATTGAATTCCAGACTGCCCATGTGCGCGGAACCCTGCGTGATGATGCCCATGGGATCGTCGTCGAGCGCGGTGAAGAATTCCACTTCGCTGTCGGCCCTGTGCGTGGAGATGGCGTGGGCGAAGCTGGCCGCCGCGGACACGTCGAGTTCGGGAGCCTGCGCCACCATGCGGCCGAACAGCGCGATGTCGAGACCGTCCTCGGCAGGGTTGAAGTACTTCTTATGGATCTTTTTGAACTCCGCGGTAAGGGAGTTCTTCTTGATCGCCGCCTCGATGGAGAAGTCGTGCTCAAGGGCAAATTCCGCTATGGCGCGGGCTTCGCTTTCCGAGAAGAACAGCAGCGTGTCGTCCACGAGCACCTTGGCAAAGGCCGCGGCAAATTCCCGGGCCTTTGCGTCGTCGGCCCCGGCCTTCAGGCAGGCTGCGGTCAGCACGTCTTCCACCTGCTTGGTGCGCAGGGCCGTTTTCACCCCGAGCTTCTGAAGTTCCATGCGCACCTGCCGCTTCCAGCACTGGGAGCTCACCCGGGCGCGGGTGACGCCGCCCACCATGGCGCTCTTGGGCGCGCCCACGTCGTCGCGGTTCAGGCAGGTGACGGGGAAGGACTGAAGAATATGGAATTCGATACGGTAGCCTTTAAGTTCGTTCATGACATGTCCTTTATGTGAAGGCTGAAATATTCGGATGGGCCCGGCGGTCCGGGCGGAAGAAAACGGAGAGCGGTTTCGAGCCGTGCGGAGCCTCATGCGCCGTCGAAGGAAAACGCGAGAGGAGCAAGCTGAAGCAGCCCGCAGCCGAAGGCCTTGCCGTGGCCTATGCCGCACCGGAAGCTGCGGATGAAGCGCTCCCTGTCGGAGACTTTCAGCGTGCCCGTGATCCTGGCCTTGCCGAGCGTGACGGTCCTGTCGTCCTTTTGGAAGACATCCACGAAGATATCTGCCACCTGCACGGTCTCGGGGCGAGGTTCGAACCCCCATGAGGGAGCCTTGGACAGAAACCACGCCTCCACGGCCTCGCGTCCGCGCACGGCCTCGCGCTTTCGGGAAGCGCGATCCCGGCGCACCGGATTGATGACGATCTCGAAGCGGTAGTCCTGAAAGTCGAGAAAGCTGTCCGGAAGAGGACGGCTTTCGATGCGGCCGAACTTCGGCTCTCCCGCCTCGCGGTCGGAGAGCACGAGAATGCGCCGCACGCCGTTTTTTCCGCCCTTGTCCGCAAAGAGAAAGCCGCTTCTGCCGTCCGCGCCGCGCCGCGTGTCCGGGAAGAGTCCGTACACGGCCCGGTGCAGGGAATAGCCGTCCGTGAGGCGCAGTTCGCGGCAGTCGCGCAACGTGAGAAGATACTGACTGACGTACATCATGCGTTCTCTCCGCTTTGCTTGGCGTCCGCTTCCCCGCTCCAGTAGCCCTCGGCCCAGCGTCTTTTGATCTCCTGCCGCCGCTCCGGGATGCGGAAGGCCAGAACTTCGTCCAGAAGCCGGGCGTAGGAGAGCTTTCGGGAGCTTTTCGCGTCCACGAAGGAGAGCATGGGACGCAGCAGACGACAAAGCTCGTCCATGTCGCCGCAGTTCAGCAGACGGCGCAGACGGGAGCTGCCGAGCTCCTTGTCGTCCTTGCCGAAGCAGGCGCCGAGCGCGCGGCCGAGGGAAGCGGCGCCGTCCTCGGGATCGTCCCTGCGGCACATCGGCGCAAGAACGGTGAGACAGGGCAGAAAGTCCCTCTCCTCCACATGGAAGCGTATGAGTATCTCCCAGGCCTGAACGGCCATATTCTCACTGCTGTCGGCCCGTTTCAGGCGGGCGATACTTCCCTTGTCCCTGACTTTCGGCTTCTCGCCGAGTCTGTCCGAAACCCATGCCAGAAGATCGGCATAACGGCTTTCCGTGCTTTTCACAGGCGTTTCCTCCCGGGACCTCGGACGGTGTTTGATCCATGCCTCCACCTGCCGTCCGGTCCCGTGGGGGCAGGCTTCGTCATAGAGCTTCACCGCAAGGCCGTAGCTTCGGCCGAGCAGTTCGGCGCGGGTCTGTTCCTTGTCGCAGCCGTCGAGCATGGCCGGAAGCGCAGGTTCCATCATCTGCCAGAAAAGACCGGTCGCTTCCGCAGCCCTTGCCGCGGCTCCCTTGTCGTCCATCTTCATGGCCTTGTCGTACTTGTTCACCGCGCTGTAGAGCATCTTCGCCCGCGTTTCCGTCTCTTCCATGAGCGACTCGAACATGCGGAACCAGGCGTCGCCGAGCAGCGAGGCGTCAAGCTTCACTTCCGACTCGAGCTCGTCGTCCTTGCCGGTGAGGTACTGCTCGCCCGCGTGGCTGCTCACCCGGATGCCGCCGCTCCACACGACCACGCTCTCCACGCGGCAGAGGTTCCGGTATTTTCTTACCCGGTCCAGCCCCTTCTGAAGCCCGAGACAGCAGAAGCCCGAACCCCGTTTTTCCGTGTCGAGAAAGGAAAGCAGCGCGGTAAGCTGTCGCCAGGGACGCTTTTCCGGATCGACCCACAGCATTTTCGGCTTGGCCCTGGAAGCGTCCATGGCGGCGGAAGGATCGGCCATGCCCGACTGATAGTCGGGATGCACGATGCCCTCGGTGAAGCGAAGACCCTTTTCATCAAGCAGGCAGAAACGCGCAAGAGGCACCAGCCTGCCCATGAGACTCACCTTGAGCGCGCGGGCCGCGGGGCAGTCCTCGCCCTGCGGCATGACTTCCCACGGGGGCACGCCGAGCCCCTGTTCCCACTGCGGCTGCCCCTTGATGTCCTCCTGCGTGAGCAGGTTGAGCCACAGCGTTTCGATCAGGGAACCGCCCGCAAGAAACGAATGAAGAAGCCCCATGTGACAGAGCGCCGGACCGGGCCTGCCGCTCGGCTTCTTCTCATAGCCGGGCGTGAGCACGAGCTTGTTGTACGGCTTCTTGCCGCTGAGACACAGGGACATCTGCTCAAGCAGCAGAAGCGCCCTGTCGGCTTCGGAAAGCGCGGGCTCAAGCTGCTGATGAAAAAGCCGCGTGGTATTGCCCGAGGCGACTTCCGGCATGACGGTGCCGTAGGGCTTGATTTCGGCCTTCATGCAGGAGGGAAACTGAAGAAAAGGGTGTTCTCCGTGAAGGAAAAAGGCGCTATGATGACCCTCAAGGTAGGCCAGCGCCTTTTTGGCCAGCCCTTCGGGACCTGTTGCAAGCCAGTCTTCGTCGTCGGACGGCGTGTACGCCGCCTGCTCTATGGCCAGAAGAAGCTTGAGCAGCGGTATCTTGACGAGCGCCGTTCCCCCCGGCAGGGGGGGCAGGGGCTCGGAAAACGCCTGCCGAAGAGAAATGCGGCCGTGGTCGGCCATGGGTATCCACGGCTCGTCGATGAGATTGAAACGGTTTTCTGTCACACGTCCTCCTTTACGATGGATGTGACGAAACTCAGCCGTCCGGACGCCGCCTCTGCGGGCAGGGGATACCTCAGATGACGCATCCGGACGGCGACTGAATGAAGCTATTTTTCTACCTAATCTCTATTAAGTCAAGAGGTGCAGCGCAGAAAAAAAGGGAAAGAAGCTCTTTCCCTTTGAGCCCCCCGGGAGGGGGGAAGTCACTCTGTTTCGACCTAATCTCTG
>CAJJMX010000095.1 GCA_905192935.1 uncultured Mailhella sp.
TTCGGAAGGAGGATGGGGGTGCGGGGGAAGGAGGAAAGCCCTTTTTCAAAAGGGGTTCCTCCTTCCCCCGCCCATCCTAATCTTCAAAAAAGATAGGCGGCACGTCCGCGAGGGTGGCGACCATGACGGCCTTGATGGTGTGCTTGCGGTTTTCGGCTTCGTCGAAGACGATGGAGCGGGGGGACTCGAAGACCTCTTCCGTCACTTCGAGAGCGTCGAGGCCGAATTTCTGGTAGATCGATTCGCCCACGGCGGTTTCGCGGTTGTGATAGGCGGGCAGGCAGTGCATGAACTTGCATTCGGGATTGCCGGTAAGCTCCATGACGCGGGCGTTCACCTGGTAGGGCAGGAGCAGTTCTATGCGTTCCTTCCACACTTCGTCGGGTTCGCCCATGGACACCCACACGTCGGTATAGACGAAGTCGCAGCCCTTCACGCCTTCGGCCACGTTGTCGGTGCGTATGATTTCAGCGCCCGACTTTTCGGCTTCGGCAAGGCACATGTTGTAGATTTCGTCGCTGGTCTGGAGCGAGACCGGAGCCACGGAACGGAACTTCATGCCCATTTTGGCCGCGCCCATCATGAGGGAGTTGCCCATGTTGTAGCGGGCGTCGCCGAGGTAGGCGAAGGTGATTTCGTTGAGCGGCTTGTCGCAGTGCTCGGTCATGGTGAGGAAGTCGGCAAGGATCTGCGTGGGATGCGCTTCGTTGGTGAGGCCGTTCCATACCGGCACGGGGGAGAATTCGGCCAGCTTTTCCACGATTTCCTGCCCGTAGCCGCGGTACTCTATGCCGTCGTACATGCGGGAGAGCACGCGGGCGGTGTCGGCCATGGATTCCTTCTTGCCTATCTGCGAGCCGTCGGAAAGATAGGTGGCATGCGCGCCCTGATCGTAGAGCGAGGTCTCAAAGGCGCAGCGCGTGCGGGTGGAGGTCTTTTCAAACACCAGGGCCACGTTCTTGCCCTTGAGGAACTGCGGTTCCTTGCCGTCTCTGCGAAGCTTCTTGAGACGTGCGGCGAGGCGGAGGAGGTAGTCGAGCTCTTCCCGGCTGAAGTCGGCGATTTTCAGAAAGTCACGATTCTTGAGGTTGATCATGGGAGACTCCTTGAAGACTGGCATCAGAAGTGCAGCATCATGCCGACTTCGTCGCATTTATAAAATTTCGGGCACTTGCTGCACTCGGCCCAGACCACGGGAGAAAGGGTGTCGCGGTCCACGGCGCAAAAGCCGAGGGCGGAGAAGAATCCCGGGGCCAGAGTGAAGGTGAAGACATGCGCGGCGCCGAGATTGCGGGCGTCTTCGATGAGATCCTGCACGAGCAGTCTGCCTATGCCTTTTCGCTGAAGCTGCGGATGCACGGCCACGGATCGCACTTCGGCAAGGTCTTCCCACAGAACGTGCAGACCTCCGCAGGCAAGTACGATTTCTCTGCCGTCCATCGTTGCGGTGATGACCCGGTAGTCCTGGATGTTCTGGTAAAGATAGAGCGGACCTCGGGCCAGCATGATGCGCGCGGAGGCGAACTCGTTGATGAGATTGGACATGCCGTCCACGTCCTGTATTCTGGCCTTGCGGCTTGCGAGCTTTTCCGGGAGAGACAGGCCGCTGATGTCGGGCAGCATGGACTGTTCGCCGGAAATGGCCGCCTGCGGAGCGGAAGCGAAACGATGCATGGGGATCCCCCTCTGAAAATAAGATGAGTCAGAAAAAATAGCGCCGTTCCCCGGCGTTTGGCAAGGGTTTGAGCGCTCCGGCGCCGTTTTTCCCGGCAGACCGGCTCTCAGAAAGCATTTGCACGCCGGACGGGATTCTGTTATGCTGACTCCCGCTCTTGTGATTTTTTAAACACGGTGGCAGAATTCTCCCGACGCCGGACGGAAAAGGCTGATCCGTCCGCATGCTTTGGCGTCATGCCATGAGACGTTCACCGAAAGTCCCGATCATCCGGGCAAAGGAAAGGAATTATGAAAAAGGTAAGAGTTGCTATCAACGGCTTCGGCCGCATTGGTCGTCAGGTCTTCCGTGCCATGTACGGCAAGTATGCCGACAGCGCCGAAATCGTCGCCATCAATGACCTGATGGACGCCAATACCAATTTCCATCTGCTCCAGCACGACACTTCCTACGGCCCCTCCGCCTTCACCTGCGAAGTGGCTTCCGAGAAGACCTCCGTGGGCGGCGTCGACTGCACCATGGTGAAGGTCGGCGACTGGAACGTGGCCTGCCTTGCCGAGCGCGATCCCAACAACCTGCCCTGGAAGGATCTGGAAGTGGACGTGGTGGTGGAATCCACCGGCATTTTCCGCAGCGCTCCTCAGGCCGCCGTGCATCTTGAACGCGGCGCCAAGAAGGTCATCATTTCCGCTCCCGCCAAGCAGCCCGATCTCACCGTGGTCATGGGCGTGAACCAGGACATGTATGATCCCGCCAAGCACAACATCCTGTCCAATGCCTCCTGCACCACCAACTGCCTCGCTCCCGTGGCCAAGGTCATGCATCAGGAATTCGGCCTCAAGCTCGGCAACATGGTCACCGTGCATTCCTACACCAACGACCAGCGCATCCTGGACCTTCCCCACAAGGATCTGCGCCGTGCCCGCGCTGCCGCTCTGAACATCATTCCCACCAGCACCGGCGCCGCCAAGGCCGTGGCCGAGGTCATTCCTTCCCTCAAGGGCCGCTTCTCCGGCTATGCCCTGCGCGTGCCCACTCCCACCGTGTCCACCCTCGACCCCTCCGCCACTCTCGACAGGTCCACGGACCCCGAATCCCGCCTCAAGCTCGTCCACGCCGTCTCCGTGCCCTCCCACAACGGCGTCCTCGGCGTGAACGACCTTCCCCTCGTTTCCATGGACTTCAAGGGCGACTCCCGTTCCTCCATCGTGGAATCCGAATACTGCACCGTGCAGGACGGCACCCTCGCCAAGGTGGTGAGCTGGTACGACAACGAATGGGCCTACTCCGTCCGTGTGACCGACCTCATCCACTACATGCAGAGCAAGGGTTTCTAAGACCGGCTCCGCGGCAGCGGAACAACGGATTCGCGCCGTAAGGCGCACCCGGCAAACAGACAGGCCGCCGCTCCGAAAAGGGGCGGCGGCTTTTTGCGGACTCTTGCTTAGACGGAACGCTCGGGGCATACTGACGCCATGAAATTTTTTCCCAGTCAGTTTTCTTTGTTGAGCCAGGGGAAGGGGGCACGAAGAAACTTCGGTTACTTCTTTCGCGTCATTCTCATCCTTACCGTGTTTGTGGCCGTGTTCAGCGTCATGTTCCACTACATCATGGAGTATGAGGGACGCGATTATTCCTGGATAACCGGTCTGTACTGGACGCTGACCGTCATGTCCACGCTGGGATTCGGCGACATCACCTTCAATTCCGATCTGGGAAGAGCCTTTTCCATCGTCGTCCTGCTGACGGGCATCGTGGGCCTGCTCATCGTTTTGCCCTCGTCGTTCATCCAGTTCGTCTACACGCCCTGGCTTGAGGCGCAGAAGAAGAAGGAGGTGCAGCACAGCCTGCCCGCCTCGGCACGCAATCACGTCATCATCGTGGGCGTGAGTCCCGTGGCGCGCAACCTTGCCCAGGTGCTCGCCCGCTACGGCTTCCACAGCGTGCTTCTGTGCTCCACCACCCAGCAGGCGCTGGATCTCATGGATCTCGGCCTTCACGCCGTGGTCGGCGACTACGACGACGTTGAGGTCTACCGGGGCCTCCATGCCCAGAATGCAAGGCTCGTGGTGGCCCTCGACACCGACGTGCGCAACATCAACGTGGCCTTCACCCTGCGTGAGCTGGACAAGAACGTGCCCATGGTGTCCCGCGCGGAAAAGGACGAGTCCATAGACATCCTCAAGCTTGCGGGCTGCTCCTCGGTGTTTCAGTTCCGCAAGTCCCTGGGGCGTTCCCTCACCCGTCGCGTCATCACGGACAAGCTCAGCGTGAGTCCTCTCGTCACTTTCGGCCCTCTCGTCATTGCCGAGGCCCCGGTGAAGCAGACCACGCTTGCCGGCATGACGCTCAAGGACAGCAACCTGCGCGGAAGGACCGGCGTCAACGTGGTGGGACTGTGGGATCACGGCGTGTTCGAGCATCCCGGGCCGGAGACCGTGCTTGAGGAGCACAAGGTGCTGGTCATGGCGGGCTCGAAGGAGCAGATGGCCGCCTTTTCCCGCGAGCTGGCAAGAAAGAGACCGGAAGAAAAAAAGGCCGTCGGAAGAGCGCCCGTCCTGGTTATAGGCGGCGGACGCGTGGGCACGGCGGCGGCCATGGAACTGAAGGCCCGCGGGCTCGACGTCGTGGTGGTGGACCGCTCGAACATCGCCTCGCGCATTCCGGGCATCCGCGTGCAGATAGGAGACGCGTCCGACCCTTTTACGCTGGAGCAGGCGGGCATCAAGACCTCGCCCTCCATTCTCATCACCACGCACGACGACGACACCAACATCTACCTCACCATCTACTGCCGGAGGCTCCGTCCCGACGTGCAGATCATCACGCGCACCAATCTCGACCGCAACGTGCATGTTCTGCACATGGCGGGCGCGGATCTCGTGCTTTCTCTGGCGTCCATGGTGTCGAGTCAGATCATCAATCTTCTGGAGCCGGGCAGAGTGTTCATGCTCAATGAAGGGCTCAACATCTTCCGGGCCGCGGCAGGAGAGGGACTCGCGGGAAAAAATCTCGTGAACAGCGGCATACGCAGGAATCTGCGCTGCAACGTGGTCGCCGTGAAGACCGCCCGGGGAGAGATGCTGGTGAACCCCGATCCCATGCGGGTGTTTCAGGCGGCCGACGAGCTTTTTCTCATAGGCGACGCGGCTTCGGAAACGGCCTTCTACGAGGCTTACTGGCCGGACAGAGGACGCTCGGAAAGAGAATGCGAGCCGACATGCGGCGATGAATCGCGTCATGAGCCCGGGCAGGGCTGGTTCGCCTGAGCCGGAGTCGGAAATTTTTTTTGCGCAGGGATAAGGTCGCATGCCGCGGGCATGACATGCGGAAAAATGTTCCCGGAAAGCGGATTTAACCGCGCATGATGCTTATAAAAAAGACTTTTTTGTCCGCAGCGGGCCCCGGGCGGGGAAAAAGGAAAATTTTTCAAAAAAAACTTGACGGACGGGGCCTTGGAAGCTACAAATAGACCTCGCCCATGTTATGGGCATTTCCCTGGACGGCAGGGAAGGACAGATGGAATCTGTCCTGCTGTACTCTGAGCATTCGATCAGGGTTTTGACATTTGCAGGCGTCGCACATGCCTAAGATGTCAGACCGCAGCAATCCGGGACTTCGCGGATTGCAAGGTTTTCCGGTGTATGGGCAATCCATGTGCCGGGTGTGTGTTGGCTCCTGCGGGACCACCTGTTTGACGGAAATGAATTTTCCGGACAGGCCAGGTTGGCGACCAGGATCGGCTAGTATGGACTTTTGCAGGGCTCGAGCGGTTGCCATTGGTTCCGTTCTTCTCTTTATCCCCCCGCATACATATCCATGAGCCGAACGACTTTGATGCTTTTTCAAAGGCGTTTTTGGTCGTTGCCTGACTTAGGTGTAGGAACGAAGGGCGCTTCTTCACGCAAGGTGAGCGTAAGGGTGCCTCATGAAATGACCGGCTCCTTGCCCGGTCAGCCGCCCTTTCGGCGGTGGATTCTCCGGCTGAAATACTCCGACAGGGATCAGCCGGAGCGGGTTTGCCAGAAAATGGAGATTCGCAATGACGACAGTTGGCAGTGATCGTATCCGTATCAAGCTTAAGGCTTACGATTACCGCATCCTGGACAAGGCTGTGGCGGAAATCGTGGACACTGCGCGCAATACCGGCGCTGGTGTGGCTGGGCCTATTCCTCTGCCCACCAACATTCACAAGTACACGATTCAGCGCTCGGTCCATGTGGACAAGAAGTCCCGTGAGCAGTTCGAGATGAGGGTCCACAAGCGCCTTATGGACATCCTCGACCCCACGCAGCAGACCGTGGACGCTCTGGGCAAGCTTTCCTTGCCCGCCGGCGTGGATGTGGAAATTAAGCTCTAGAGAGGGGCGTCATGTCTGAAAAAATGGGTATTATTGGACGAAAGCTGGGCATGACCCGTATTTTCGCCGATGACGGCAGCGCTGTTGCCGTTACCGTGGTCAAGGCAGGTCCCTGCCCCGTGACCCAGGTAAAGACGGTGGAAAACGACGGCTACAACGCTCTTCAGATCGCCTTTGAAGAAGTGGCTGAAAAGAAGGTGACCAAGGCTATGCGCGGTCACTTTGCCAAGGCCGGCGTGGCTCCCTGCCGCGAAGTTCGCGAGATCCGTCTCGCCGAACCGGCCACCGTTGAAGTCGGCCAGGTCCTCACCGCCGAAGTGTTCGCCGCCGGCGACACCGTGAAGGTGACGGGTACCAGCATTGGTAAAGGTTATCAGGGCGTTATGCGCCGTTGGAACTTCCATGGCATGGACGATGGCCATGGTGACGAAAAGGTGCATCGTTCCGGTGGTTCCATCGGTAACAACACCTTCCCCGGACATGTGTTCAAGGGTAAGAAGATGGCCGGTCAGTGGGGCGCCGAGCGCGTGACCACGCAGGGCCTGAAGATCGTGGAAGTTCGCCCCGAGGATAACGTCATCCTTATTAAGGG
>CAJJMX010000096.1 GCA_905192935.1 uncultured Mailhella sp.
TCAGCACCAGGCTGGCATTCGTGCCGCCGAAACCGAAGGAGTTTATCATGACATAGCGGGGATCGAGTTTTTTCGATCCTGCTCCCATATAGTTGAGGTCACACTCGGGATCGGGTGTTTCCTGGTTGATGGTGCCGGGCACCATGCCGGTGGTCAGCGTCATGGAGGCAAACACGCTCGCCACGCCGCCGGACGCGCCGAGCAGATGTCCTATCTGCGACTTCACGCCCGTTATGGCCAGATCTTTGGCATGGTCTCCGAAAACTTCGTGCAGCGCCCTGGTTTCGGCCGCGTCGTTGGCATGGGTGGAGGTGCCGTGAGCGCTCACATGGTCGATGACGTCGGGAGACACTCCGGCGTCGGCAAGAGCGTTGCGCATGCAGGCGGCCATGCCTTCGCCGGTTTCCAGCGGGGCCACCATGTGATGCGCGTCGTCGGAAGCGCCGAAACCGGCGACTTCCGCATAGATCTTCGCCCCGCGGGCCTCGGCATGTTCCAGCGTCTCAAGCATGAGCATGCCGGAACCCTCGCCCATGATGAATCCGCTGCGACCGGCGTCGAAGGGACGGGAAGCCTTTTCAGGCTCGTCCTGATGGGCCGTGCAGAGAGCCTTCATGGACGTGAAGCCGGAAATGCCCATTTCCGTGATGGTGGACTCGGCGCCGCCCGTGATGATGGCGTCGGCACGGCCGAGCACGAGCTGATCATAGGCGCAGCCTATGGCGTGCAGAGCCGAGGCGCAGGCGCTCGTGGATACGACGTTGATGCCCTTCGCTCCCGTGAATATGGCCACCTGACCGGGGGCCATGTTGGAAATGAGCATGGGAATGTAGAAGGGAGAAACACGGTTGGGGCCGGAAGTGCGCAGCTTTTCGTGGAAGTCCTCAATGGTCTTGAGGCCGCCGAGACCGACACCGAGCACCACGCCCACGCGTCCGGCGTTGCTCTCGTCTATCTTGAGACCGGAATCGGCCATGAGCTGCATGCCGGCACAGACGGCCAGCTGACAGAAACGGTCCATTTTGCGGCACTGCTTGGCCGGAATGAACGTCTCCGGCTTGAAATCCTTTACTTCGCCCGCGATATGCGTAGGAAATTCGGTGGAATCAAACTGAGTGATGCGACCGATGCCGGACTTGCCTGCAAGAAGGGCCTCCCAGCTGCTCTCAAGGTCGGTGCCCAGAGGCGTGATGGCGGAAAGGCCGGTGATGACTATGCGCTTACGATCCACGCGGAACAACTCCATATAAAGGTGACGGGACAAGACTCCCTGCGAAGAACGCCGGCATGATGCCGGAAAGCGTCCCGGACCGGCCGTCCCGAAACATGCATGGCAGGGCCCGAAACACCGACGCTCGTTCCGCAAACCTCTCCTTTCGCGGAACAGGATGCAGAGAGCAGCTTCCGACCCGGAAACGTGCGGGTCTGAAAAGATGCCCCTTCCGGGGCTCACCCCTGCCTGACCACGCCGTTTCCGGCGGCAGGAAGGGGCGGCGGCCGCTTCTGCGGCGCCGTGCGGCATGCGTATGACGAAGCCGCTCTTAACCCGAATACGCCGGGGAACGCGAAGCTCCCCGGCATCTTCGTGAAAACAAGATGAAAGGAAGTAAAAAGTTACTTCTGCTTGCTTTCAATATAGTTGATGGCGTCCTTGACCTTCAGGATCTTCTGGGCGTCTTCATCGGCGATTTCCACGCCGAAGGCCTCTTCGAAGGCCATGATGAGCTCGGTCAGATCGAGAGAATCGGCACCCAGATCTTCGATGAAGGAAGCTTCGGGAGTCACTTCTTCTTCAGAAAGCTGAAGCTGTTCCACGATGATCTGCTTAACTTTATCTTCAACGGCGGCCATGTTTCCCTCCAGGGGGTGTTTCAGGTGTTTCCAGATTCGACCGGAAGCACAGGCTCCGGCCTTACCAAACGACAGGGAAAAGTTCCGAAGCCCCGGAGCTTCTGTCGGCGGGGCCCATGAAAGCCTTTTCCGAAAATTTTCTCAGCAGTACAGGCCGCCGTTCACGGCAATGACCTGACCGGTGATGTACGAGGCCTTGTCCGAGGCAAGGAAGGCGACGGCATCGGCCACATCCTGCGCAGAGCCGAGGCGTCCCAGCGGGATGGCGGAAACATAGGCCTTTCTCACGTCTTCGGCAAGAGCTGCCGTCATGTCGGTTTCAATGAATCCAGGAGCCACGGCGTTCACGGTGACGGAGCGGCTTCCGAGTTCCTTGGCCGCGGACTTGGTCATGCCTATGAGTCCTGCCTTGGCCGCGGCATAGTTGATCTGACCGGCATTGCCCATCTGACCGACGACGGAAGAGATGTTGATGATGCGGCCGCCGCGCTGACGGGTCATGATCTTGGCCGCCTCGCGCAGGAAAAGGAAGGCGCCGCGCAGATTGGTGCTGAGCACGGCATCGAAGTCTTCGTCCTTCATGCGGAGCACGAGGCCGTCGCGGGTGATGCCGGCATTGTTCACGAGAACGGAAAGATGAACCTTGCCCTTGATCTCCTCGGCGAAGAAGCGGGTGACGGCTTCAGAATCGCCGGAGTCCAGACAAAAGGCGCGGGCATGTCCGCCTGCGGCCTCGATGTCTGCCACGGTCTGCTCCGCAGCCTCGGGACGGCTCACATAGGTAAAATATATCTGATAACCGGCAGCGGCGAGAGTCAGCGCCACGGTGCGGCCTATGCCGCGGGAACCGCCGGTGACAAGCGCAGTAGGGGTGAGTTCGCTCATACACATGCTCCTGATGGACGGATACTAAGCGTTTTCCGGGGAAATGACAACGGAGAAACTAGGCCAGAAGCACGGAACCCCAGGTCATTCCGCCGCCGAAACTGGTCAGAAGGACCTTCATTCCCGGACGCAGCGCACCGGCGCGACGGGCGTCTTCCATGGCGACGGGCAGCGTCGCCGCAGAGGTGTTCCCGTAATGCTGCACGTTGGCGAAGACCTTGCCTTCGTCTATGCCCAGACGCTCGCCCACGGCCTTGATGATTCTGAGATTGGCCTGATGAGGAATGAAAAGATCAAGCTCGTCCAGCGAGATGCCGTTGCGTTCAAGAATACCGAGGCTCTCGTCGGTCATGCTGCGCACGGCATGCTTGAACACCGCCATGCCCTGCATGGAAATGAACCAGTCCGGCCCTATGGTATCCCCTTCCTTCACATGGCAGGCGGAACCGCCGCCTATCTTGATGAGATCGTGCAGGGAGCCGTCGGAAGAGCACACGGCGTCCCGGATCTGCCACAGCGCACCCTTGTCGGAACCGCGGACGACCACGGCTCCGGCCGCGTCGCCGAAAAGCACGCAGGTCGTGCGGTCGGTGAAGTTGGTCCGACGGGAAAGAGCCTCGGCGGCGACGAGCAGCACCACGGCGTCGGGATGCAGGGCCAGAACATCGCGCGCAAGCTCGAGTCCGTAGACAAAACCGGTGCACGCGGCGTTGAAGTCGAGGCACATCACGCCGCCCATGCGTCCCGACGACGCATTGATGCCCAGCTTTCCGGCAATGAGGCAGGCCGTGCTGGGACACAGATAGTCGGGAGTGCAGGTGGCAACAAAAATATGGGTGATTTCTTCCGGAGAAACGCCGGCCTCTTCAAGAGCGGCACGGGCGGCGCTCACGCCGCAGTCGGAAGCATTGACGCCATCTTCGAGAACATGTCGTTCCTTGATGCCCGTTCTGGTGGTGATCCATTCATCGGAAGTGTCCACCAGCTTTTCCAGGTCATGGTTGGTCATGACGCGGGGAGGAATGCAGGAGCCGAGTCCACAAATATAGCAGGGATGATTCATGAGATGTCCGAACACGGCCGCCCTCAGGCGGCAGTCGTTCCTTTTGAGACGGGAGGAAAGCCCCTACGGACCCACCTTCCGGGAGAAGGCCGCGCATTTTCCGCACAGGGACGAAGCGGCCGGCAGGTGCGCAGGGACAAGGCACCTTGACACGTCGGACGACGATACGTCGTCTTCACGACACGCCATGCGGAAAGACTCCATGAAGAGAGCTTTCCGCATGGCGCAAACATGATGCAGGAAACTACACGCTGCGGCCGTAGCTCGTCAGCTCCTCATTGGCGCTGATGGTCTCCACCAGGCGCTGCTGGGTTCCCTTGACCACATAGGTGTTGGCCATGGTCACGGCGCTGGTGATGGCCTTGACGTTGGACTTGCCATGACACACGATGGCAATGCCCTTCAGTCCGAGCAGGGGAGCGCCCCCGTACTCCGCATAGTCCACCATCTTCTTGAAGTTCTGAAAGGCCTTCATGGAAAGGAACGCGCCCAGACGGGGCAGGACCCCGTTGTTCAGAAGCTCCCTTTTCAGAAGATGCGTGAGGGAAGAAGCCAGCCCCTCGCTCAGCTTGAGGGCGATGTTGCCCACAAAGCCGTCGCATACCGCAACATCGATGTTGCCGGTGAACAGATCCCTGCCCTCGGCATTTCCGATGAAGTTGAGGTTGGATGCCTGCTTGAGCAGCTCATAACTGCTCTTCACGAGGGAATTGCCCTTCCCTTCCTCCTCGCCGATGCTCAGGATGCCCACTCTGGGGTCCTCGTAGCCGAGGATGTCCTTGACGAAGGTGGCTCCCATGAGTCCGAACTGGAAAAGATGATGCGGGCGGCACTCCACGTTGGCGCCCACGTCAAGCAGGAGCATGGGAGACTTTTCCGTAGGAATCACGGATGCCAGCGCAGGCCGCTCCACGCCCGGAATGCGTCCGAGTATGAACATGCCGCAGGCATAGGCCGCACCGGAGTGACCGGCGCTGATGAAGGCGTCGGCTTCGCCATGGCGAACAAGCCTGCATGCCACCTGCATGGAGGAATCCTTTTTGGTACGAAGAATTTCCGAAGGCTTGTCGGTCATCTCCACGAGCTGCGTGGCGTTGACGATCTCATAAAGATCGCCCTCCTCTCCCGCATCGGGAAGACCGGCGATGACCTTGCGGATTTCTTCCTCAATACCGACAAGGATTACTTTGGCGCCCGTGTTGCGAGCAGCCTGAAGCGCGCCGGGAACGACCACGGAGGGACCGAAGTCCCCGCCCATGGCGTCCACGGCGAGTCTTGCACGATTACTGCTCATCGCTGGCTACAGGTTCGACCTGACGACCATCGTACTTGCCGCAGGAAGGGCAGACGCTGTGAGGCTTGGTGGGAGCACCGCAGGAGCAGTAGATGACGGTGGGCTTGGCCACGCGGTCATGAGAACGACGCATGCACTTTCTGGAGTGGGACTTTTTGTTCTGCTGAACGGCCATGTTGTTTCTCCTTATCTCGGAAACGGGGGAATCACCCCTGCTGTTTCACTTTCAGTTGACGCAGAGCAGCCAGCCGCGGATCACCGCTGTCGCGGGAACAGCTGCAGGCACCTTCATTAAGATTCTTGCCGCACACGGGGCACAGTCCCCGACAGTCCGGCCTACAGAGAGGCTTCACCGGCAAGGCCAGCGAAAATTCCTCCCACAAAAGGGACGCCAGATCAAGAAAAGGCGCTCCGCCTTCCATGGTCACGGCACATTCGTCCAGAATTCCGGCAGGATCTTCCTCTTCCGGTTCGGTTCCGCCAGGTCCGGGGTATTCCTCGAACTCGTCGAAGCTCTGGTTCAGCACCACAAGAGTCTCTTCCATGCAACGATTGCACGGCATGGCAACAACGCCCCGTATCGTGCCGCGAAGCAGACAGCCGTCCTGCTGCGGGAGCAGAAAAACCTCCGCAATGACAGGCTCAACTATGCGGCATGACACATGATATTCCTTCAGAGGAGCCTGCCAGACTTCCTCGTCGGAAACCGTAAGGCTCATCCCCTGGGGGGCAATCTCATTCAGTGCGATGTGTCTAAGATCCATGCTTTACCTCTGGAAACATGACAAAATACCTACCGGGCCCGGCTTTGTCAAGCATGCATCCCGGGCTTCTCCCGTCCGAAGCTGTTGCGGCTCCCGCGGTCAAAGAAACTCATGTCGGTCTGCCCGGAAACGTCCCCGGCTATTTGCCCTTGACCGGCTTCTCGCTGAGGACCATGGCATCATGCAGGCCGTAGCCGTCAAGCTTGCGGCGCAGCATCTGAAGATCGGCCTTGCTGCCCCGCATGAGGACCTGCACATAGTACCAGGTGCTCCGGCTGGTCTTCGTCTGCGTGCGGCGGGCACGAAGTCCGTCCTTGGTGAGCGTGTTCAAAAGCGCCTGCGCCTGCTTGGCCTCCTTGAAGGCGGCCACGCGAAGGACGTAGTCGAACTGAGGCTCCCTGGGCTTCTGCACTTCCTGCGCGGGCTTTTCCTGCCTGGGCTTTTCCTGCGTCACTGCGGGCTTTGCGCCCGGGTCCTTCTGCGCATCGGCAAGCACGCCGCCAGCGGCATCGTTTTTCAGACTCGTCATGAAGCGCAGTTCTTCCTTGGGAAGAATCTTCTCAGGTTCCTCGCTCTGCTCTTCTCCGGCCTTGGGTTCTTCCGAAAGAAGCGTGTCGAGCTCAAGAGCCTGAGGCAGAGGCATGCTGCTGCGCCCGACGATGACGCCGGACAGAAAGCAGAACCCCAGCATGACGAGCGCAAGCACGCTCATGGTCACGAGGGC
>CAJJMX010000097.1 GCA_905192935.1 uncultured Mailhella sp.
GGCATATTCTGAAATAAAAAATTCAGAATTATCTATAGATGTAATTTCTTCTTCTAGTAAATCACTTGGTTTGACAAAGTTAATATCACTTGAACTATAGTTTTGAAGATCAGACATGCTCGGAGTATTACCTGTTATAATTTTTCCCAATTCTTTTAATTTAAGAACTTTTGTTGCCATCACAGCATCTCCTCCAGTTCGGCCAGACCTTCGGAAATCTGCATTTCCAGTTCATGCAGCTCGGTCATCAGTTCCTGCGTGGAAGGGTATTCCACCGGAGTATACTCCACCTGCTTGTATTTATTTATGGAAAGATCGTAGCCGTTGGCCACGATTTCCTCTTTGGGCACAAAGAAGGACTGTTCCGTGCGGGCGCGGTCCTTCTCCTTTTCCAGATCGGCAAAGCGGGCGAGGATGTCGGGAATGTCGTTCTGCTCCACGGGAGCGCGCTTGTCGTCCAGAGAAAAGCCGTCGGCCTGCATGTCGTAGAACCAGACGTTGTCCGTGCCGCCTGCCGCGGTTTTGGTGAAGATGAGCACGGCGGTGGAGACTCCCGCATACGGCTTGAACACGCCGGAAGGCATGGAGATGACGGCCCTCAGCTGATGATGCTCCACAAGTTCCTTGCGTATGGACTGATGCGCCTTGCTGCTGCCGAAGAGCACGCCGTCGGGCACGATGCAGGCGCATTGTCCGCCCTTTTTCAGCATACGCAGAAAAAGCGCGAGAAACAGCAGTTCCGTCTTCTTGGTGCTGGTCACGGCTTTCAGAGAATCGCTGATGCTTTCGGCGTCGATGCTGCCCTTGAACGGAGGATTCGCGAGGCACATGGTGAACGCGGCGTTCACGTTGTTTTCCTTGGATACGCTGTCCCGGTAGCGGATATCCGGGTGATGTATGGAGTGAAGCATGAGATTCATGGCCGAAATGCGCAGCATGGTGGGGTCGGTGTCGTAGCCGGTGAAGGCGGGCCCGGCAAAATGGTCCCACTGCTTCGCTGTCATGGTGCTTTCGTAGTGCGTGCGGATGTATTCGGCGGCGGAAATGAGAAATCCCGCCGTGCCGCAGGCCGGGTCGCAGATGACGTCGTCGGGCGTGGGACGCAGAAGGGCGACCATCATGTCGCGGATATGCTTGGGCGTGCGGAACTGCCCGTTGCGGCCCGCGGTGGAGAGCTTGCCGAGCATGTATTCATACAGGTCGCCCTGCATGTCGAGGCCGGCAATGTCGTGTTCATACAGTTCTTCCAGCCCGGTGACCACCTTTTCCAGCACCTGCGGCGTGGGCATGAGAAACACGGCGTCCTTCATGAAATGAGCAAAGGCCGTCTGTGCCGTGTCGTTATCGACATCGGGCAGCGGAAGGAACGTCCCTTTTTCCTCGTCGAAGTCCGGCAGCTTGCCGCCCTTCATTTCCTTGATGGCCGGAAAGACGCGCTGAGAAATGACGTCGAACATGTACTTGGCATCTTTGTTCTTGAACTTGCTCCAGCGCATGGACTGGCCGAAGGGCGTCTGCGGGAAGATTTTTTCGACCTTCATGCCGAGCGCTTCATAGTTCTCGTTTTCCAGCTCTTTGACATCCAGTGCGCGGATGAACATGAGGTATGTCAGCTGTTCAATGACGGTGAGCGGATTGGCCAGGCCCGCGGAAAAGATGTCGAGCCAGATTTTATCGACTTTATTTTTTACGGCACCCGTAATCATGGGCTGCTGCTCCTGAACTCTGTTGTGATGCCCTGCCGGAACGGACAGGGAGGAATACAGAAGGAGCATAGTCGAACCGGCGACAGGAATAAAGACGGGAGAGGGGAAAAGTGAAGGAATATGTCGCGTCCCTCCGGCCGGTTGTCGGGCACAAAAAAAGGCCCCGACAGAAGAAATTCTGTCGGGGCCTTGCGCATATCTGACGGAGGAACCGTTTTCACGAGAGGAAAACGGCCGGCAGGAACCGGATCAGAGCGTTACGCGATGGCAATGGTCTTCTTTTCGGGTTCCTTCTTTTCCGGAGCCTTCGGGAAAGAGAGCCTCAGAATGCCGTCTTCAAACGTAGCGGAAACGTCCTTGGGCTCGAGGGCTTCGCCGACGTAGAAGCTGCGGCTGCATTCGCCGGAGTAGCGTTCGCGGCGCAGATACTGTCCCTTCTTGTTTTCCTCATCCTTGTCCAGCCCCTTGGCCGCACTGATGGTGAGGTAACCGCCGTCAAGTTCGATTTTCACTTCGTCCTTCTTGAATCCAGGCAGATCAATGTCCAGCTCATAGGTGTTTTCCGTTTCCCGCACGTCAGTCTTCATAAGATTTCTGGCGTTCTTGCCGAACAGCGGGTCATGTCTGTTATTGAAGACAGGCATAAAAGGTTCACCGAAGAAGTCATCGAAAAGTCTTTCACCAAAAATACTAGGCAGCATAATAAAAACCTCCAGCCAAAAATAGAATCAATGCATCAATGCGGAAGAAGTGCTCCGCAGCTCTTTTGTTCCTGTTTGAAGATACGTTCCGTATCTTTCAGGAAGATGCTTGATCCTGTTTTTCATGAACTCCTTCCGGGGAAAGCGTCCCTGAAAAACATACCCTTACAATAGGAACGAATGCCGGACTGTCAACGCCGCAGAGAAAAATTTTTTGAGTTCAGCGGGAAAATTTCCCCCGGCGGAAAGGAGGACGCTCCCGAAAACCGGGCAGCGGCGGCCCTTTTCGGGCATCGTTTCAGAGCCGTGGAGCTGCAAAATTTTTTTGCTGAATTCCTTGTCCGTCGTCGTCAGGCGTCCCGTTTGCTTCTTGACGGACCGGATGGCTTGAAAACGGCGCATCAGAAAACTTCGGGAGACTTTTTTCCTGTGTCGTTCCTTCAGGAGCGGAAGCTGTCCGGAATCTATTTCATCATGCGTAAATCATGGAATCGGTCGTTTTTTTTCCCCATAGTCGACGAGAGACGCCTGAACGGGTGTTGTCAGATGGACAAAAGGGGGAAGCTCATGAAGCTGTTCGGACAAGTGTTGCCTGTGCATGCCGTGCGCAGGGATCGTCGCGCCTTGTGGCCGACGCTGCCGGTTCTGTTTTTTCTTGCTGCCGCCATCGTGCCCTGTCGGGCTCATGCCATGGATCTTACCGGCAGCGGAAGCGCTTCCGTGATCTCGGGAGACGCCTATGATTACGTGTACGGACGACGCGTTCAGGGCGGCGACGCCGTGGCAAGCGGCAGTCTGGTGAATGTGTCCGGAGGCACGATATCCAGAGATCTTTACGGCGGTTCGGCTCTGAGCCGCAACGGTTCGGCCGAGGCGCTGAACAACAGTGTGACCGTGAGCGGCGGTCTTTCCGATTTCAACGACAACATTTACGGAGGCTACGCCAGAAGCTATGTGAGCGGGGCCACGGCCGACGGCAACAGCGTGAGCATGGACGGCTCGCTTCGTTTCGGACCGTGGGTGCAGGCCTTCGGCGGCTATGCCAGAATGTCCGGAGGCTCGGGAGCCGTGGAGGCCATGAACAATCATGTATCCATAGGCGGCAGCGCCGCCCTGAACTTTGTTGTGGGCGGAGAGGCCTATGCGGAAACTTCCGCACAGGCTTCCTCACTCTCGGCAGAGAATACGGTACGTCTTGACGGAGCTGCGGTCGGTCTGCTTTACGGCGGCTATGCCGTCGCCCGGGGCGATGCTTCCGCCGTCGGCAATGTCGTGGACATCGCCGGGGGAACCTTCGGCGACGTGGTGGGCGGCGAGGTCCACAGTTACGAGGGCACGGCTCTGGCCGAAGAAAATCTGGTAACGATAACCGGCGGCCAGGGTACGGCCAATGTTCTGGGCGCATCCGTGCAGGGCGACGAGGGCTCGGCCCGGGCTTCGGACAACACCGTGAGCGTGTCCGGGGCGTCCATTGCCGGCAACGTGACCGGCGCGTTTGCTCCGGAAAGCAGCGTTCCGGCCGAGCTTGTCGGCAACAGCGTCACCATAGCGGAAGGTGCGACCGTTGAGGGGCATGTCGTGGGCGGTGCGGTGACGGGAACCGTGCCGGGCAGCCGCGCGGATTCCGGCACGGTGACGCTCACGGACGGAGGCCGTGTGCAGGGCGACGTGACGGGCGGTCTGGTGGAAGCCGGCAATGCTTCCGCGAGCGGCAATACCGTCCTTGTCAGGAATGCCTTTGCCGAAGGCGACATCTACGGCGGCAGCGCAGGAGAGGAGGGTCTGGCGGATGACAACGTGGTGACCGTCATAAGCGGAGGCAGCGTGCAGGGCGACGTGACGGGCGGTCTCACGGGAGAGGGCGATTCCTCCGCAAGTCACAATACCGTGCTTGTGCAGAACGCCTTTGCAGGCGGCAGCCTGTACGGCGGCCGCACGGGAACGGGCGGCACGGCCGCGGGCAACAGCGTCATAATAGGAAGAGGGGCGTCGTTTTCTCCCTCGACGGCCTTTTACGGCGGTTTTGCCGGGGATTTGCCCGTAGCGGCCGCAGGCAGCGGCAACACGCTCTTCATAGACAGCTGGCAGGGCAGCGCTTCGCGCGTGGCGGGATTTGAGAATCTGCATTTCGTGCTTCCTGCGCCGGGCGTTCCGGTAGATGTCCCCATGCTCACCGTGACGGGCGCGCAGAGCGGAGATTTCGACGGCTCCACGGTCACGGCGCAGCTGCCCGAGGTCATAACCGGCGGACTTCCCTACAAAGGGAGCACCTTTGTGCTGCTCAGCGATGTGAGCGGCGCCGTGGCGCAGGCGTCCGCAGGGCGGCTCATCAGCCTTCAGCAGGGCTATGTCACCTATTACGACGGCATTCTGGAAAATACCGGAACGGCGGTGCAGCTTCATTTTCTTGAAGAGGTCCGCATGAATCCCCGCATAGCGGCACTCACGGAGGCGCGCGCCGCAGCTTCGGGACTGCTCAATCAGGGCGCGGATCTTACCGCGGACGCCGGACTTCGTCATGCGCGGGAAGCGGCGGAGCATGAGGATGAGAAGTGGCGTCCCTTTGCGGCCGTGTACGGCGGGGCCTCCCGCTACCATACGGGTTCCCGGGCGGATACCGAGGGCTTTTCCGGCATGACGGGACTGACGGGCAGCTTTGCCGGGGCAGGCGGACGTACCGTCCTGGGCGGCTTTTTCGAGTTCGGCCGGGCGCATCTGGATACGTTCAACGGATTTGTCTCGGGCGATGTGAACGGCCGCGGCGACAGCCAGTACATGGGCGCGGGCGTGCTTGCCCGGTACGATGTGACGACGGGACCGCTCTCGGGTCTGTATGCGGAAGGCGCAGGGCGCGTGGGCAGCATCGATACGAAGTGGCACAGCGACGATCTGCGGGACAACATGGGACGCTCCGCCGACTACGATCTTTCCAATCCCTATTACGGCGGTCACGCGGGGATCGGCTACGTGCTCGGACTGGGCGAGTCTCTGGACATGGATGTGTACGGCAAGTTCTTCTGGACGCATCAGGACGGAGACGGCGCGGACATGAACGGCGATGCGGTGCACTTCAACAGCGTGGATTCCCGCCGTCTGCGCCTGGGGACCCGCTTCGACTGGCAGATCTGGGAAGGCGTGACGCCCTATGCGGGCGCAGCCTGGGAGCATGAATACAGCGGCACGGCCCATGCCGTGGCCAACGATTTTTCCATTCCCGACGCCTCGCTGAAAGGTGACAGCGCCGTGTTCGAGCTCGGCCTTTCCGTGGAGCCGGGAGCGGGACCTCTGACCCTGGATGCCGCGTTCACGGGCAGCACGGGAGAGCGCGACAGCCTGGGCGGCCATCTGAGTCTGCTGTATCGGTTTTAATGGAGAGGACGACGGCCCCGGCGGAGGGACCGTCGGCCGTCATCGTGTCGTCCGCAGTCTCCGTCGGCGGACAGGCCTGATGATGCGAGAAAGAGAAGGACGGAGGCCCGGGGGAGCAGACGCCTCGGGAAGGGAACGGGCGTCGATATCTTTTCCGGGGATTCGTCGCGGGGAAGAACGGGATGGAAGACGGCAGTCCATGCCGGCAGACGGATGGGGCGCGTATTCCGGGAAAAAGAAGGAAATGGACGGCACGAAAAGAGGCGGAAAAAGAGCAGAGACAAAATTTTTTCGGAAAAGGGAAAGAAAAGGCTTTACAAAGTGTCGGCTCTTGGGTACAAGTCTTTTGCTGTTTGCGGGGAACGCCCGAAGAGAAGAAAATTCTTCTTGCCAAGAAGAATCATTCAGGGTAAGTTCCCATACCTGCTGCTGGCGTAGCTCAACTGGCAGAGCAGCTGATTTGTAATCAGCAGGTTGCGGGTTCAAGTCCCATCGCCAGCTCCATCCTCTTTTTAAAAGAGGAAACTTCATATGGACGGGTTCCCGAGTGGCCAAAGGGAGCAGACTGTAAATCTGCCGTCACCGACTTCGATGGTTCGAATCCATCCCCGTCCACACTTTATCTGCGGGAATGGCGGAATTGGCAGACGCGCTAGATTCAGGTTCTAGTGAGGGCTAACTTCATGCAGGTTCAAGTCCTGTTTCCCGCACATGAGCCACGTTTCGTGTCTCTTTTCTCCCGCTTGCTCCTCGCCTCACGCGAGGAATGAATTTCATATATGGACGGGTTCCCGAGTGGCCAAA
>CAJJMX010000098.1 GCA_905192935.1 uncultured Mailhella sp.
TTCCCCTCACTGTTTTCCCGACTTTTCTGCCGGCAGATATTGGGGTAGCATGAAGGCAAGGCAGCAAAAGCAACGCAAGGAGTTTCTGCATGGATTTGATGGACAGGCTGGGAACGGTTCTGATCATTGTTCTGGCGCTTTTAGCCGTCACGGCGCTGCGTCGGGGCGGAGGCACGACGTCGTGCTGATTCCGCGTTGACCCCATGCGGATGCGTGACATCCGTGAAAAGATGGAAGAAGCGGAAAAAAGAAAACAAGACGGGACAAAGAGCGGGCAAAAGAGCTGACTGCGCTCTTGCTCTCACGTGCAAGCTGGCTTATGCTCAAGGCTCCGGGCGTCAACGCCCGGGGCCTTTTTTCTGGATCGGCAAACCTCACGGAGGATGCCGGGCGTCCCCTGCGGACGGCCGCCGCGTCCGCCTCACGGTGTGCCTTTTCCGGCAAGCCGGTGGGCCTCTTCGCCCAGACGCACAAAGGATACCGCCATGAGACCCCGTTTTCGCATTGTTCTTCTTCTCACACTGTGCCTTGCTCTGCTCTCCTCAGGCTGCTCGCTTCTGGAAAAGCAGAAACTGCCCTTCCAGCGGCAGGATGAAGTCACGCTCTGGGCCAACAGCATTGCCGGACTTCCCGGCGTCGAGCAGGGCCGCAGGGCCGAAATGGTGTGGAAAAATCCCTCTTCTTCACAGGCTCTGAAGCTGCGCGCCCTTTCCATAGCCGCCAGCCGTCCCGGCAGACAGGGCTATTCCGCACGCAAGGAACTCGCCGCGCTTTACGCGCAGGCCTCTGCCGAGCAGCGCGCCACATGGGAAACCATGTACTGGACAGACCTTGACGGCATGGACAGCGACACGCTGAAAAAGCTGGCCGCCTCCGTATCGTCCGAACAGGAACGAAGCTTCCCCTGGAATCTCGTCATGCTCAAGGCCGCGCGCCGCGGTCTTGTGACCGACTCCTCCGCCGTGCTCTCCCGTCTTTCCAGTCCGCTGCTCTATGCCGCGCCGGCCATGCTCGGCCTCGGCGAGGCTCCGGCCGTCACGCCGAGCAGCACCATAAGCGTGGCGCTCATCATACCGCAGACCGGTTCCGCCTCGGCCCTCGGCCGTCAGGTGGCGGCAGGCGCACAGGCCGCCGTGGACGATCTGCGCCTTTCCGGCAAAAACGTTGACCTGCGCATCATCGACACCGGCCTCACCGGCTGGCAGCAGGCCGTGCAGAGCCTGCCGCCGCAGTTCGTCATGGTGGGCGGTCCGCTCATTCCCGGCCGCTACAAGGCGGTGAAAAGCGCCGCTTCCGGACGCGCGCTCTTCTCTTTCACGGCCTCCCTGCCTTCCGGCGACGAAGGCGTAAGCGCCTGGCGCTTCTTCGCCAGTCCCGAAGATCAGATAAAGGCCCTGCTCGATGCCGCCTCCTCTCTCGGCATCAACTCCTTCGGCGTGTTCAGCCCCGGCGACTCCTACAGCAAGCGCATGAGCGGCCTGTTCATGCAGGAAGCCTCGGCACGCGGCTACTCCGTCACGTCCGGCTCCTACACCGCAGGCAAAATGAACGCCTGGCCCAAGGAAGCCGGAGCCTTCGTGAAAACGCAGGTAGGCGCGCAGCGCGGCAGCATTCCCGTGGCCACGGCCGACTTCCAGGCCATATTCCTGCCCGACAGCTGGAAGAACATGGACATGCTCGTTTCCAGCCTGCACTACAGCGGCGCACAGAACAGACTCATGATGGGTACGTCCATCTGGGAACAGAGCCTCGGTCCCACGAGTCACAGCAATGCCGCAACCTTCGCCCTCACCATCTTCCCCGGCGTGTGGAACGACCGGCTTTCCGGCCCCGGCGTGACGGCCTTCCGCAACGCCATGGCCGCCAAAAATGAGCGCACCGACGACTGGTCCGCCCTGGGCTTCGACTTCGTGCGCCTGGCCGCGGCCCTCAATCTCCAGCCGGGCTGGACGAGCGCGCAGCTCAACCGCACGCTCTCCTCCGGTCCCCGCGTAGACTGGGCAGGCGCCCCCATGCAGTGGGACGGCTCGGGCAAGGCCAGCCGTCAGCTCTTCATCTTCCAGCCCTCCTCCACCGGCCATATTCCGGCGGACATGCAGAAGCTGAGAGAGCGCCTCGCCTCCGGAGACCTCACCGTCTCCGAACCCGAAGCCGCGCCCGCCGCTCCCCAGCGTCCCGTCAGCTTCGACGCCCTCGTCGACTCCCTCAGCAAGAAGTAAGTCATCTTCCTCCGCTCCCCGTTCCGGCACCCGTCTCCCTTCAGAGGTCGGATGCCGGAACGGGGACTTGCGGCCGACTTCGTTGCAGCATACAAAAGAGCCCGAAGCGTGTTTCCGTGAACACGGAACATCGCCCTGCACAGCGCCCGGGAGCGTCGCTCCGAAAGGCTCCGACATTCCGCCTGCAGGATTGCCGCACGCGCGATGACAAGCCGCCTTCACCTGCGGCAGGATGAGACCAGCGTGCACGCCACGCAGATTGTAGAGCGTGTCCTCCCGGACGGGACACCCTGAACGCACAACGCCATTCAAAAAGAGAAAACACAGCATGTCACTCGACAAAAACGACTTTCTGCATCTGTGCCGCCTTTCCCGGCTGGCCCCTGATCCTGCCGTGCAGGAGGAAATGGCACAGCAGTGCTCCAGCATACTTGCCTATATGGACAAGCTCGCCGAAGTGGATACCACCGGCGTGGAACCTCTGTATTCTCCCGTCATTCATGAGTGCGCCTTCCGCGACGACGTTGCCGTGCGCCGCTGCGACCGCGCCGACATCCTCGCCGGAGCCCCTGCCACCGACGGCGCGTTCTTCATCGTTCCCCGCATTGTGGAGGGAAAATAAATGTCTGAAATTTTTGAGCTCTCCCTCTGCGAAGTACGCGATGCCATCCGCAGCGGCGACATAAGTGCGGAAAAAGCGACCGCCGCCTGCATAGCGCGTCTCAACGAAACCGAACCCAAAGTGAACGCCCTTCTCGCCCGCCGCGATGAAGAAGCCCTGGAACAGGCCCGCACCATGGACAAGGAACGTCCCGCCGACCTTTCGGACAAGCCTCTGTGGGGCGTGCCCGTCACCGTGAAGGATGTGCTTGCCACCAGAGGCATGCCCACCACGGCGGCCTCGAAAATTCTGGAAGGCTTTCTGTCCCCCTACGACGCGCTCGTCGTGGAGCGTCTGAAAAACGCCGGAGCCGTCATCCTGGGCAAGAACAACATGGATGAATTCGCCATGGGGTCCACCACGGAGCACTCCGCCTACAAGGTGACGGCCAATCCCTGGGATCTGACCCGCGTGCCCGGCGGCTCCAGCGGCGGCTCCGCCGCCAGTGTCGCCGCCTGCCAGTGCTTCGCCTCCCTCGGCTCGGATACGGGCGGCTCCATTCGTCAGCCCGCCTCCCTGTGCGGCTGCGTGGGCATCAAGCCCACCTACGGGCGCGTGTCCCGCTACGGCCTGCTCGCCTATGCTTCCTCCTTCGATCAGGTAGGCCCGCTTGCCCGCACCGTGGAAGACGCCGCCGCCGTGCTCCAGGTGATCGCCGGACACGATGAAAGAGACAGCACCTCTTCCCCCGTGGACGTGCCGGACTACGCCGCCGCCATGAATGCCCAGGCCGACCTTTCCGGCCTCACCCTCGGCATGCCCCGCGAATTCTTCGATCATGAAGGACTCGACAAGGGCGTGGCCGAAGCCTGCAAGAACGCCGTGGAAACGGCAAAGAGCCTCGGCGCCGAAGTGGTGGAAGTTTCCCTGCCCCATACGGAATACTCCATCGCAAGCTATTACATTCTCGCCATGGCGGAAGCCAGCTCCAACCTCGCCCGCTATGACGGCGTACGCTATGGTCACCGCACCGCCGATCCCAAAAATCTGGAAGACATGTACACGAGCTCCCGCACCGAAGGCTTCGGCCCCGAAGTGCAGCGCCGCATCCTGCTCGGCTCCTACGTGCTCTCCGCAGGCTACTACGACGCCTATTACCGCAAGGCCGCCCAGGTGCGACGCCTCATCCGGCAGGACTACCTCGACGCCCTCAAGACCTGCGACATGATCCTCGCTCCCGTGTCCCCCGTGCCCGCCTGGCAGATGGGCCACATGTCCGAGGATCCGCTCCAGATGTACTTCATGGACATCTTCACCCTGTCCCTGAACCTCGCGGGACTGCCCGGACTCTCCATCCCCGTGGGAACCTCCCAGGGACTGCCCGTCGGCATCCAGCTCATGGGCCGCGCCTTCGATGAAGGCCGCCTCTTCCTCGCCGGCGACAAACTCACCCGCGCCCTCGGTACCCATAACCAGCACGCCCCGCTGTAAAGGCAGAAAGACAGAAAGACAGAAAAGGCATCGGGGGGAATGATTCCCCCCGAACCCCCTCGTTTCCGACGGCAGGCGTGTGCTTCCGCACCCGCCCGCCGTCGGCACGAAGAGTTTCGGAAAAAAGCACGGTTTGCTCTCGCAGGCCGTGCTTCTTTCGTCCTTCGGTTTCATCAACCCGTTCTGCCGGAGTCATGTTCCGCCCCGAAGTGCGGCCGAAACCTTCCGCCGCTTTTCTCCGTATCTGACGTTTTTCTCTCAATATCCGATAATCCCATCCTTGTTCACCTTGTTTTCGGCCTCTGCCGGAAACAAGGTCGGCCCCCGCAGGTAGGCGCAGCAGCGCCTGCCAAGCCCTTCCATGCCGCGCCGCATCGCCTTTCCGAACTCCCGTGTGTCCCCGGCGACGCGCCCTGCCTTCCCCGAAGCGAAGCCACAGGCGGAATCTGGGGGGAAAAATCATTTTCCCCGGCGGGGTGCGTGGCGCAGCCCGGCGTCCTCCGGTCATCCATCCGCTATAAAGCGTCTTGACATGACAGGGCTTTTTCCACGAAATACCTTGTATGTTTCGGACGGACAGAAGCTGTCCGTCCTTTTCTTCTCCCCTGGCGGGGAGGCGGAGAAGGCAACCATGAGCGGAAAAGCGTCTTCTCCGCCGACAACATCGCTTTCCGCCCCATGTTATGAACAGCTTCAAGCCTTATGCGGCCATGCCCTTCTATCCCGGCCCTGTTTCCGTACATCCCGACGTTGCCCGCGCGCTTTCCCGGGACTATGCGCCTCCGCGCATGGGCACGGAATATCTTGAACTCTACAAGTCGGTGCGGACACGCCTTCAGAAGATCCTCGGCACCCGGGAAGACGTGCTCATGGGAACCGGCGAAGGCATGCTGGTGCTGTGGGGAGCGCTGAAGAGTCTGCTTCGCCCCGGCGACACGGTGCTTTGCGTGGGCACGGGCGTATTCGGCGACGGCTTTGCCGACATGGCAAAAGCCATAGGCTGCAAGCCCGTACTTGTTTCCGAGCCCTACGACAGGACCATTTCCGCCTCCACGCTGGAAAGGGTGAAGGACGCCGTGAAGGATCATCATCCTGTGCTCATGACGGCAGTGCACTGCGAAACGCCTTCCGGCACGCTGAATCCGCTGGAAGAGCTCGGCCGTCTGAAAAAGGACCTGGGCGTGCCCTTCCTGGTGGTGGACACCGTGGCCAGCGCCGGCGGCGCTCCCGTGCATGCCGACGCCTGGAATGCCGACTGCGTGCTCGGCGGCTCGCAGAAATGCCTTGCCTGCCCGCCGGACATGAGCTTCATGAGCGTGAGCGCGGCGGCCTGGGAGCGCGTGCGCGAAGTGAACTACACAGGCTACGACGCCGTGCGCCCCTTTGACGACGCCATTGAAGACGCCATGAGATTCCCCTATACTCCCAACTGGTGGGGCGTTGCCGCGCTGGACGCCTCGCTCACGGCTCTGGAAAAGGAAGGCATGGAAAACGTGTTTGCCCGTCATGAAGCCGTCGCCCGTCAGTGCCGCGACGGCGTGAAGGCTCTCGGGCTTTCGCTGTGGCCTGCAAAAGACGCCGTGAACTCTCCCACCGTGACGGCCATTCGCGTGCCCGAAGGCTGGCAGTGGAACGACTGGCGCAAGGCCCTTGCCGCGCGCGGTCTGTATGTGGGCGGCAGTCTCGGCCCTCTCGCGGGCAAGGTGTTCCGCATGGGCCACATGGGCACGCAGGCGAATGCCGAAGCCATGAGCTCGGCGCTTGCCGTCATGAAGGACGTTCTCTCAAAATAAGCAAAGGATCATATTCATGAGCTACACCAAGGAAGATGTGCGCCGCTATCACGGGCTGCCCCGTCCCGGCAAAATAGAAGTCATGCCCAGCAAGAAGGCCGTGGATCAGGACGATCTCACCCTCGCCTACAGCCCCGGCGTGGCCGAAGCCTGCCGAGACATCGTTTCCGACGAGGCCATGGCCGCAAAGCTCACGGGCCGCAGCAATCTTGTGGCCGTGGTGACCAACGGCACCGCCGTGCTCGGTCTCGGCAACATAGGACCTCTTGCGGGCAAGCCCGTCATGGAAGGCAAGAGCATGCTCTTCAAGCTCTTTGCCGACGTGGATGCCTTCGACATCGAGCTTGACTGCTCCGATCCCGACCGCCTCATCGACATCGTGAAGGCGCTCGAACCCACCTTCGGCGGCATCAACCTTGAAGACATCCGCGGCCCCGAGTGCTTCTACATCGAAGAAGAAC
>CAJJMX010000099.1 GCA_905192935.1 uncultured Mailhella sp.
GGGAGGGCAAAAAGCGGAAGAGTCTGCACGATAGTTGCCATGCAAAGGCACGGACGGCCGGGCAGAACTTTTCCATTCTGACCGCAAACATGTTGCATTCTCAAACATGTTCCTTTTTCTTGCCTCGTCCCGCAATGACACATCGACAAAAAGCCCCGGCTCTCAAAAAGAGTCGGGGCTTTTCCTTCAGCGACGAACCGCCGCATAATCATTAAAAAGTCTTGGAAGGATAGGAGGGGCGCGGGGAGGAAAGGGAAGCTTTCTTCAGAAAGTTCCCTTTCTTCCCCGCAAATCTCTCCCCTCTGTTCCTTACTATTCTTCCTCATTCTCTCCGTTGTCGGCAACGGTGTCGAAGCCGGCGACGCTGGCGCCTTCGTCGAGTTTAACGAGGCGCACGCCCATGGTGGCACGGCCGACGGAACGGACCTCATCCACGCCGAGGCGGATGATCTTGTTGGTGGAGGTGAGCAGGATGAGGGAATCCGTGTCGGACACGGGCATGGCTCCGATGACGTTGCCGGTCTTGGGGGAGACCTTGAAGTTGATGAGGCCTATGCCGCCGCGGCTCTGCATGCGGTAGAGGTCTATCTTGGTGCGCTTGCCGTAGCCCAGGGCGGAAACCGTCATGATCATGGTGGAATTGTCGCCGTCCTTCACGGTCACGCAGGCCACCACGGAGTCGCCGCGGCGCAGTCCTATGCCCTTCACGCCGGAGGCGCTGCGTCCCATGGGACGCACATCGGGCATGGCGAAGCGTATGGCCATGCCGTGGGCCGTAGCGAGCACCACATGGTCGGAGTCCGTCACTTCACGCACGGCAATAAGCTCGTCCCCTTCCTTGAGGCCGAGAGCTATGAGACCGCTCTTGCGGCAGCGGGCATAGAGAGAGGCGCTGGAACGCTTGACCATGCCGTGCTTGGTGGTGAACAGGAAATAGCTGTTTTCGGCGAACTCACGCACGGTAAGGGCGTTGGCAACCCACTCATCCTTCTCCAGGGGAAGAAGATTGGCGATGTGCATGCCCTTGGCGGTGCGGCTTCCTTCCGGCACCTGATGCACCTTGAGCTGGTGCATCCTGCCCTTGTTGGTGAAGAGCAGCAGATACTGATGATTGGTCGTGGTAAGAAATTCCTGCACGAAGTCGTCTTCAGAGGTGTGCAGGCCCGCTATGCCCTTGCCGCCTCTCTTCTGCTGCTGGTAGTTGGCAAGGGTGGTACGCTTGATGTAGCCGCGGCGCGACAGCGTGATGACCACATCCTCATCGGGGATAAGGTCTTCAATGTCGATGCCGGAAAGCTCGTCCATGACCACTTCGGTGCGGCGGGGCGTGGCGTAGGTGTTCTTGATGTACTGCGTTTCTTCGCGCAGCACGCCGCGCAGCACTTCGGGATCCTCAAGAATGGAGGTCAGGTAGGCGATGAGCTTCTGAAGTTCGCGGAACTCTTCCAGAAGCTTGTCGCGTTCCAGACCGGTGAGGCGCTGCAGACGCATGTCCAGAATGCTCTGGGCCTGGATCTCCGTAAAGCCGAAGCGGTCCACGAGGCCGGACTTGGCCTCCTGCGGAGTTGCCGAACCGCGGATGAGCGAAACGATCTCGTCGATGATGTCGAGCGCCTTGAGCAGGCCTTCCACGATATGGGCACGGGCCTGCGCCTTTTCGAGGTCGAAGCGGGTGCGTCTGATGACGACTTCGCGGCGATGGTCGAGGAAGCAGGTGAGGGCCGTGCGCAGGTTGAGCTGCTGAGGCTTGTTGTCCACCACGGCCAGCATGTTGATGCCGAAGGACGTTTCCAGCGGCGTATATTTGTAAAGGGCGTTGATGACGAGTTCGGGAATGGTGCCGCGGCGCAGATCAAGGATGATGCGGATGCCCTTCTTGTCGGACAGATCGCGCAGATCGGTCACGCCGTCAAGCTTGCGGTCGTTGACGAGCGCGGCGATCTTGGTGACGAGCACGGACTTGTTGAGCGCGTAGGGGATCTCGCGGATGACCACGGACTGCTGTCCCTTCTTGCGTTCCTCCACTTCCACACGGCCGCGCACCTTCACCACGCCGCGGCCGGTGCGGTAGGCGTCGAGCAGTCCCTGACCGGCATAGACGAAACCGGCCGTGGGAAAGTCGGGACCGTGCACGAGATCGATGAGATCATCCACCGTGCAGTCGGGCTCGTCGATGAGCCTGAGCAGGGCGTCGCACAGTTCCCCGAGGTTGTGGGGAGGAATGTTGGTGGCCATGCCCACGGCGATGCCGGAAGAACCGTTGAGCAGAAGATTCGGCACCTTGGTGGGCAGAACTTCGGGCTCCTGTTCCGAACCGTCGTAGTTCGGACGGAAATCCACGGTCTTCTTCTCGATGTCGTCCAGAAATTCGGAGGCCAGACGGGACATGCGCACTTCGGTGTATCGCATGGCGGCGGCGGAGTCGCCGTCTATGGAGCCGAAGTTGCCCTGGCCGTCTTCCAGCGGATCGCGCATGTTGAAGTCCTGCGCCATGCGCACGAGGGCATCATACACGGCGAAATCACCGTGGGGATGATATTTGCCTATGACGTCGCCGACCACGCGGGCGCTTTTCTTGGTGGGCCGGTTGTAGGTATTGGCCATCTGCGACTGCGCGAAGAGAATGCGGCGATGCACGGGCTTGAGACCGTCGCGCGCATCGGGAATGGCACGGCCTATGATGACGCTGAGCGAATAGGCCAGATAGGACTGGCGCAGCTCTTTTTCTATGTCGACTTTGAATTCTGCCACGGTAGGAATCCTTTGGGCGATGTTTTACGTAACGTTCCCTGAAGGGAAAAGGCGCTCCCGGAAAGGAACGCTCCTTTTCATCAGATGTCGAGATCTTCCATGGAAAGCGCGTTGCGGATGATGAAATCACGACGCAGGTCTGCGCGGTCGCCCATAAGTTCCTCGATGGTGTCGGACGCGGCCTGAGCGTCCTCGATGGTGACCTGCAGAAGCGCTCTCTTTTCAGGGTTCATGGTGGTCATTTCCAGCTGTTCGGGATTCATTTCACCGAGGCCCTTGTAGCGCTGGATGTTGAAGCCCTTGCGCGCCTCGGCGTAGGCGGATTCGCGCAGATCGAAGTAGTCCTTCACCTCGCGGCTGGATTCGGAGCTCGAGAGCGTCACGGGGAAGGAGCCGCAGGCAGCCTGAAGCGATGTCCAGACCTGACGGGCCTGACGATACATGCGGGAATGGAAGAATTCCACGGCAAGACGCGTGCGGTGTCCGCTCTTGTTCTCAAAGATGAGGAAGGCACGCTCGTCGTCTTCCTGGCGTTCCACTTCGAGCTTTGCCGCGTAGCCCTGTTCTTCCATCCACGCGCGGAACTTTTCGGAAAGTCCGGTCTCGGCCATGGCGGGCGTGAGGGTCTCGTCGAAGCGCAGGAAGGACAGGAAGAGCTCGCGAGAAATGGCCGAATTTTCCGCTTCCGTCACGGACTTTTCAAGCTCGTCGATGTTCTTGAGCAGGGCGATGAGCTCGGAGCCGCGGTATATCCTGCCGTCCGTGGTGGTCACGGACACGCCGTCGGACAGGCGCTGCAGAAGGAACTCGTCAAGCTCGTTGTCGTCCTTCAGGAACTTGATAGTGTTGCTGCCCTTCTTGATGCCGTAGAGCGGAGGCTGGGCAATGAAGATATGCCCTTCCTCGATGAGCTTGGGATAATAGCGGAAGAAGAAGGTGAGCATGAGCGTGCAGATATGCGCGCCGTCCACGTCGGCATCGGTCATGATGATGATCTTGTGATAGCGCAGCTTGGAATAATCCATGTTGTCGCCGATGCCCACGCCCATGGCCGTGATCATGTTCTTGATTTCCTTGCTGGCAAGCATGCGGTCGAAGCGGGCGCGCTCCACGTTCAGGATCTTGCCGCGCAGAGGAAGAATGGCCTGCGTCATGGGATTGCGTCCCTGCTTGGCGGAACCGCCTGCAGAATCGCCTTCCACGATGAAGACTTCGCATTCCGAAGGATCCTTGCTCTGGCAGTCGGCCAGCTTGCCGGGCAGGGAGTTGTCGGAAAGGGCTCCCTTGCGGCGCACGAGCTCGCGGGCACGACGCGCGGCCTCACGGGCACGGGAGGCTTCCGTCGCCTTTTCGATGATGACGCGGATGTCCTTGGGATGCTCCTGAAAATACACGTCGAGAGCGTTGTACACCACGCCGTTCACGATGCCCACCACTTCGCTGTTGCCGAGCTTGGTCTTGGTCTGACCTTCGAACTGCGGCTGGGGAAGCTTCACACTGATGATGGCCGTGAGACCTTCGCGCACGTCGTCGCCGGAAAGGCTGTCGCCCTTGAGCTTCTTCTGAAGATCGGGCTGGCTCTTCACATAGTTGTTGATGGCGCGCGTGAGCGCGGTCTTGAAGCCGGCAAGATGCGTGCCGCCTTCATGCGTGCGGATGTTGTTGGCAAAGGTCAGCGTCTTTTCATTGAACCCGGAATTGTACTGAAGGGCAAAGTCCACCGTCACGTTGTCCTGCACGCCTTCGCCGCTGATGATGGGATGAAGGCCGGTTTCGTTGCAGTTCAGATCCTTCACGAACTGCTCAAGACCGCCTTCGGCGTGGTAGGTATGCGTCTCGTTGGTGCGCTCGTCGTTGCAGATGATGGTCAGTCCCTTGTTGAGGTAGGCCAGCTCTTCAAAGCGCTTCTTCAGGATGTCGAAGGAGTAGACGGTGGTTTCAAAAATTTCTTCGTCGGGCAGAAAATGCACGGTGGTGCCGTGTCCCTCGGCGTCGCCGAGAGGTTCCACCTTGGTGACGGGCACGCCGCGCTCATAGCGCTGACGCCAGCGCTTGCCGTCCCGCCGGACAATGACTTCCAGCCAGGAGGACAGCGCGTTCACGCAGGAGACGCCCACGCCGTGCAGACCGCCGGAAACCTTGTAGGCGTTGTTGTCGAACTTGCCGCCGGCATGCAGCTTGGTCATGACCACCTGCACGGCGGGAATCTTGAGCTTGGGGTGAATGTCCACGGGAATGCCGCGGCCGTTGTCGCGCACGGTAACGCTGTTGTCCACATGCAGAATGACTTCTATTCTGTCGCAGTAACCGGCCATGGCCTCGTCGATGGAGTTGTCCACCACTTCATACACAAGATGATGGAGACCACGGCTGTCCGTGCTGCCTATATACATGGCCGGGCGCTTGCGGACCGCCGCCAGACCTTCCAGAACCGTGATGGCGGACGCGTCGTAGGCGTTCTTGCCGGACCGGAGATTTTCCTGGGTCATGGGAATTCCTGAATGATATTTGTCGGCCCCGGAGGACCCGGAGCGCCATAGAGTTTGTCAGTATATACAAAAACGCGGAAAACTTCAAACCCCTGTGCAGGGGATGGGCTCTAGCTTCAAATCGGCGCAGACAGGCTGCTGAAGGCTCTAAACCGGACGGACGGCCTGTCCGACCCCCTTGCCGAAGGTCGGACAGGCCGCTCGACACTCTGTTTTGCACTCTGCGAGCCGACTATTCCTCTTCGGTGTAATAGGAGGATTCGGCGATCTTCATGGGCATGAGAATGACGGTGTATTCCGCATCGTCGGAGCCGGTGATGCCGCAGGGGCCTTCGGCACCGGTGAACACGTAGTGCAGCGTGGAGGACTGGAAATGGCCGAGTATGTCCATGAGGCTGCGCGTGGGGAAGGCGATGAGCTCAAGATCGCCCTTGAACGTGCCTTCCAGATGTTCGGTGGCGGAACCGGTTTCCTGTCCCTGGGCGGAAAGTTCCACTTCCTCGGGCGAGAAGCGGAAGTAGGTGCAGCGGTCGCTGTCGTTGTTGAAGATGATGAGACGGTCGAGGGCGTTCAGCGTTTCACGGCGGTCCACGTCCAGCTGAGACGTGTTGGCGCCGTCCAGTCTGGCAAGGAAGCTCAGATGATCGGGATAGCTGAAGTTGGCACTTCTGGGAATGCTCAGGGTTTCGCTGCCGGAACCGGTGCGGATATGGAAACGGCGCTCGCTGATGTTGAGCATGACCTCGTCGCTGCCCAGCCACTTGCGCAGCTCGTTGACGTACTTCTTCTGAATGAGAAGGCCGTTCTCAGGAAGAAGATTCGCCAGAGCGTCGTTGATGAAGCGAACCATGGCGAACTGATGGCCGTTCAGACCGCACACGTCCACCTTTCCGGCGTCTCCGGCCTTGAGATACAGACAGGCCAGTCCTTCGGCGCTGTCGTCGTCGCTGATGCAGAAGGCCACACGGTCGATGACATCCTGAAAGAAATCTCCCGCCCACAGAACGGCGCCTTCTTCAGGGAAGGGGGGAAGAGGCTGGAACCATACCGGGTCCACCGTGGGAAGCTTGTAGGAACGGCGTCCCTGCTCCACGGAAAGAATGTGGGATTCCTCGTCCAGACGAAGGCTGATGTCTCCTCCGGGAAGACGGCGCAGAAGCTCCACAAAGGCGCGTCCGTTCACGCCCGCCGTTCCTTCTTCCTTTATCTCTGCAGGATAGGTGCCCGTGAATTCGATGTTCACGTCCGTGGACATGATGGTCAGCCTGTCCCCGTCGGGAGACTTCACGGCCTGAAGCCAGATGGAGCGCAGATACGCCGCA
>CAJJMX010000100.1 GCA_905192935.1 uncultured Mailhella sp.
CGCACCAGATAAGAGACGTCATACTGGGCCTGGTGCAGCGGCATCTTTACGGCATGGGTCGGGAGCTCCGCAGCACGTTTTCCGAAATCAAGCTTGAATGTCAGAATGTTATCATGACGTATTATGCGGAGTATCTGAAGAAGCTCGGCGAGGGCACGAGCTCTTTCAGCAGCTTTCTGAAGGATATGCAGAACAATTTTTCTCTTGACCTTCAGGCCGATGTCAAGGGGATAGACGTCTATTCCAAAACGGAGAGGAGGCAGAATGGAACCGAAATAATATGGGTCGGAAAATGGTACAATCCGCTCACATGGCCCGACTTCAAGAAGGTTCCAACATTTGAAGACGTCACGGTCTATGAAACGGCACGGATGATCAACGACGTGAAGGAACAGTGCAGAAAGACGATGATGAAAGCCAGCCAGGCGTTCAATCAGGCATCGGAAGACATGATGCGGAACATCATCAGCGAGTCCGTGAAAAAGATCAACGCTGCAGACGCCTATATGCGCAGGAAGTTTGGCAGCCTCGACGCCATGAATCAGGATAAGGAAATGATGGAGCGTCGTATCAAGGAGCTGGACGACGAGATACGCTGGCTGAAGAGCATGAACGAGCAGATTTCTGCCGTGATGGAGATATGACCATGAGTGCAGGCATGTTGCGGCCCGAAGTGCAGCGTGAAGCGGATCGCCGCCTCATGGCATGGCAAAGGGGCGATGAGACGGCCCTGAAGACGCTGCTTTTGAGCCTTCTGGACGAAAGCTGTCCGCAGGCGGAGGCGTGCGCCCGGTATCTGGATGAAAAGACGGGCAAAGCGCTGTTTGAGCCGGATGACGGCGCAACGCAGCGTCCGGAACTGGCTTCGGTCACCATGAAAGAGTACCGCTATCTGACGGGACGCCTTTTGCGGAATTTTTCCCGCGAGACCTTTGAGGCCGCCGTTCAGGCGGGCAGCAGGCTCGATGAGGTGCGCGCCGACAGGCTTCCCGCGTTTCTTGCGCCCGAGCCTGCGGCCTCATTCCAAAATCGGGGGAATCTTCAACGAGAATCACAGGGACAGAGCGGCGCTTCCCACGGGCATGACCGGCCTCGTCAGGAAGAGCGTGGACACTCTCGAGCAAGGCTTTTTCTCATCGCAGGAGCCGTTCTCGTCATTCTCCTCATCGCCGGAGCCGCGCTCTGGCGTTGAGAAGCAGAGAGCCAGGCAGGTTTCCCCGCCATCGGGAGCACCGTCCGGGCCGGTCAGCTCGACGGAACGGGGAGTCTGTCGGATGCAGAAGTCGTCAGCCCGCAGCAGAACCGCTGAGTGGCGGGAGGCTCCCGCCCCTGAAAACGACAGGGGCAGGGACTTTTCCCGGGGCGTGAGCTCCGGCGAGGCGCAGGGACTCTCGCGCGGCGACATCCGCAGCGAAGCAGAAGATGCGGGAAGCTTTGGAGCCGCATCCGGCGTATCCGTGGCCGGGACGTTCGGGAGAAAATCCGGCGCTTCGCCGGGCTCCAGGCCCGTCACGATGTCCTGGGGCGCATCGGCAAAGGAGCCCGTCACGGTGTCTCCGCAGTCCTTCGGCGCAGCGCGCGAAGCGTCGACTGCGGCGTGTTCCGGGGACTTGCGCGACATGCTGGATACGTGTCTGGAAGAAGTCTGGAATATCAGTCGTCGTCACAGGGCCGATGAAGACTGGCAGAATATCAAAATCGATATCCTTGTGACGGCCAGCAAACTGCATGAACTTGTCGACGCCATGACGCGGACCTTTCCCGGTCATGATGCGGCAAACAAGGTTGTCCATCTGCTGAAGGAGGGGCAACAAAAACTGCGCGCCATGACGGGGCCCTCTTCCTATGATGAAGCACTGTTCAACAACGCGTTTGATGCCCTCATGCAGGCCAAAAAAATATTCCGCACCCTCGTGAAGTAGCCGTATGTGCTCCGGTCTCCACCGGGGAAACGTAGAAAAAGGAAAAATCATGGAACAGGGAAGCAGTCCTGCAAAAGGACGGTCGATGGAGACGCAGGCCGTGGCCGAGCTCAAGCTTCTTCAGGCCGTGTCCAAAGCGTACACTCTGGAACTTCAGTCCTATCTGCCCATGCTCGACGGGCAGCGTGCCGAGCAGATCTCGTCGAGCGCCGCGCTTCCAGCGGGCAGGGTCAATGCCGTGCGCGTCATTGAAGTGTCGACCATCATGTACGACAAGCGGGAAAGCGCGCTGGACAGCCTGTTCAACATCCTTGCCGCCATGGGCGAGCATTACGGTGTGGGGCTCATGCTGCGCGGCGGGAGAGAAAAGTGTTCTCTGTATCTCGTCACAAGGGTGTATGCCGAACGGTTTTCGGCCGTCACCGGCCACGGACTGCTCACGCAGGGCATGACGGGACATTTTGCCGGGAGCCGCCTGCGCACGCTCAGCAATGAGGAGGCGCAGGGGCTTTTGAACCGCTGCTTCCCCGAAAATGTCCGCAACTGGGGAGTGTGTTCTTCGTCCCTGGTGCCGAACCTCAAGCATGACGACAACATGACCACCTTCACGCAGTCGCTCGACCGGCTCATCGACGCCATGGCCGGACGGGAATACACGGCGCTCATCCTTGCCGAACCTCTGGGACAGGACAGTCTCGACGTCATGCAGCGGAGCATGGAGAACACGGGCACGCTTCTTTCGCCTTTGCAGAAGCGCTCGTTCACGGTGTCGCAGAGCAAGGGCACCAGCAGCGTGACCACGATTTCCCGCACGATCACGCAGGGCATCAACGAGAGCGTCACGCACAGCCAGAGCCATGCCAGAACGGAGTCCTTCAGCAGTAGCCGGGGCACGAGCACGTCCGAGGGAACGTCGGAAAGCACAAGTACCAGCGTGTCCGGCACGCTGAGCCGTGCCGTCACCGCGGCAGCGTCGGCAGGCGTGGGCGTTTTTCTGCCCGTCGGGGGCATGGTCGGCGCGAGTTTCGCCAATACGCTCGGGCAGTCGGTCAGTCTGGGGAAATCCTGGTCAAAAGGCTCTTCGCACACCGAAACTCAGAGTCAAAGCAATACGGAGAGTAAGGGCACGACCGACACGACGGGCAGGTCCAATACGGAGGGAACGAGCAGCAGCATAAGCGTCGGCGGCTCTTCCTCCACCGGCTCCACGCAGGAGCAGGGATCGAGCACCATGGTGGAATTTTCCGACATGGGCATCTGCCGCTTCCATGACCGTCTGGAAGAGAAGCTCGACCGTCTGGACGACGTGCGCGCCTGCGGGGCCTGGTCTGCGGCCGCCTTTTTCGTGGCCGCCGATCATAAGGACGCCGCCGTGGCCGCTTCGCTGTATCAGGGCATGATGCGCGGTCAGGAGTCCATGAAGAACGCCTCGGCGCTGCTGCACTGGCAGGCTGAGGGCGCGCAGTCGGTCATGGCGTGGCTGCGCGAGCTGCTTCTGCCGCGCTTTAGCTTCGACAATCTCACGGTCACGCCCGGCGTTCCGGTGTCCAGCCGTGAGCTTGCGCTCATGATGTGCCTGCCGCGCAGGTCCGTGGGCGGGGTCACCGTGGTGGAGTCCGTGGGCTTCGGCAGGGAGGTGCGCTCCCTTCGCGAACTGCCGCAAGACGCATCCCGGCGTTTTCTGTCTCTCGGCAGCGTGTATCACAAGAACAGGCAGGAAAAAGCTCCCGTGACGCTCGATGTGGAAAGTCTGTGCCGTCATGTGCTGGTTTCCGGCACCACGGGCACGGGCAAGTCGCGCGCCATGCAGCACATGCTCTGCCGTCTGCATGAAATCGGCGTTCCCTTCCTCGTCATCGAGCCCGCCAAGAACGAATATCGCGGACTGCGCGGCCTGCCGGGCGTGAAGGTGCTGCGCGCGGGCAGCTTCGGCAGCGACGGGCTGCATCTGAATCCCTTTGTCTTTCCCGCAGGTTCCGGCGTGACGCTGAGTTCCCACGTCGATCGCGTGTGCGCGGTGTTCAACGCGGCCTTCCCCATGTATGCCGCCATGCCGCAGGTGCTCGAAAAGGCCGTGTATCAGGCCTATGAGAAATGCGGCTGGGACATTGCTTCGTCCCGCTCCGTGTCCGGCGCTTTGTTCCCCACTGTCGCCGACGTGGCCGAACAGGTGAAGGTCGTGGTGGAGGAAGCCGGATACAGGGGCGAAAGCTACGATACCTACATAGGCGCGCTGAAGGCCAGACTGGATTCCTTTGCCTACGGTTCGCTCGGCCTTGTGCTGTCCTCTTCGCCCGACGAGGAGACCTCCGCCGACGTGCTGTTCAACGGCTCCTGCGTGGTGAACGTGGCGGACATGGGTTCGCCGGAGAAAAAGGCCGTGCTCATGGGCGTTCTGCTCATGCGCCTTCAGGAACAGCGCATGGCGGAACGGCGCGATGAAAAGGCCCGCGGCATGCTTCTGCACGCCACGGTCATCGAGGAGGCCCACAATCTGCTTCGGGCCGCGGGACCGGTCGTTTCGCAGGAAGGTTCCGGTTCCCGGCAGCAGGCCGTGGAATTCTTTGCCAACGCCATAGGCGAAATGCGCGCCTACGGCGAAGGCTTTTTTGTGGTGGATCAGTCGGCCTCGGCGCTGGACGCCTCGGTGCTGCGCAATACCGGCACCAAGATAGCGTTCAATGCGCCGCTTGAGGAAGACCGGAAGATTCTGGCCGGAGCCATGGCGCTCGATGATCTTCAGCAGGAGGCGCTTGCCAGACTGCCGGTGCAGATTGCCGCGGTCAAGCAGAACGACTGGACCGAGGCCGTGCTGTGCCGCGTGCAGGACTGGTCGGCGCCGGAGAGCCATGACGAAGCCCTGGAGATGGTGGAGAGCGCCGAAGAAAAAAGGCGCATCCGCGCGCGGCTCGTCATGCTGGTGGCGGAAGCTGCGGAGGGCGCAGGCGCGTCTCTGGACAGGGATGAAAAGGCGGCCCTGCATCGCTGGACGCAGCGTCAGGGCTTTCCCCGCGGGGTGCTCATTGCGCTGAAGAACATCATCGACGGCCGACCGTTTTCCGGGGATTGCCGGATGCTGTTCAAGGCGCTTCTCGGCATTGACGATCGCTTCTTCAGCTGTGCGGTTTCGGCGCAGGGCAGGGACAATCGTCTCATGATAAGGCTTTCGGACGTGCTGAACAGTCCTTCGGACGTGAAGCGGATACGCAGGATCCTTGCGGACGGCGCAACAAGGAGTGGCAACGCATGATGGAAAAAGCATTGGGAAAAATGGCGGAGACGCAGGCAGGGGGGAAGGCTCCCGAGAGAGTGCCCGGTCTGGACGGCATGGAGAACGGACTCCGCACGGAAGGCAGGCCCCACCTGGAACGAGTGCCATCCGATTCTGCAGAGTGCGCCAGGCCAGATCGCCTCGATGTTCCCGACTGGAAGGACATCCTGACGGGAAAGGATGGGGGGCCGAAACTGGAAGGATTTCTCCCGAGCAGCAACGGATCATGGGAGGGAGAGAAAGGCGACAGCACCTGGAAGCCGGATCCTGACCGCATTCCTCCGAAGACAAATCCCGAGGGAAAGAGTTGGGGAGAACTCGAAGACAAATACGGCATGGACGGCGTGAAATTCAAGGACGGAGAGCCGGACTTCAGCGAGATTGCCGAGGCCACCGTGGAGATAGACGACTTTACTGAGAACCGCTTTGAAAACTTTGCTCAGGCGGACAGCAAGCTTGCCGAGCAGTGGAATGCGGAAGGCCGCGACGGAAGGACGGACTGGACGGCCCGCGACGTGGCGGCCTACCGAAAGGAAAACAATCTCACCTGGCACGAGCGCAGCGACATGAAGACCATGGATCTTGTGCCTTCCGAAGTTCACAACAACATTCCCCATGCCGGGGGCATCTCGGCCAGGAAGCAGGGATGAGGAGAGAGGGTATGTACAGCATGAACGATGCCGTTTTAGGCAAGCTGGAATTCACCCATGTATGGAAGGGAACCTGCAACGTCGAGTTTCTGGGCAAAGGCCATGAGTTGACGCTTGCCGTTCAGGGCGAGCCGGACAAGCCCGTGACCGAGGCGCAGCGCCGGGCCTTCGAGGCCGCGCAGAAGAGTCTTGCCGACACGTCGTCCTTCCTTGAACCGTTGCTTGCCTATTGCCGCATCGACGGCCCGGAAGACGGTCTGGACGCCGAAAGCCTTCCGTACGTGGTGCATCCCGAAACGCTGCTCATCACCTGGGAGGGAGGTTTCGGCCTGCTTTGCAGCTACGACTATGACGAGTCGGAGCAGGGCCTTGCCGTGTACGCGCGCTCGCCCGAGGATCCCCTTCAGGCAGGCCCGCAGAGCGACATCCTGTAGGCTGTCCGCGGCGCGGAGACCGGCGGAGAAGGCTGGCTCGAGAGCGTCGTTCCCGGACACGGCGGGAGGCTTCCCTTTGCCGGGCCGGGGGCGTGCGCGACGCTCCCGTTTGCTCATCAGCGGCCTTTTCCTGCGGGGAGAGGCGCGGGGGGGCGGGCAGTCCTTCGC
>CAJJMX010000101.1 GCA_905192935.1 uncultured Mailhella sp.
TCAAGGGCGTGGGCGTGACCTACGCCACCACCCCCATGGGCGCCGACCACACCGCAGGCTACGCGGTGACCGCCAACATCCTTTCCTGCGGCGGCAAGGTCGATCCGCTCAAGAAGGACGGTCAGATCGAGCTTTCCCGCAATCTCCAGATCGCCACGGCTTCCGTGGACAGCGTGGGCCTGTGCCTGTTCACGGCCTTCGCCATCCTCGACATCCCGGACGCCCTTGCGGCCATCGTGGACATGCTGAACGCCAAGTTCGGCTGGAAGCTCACCGGTGACGACGTGGTCACCCTCGGTCAGCGCATCCTGTCCACCGAAATCGACTTCAACCGTCGCGCCGGCATCACCGAAGCCGCCGACCATCTGCCCGACTTCTTCACCGACGAGCCCGTGGCGCCTCACAACACCACCTTCGACTTCACGCCTGAAGAACTGCAGACCACCTTCAACTGGATAAAGAAGTAACCTCTGCCCGTCCCGCGCGGACACCCTCCGCGCGGGACCTTCCGACCATGAGCATACTGATCAAACTGAGCACCACCCTGCGCGACATGGTTCCCGGCTACGAACCGGAAACGGGTCTCTCCGTGTCCCTGAAGGACGGAGAAACCTCCGTCACGGCGGGCGAACTTGCCTCGCGCATCGGCATCCCTCTGGAAGAAATCAAGATCGTCATGATCAACAGCCGCCAGAGCGAACTTGAAAGCGTCGTTGCCGACGGCGACCGCGTGGCCTACTTTCCCGCCGTGGGAGGAGGCTAATGGACATTCCTGCCGATACGCCGCTCCTTCTGGAGATGCTCGCGCCCTTCCTGCATCAGGGAAAGGACGGCGCAGGCGTCGGCCGCGGGGGCATACGTCTTCTGGCCGAAAAGTACGGCATGAGCGAGAGAGCCGTCATGACGGAGCTTCTCTCCCGCGACATCTGGCCGGAGCGCTTCAACCGCTGCCGCGGCGTCCTCTCCGCCGGGAATCTGACGACACTGCTCTCCACAAGGATGCTCGTGGCCGGATGCGGCGGTCTCGGCGGTCACGTCTCGGCCCTTCTGGCCCGTCTGGGCGCGGGGAGCCTCGTGCTCTGCGATCCCGACACCTTCGAGGAGAGCAATCTCAACCGGCAGCTCTTCTGCACGGAAAAGGCCATAGGCCTACCCAAGGCCGAAGTCTGCCGCGAGGGCGTGCTCGGCATCGCCTCCTACATGGATGTCGAGGCCCATGTCACGGCCCTCGACGAAAAGACGCTTCCCGGACTTCTTGAGGGTGTCGACGTCGTCATGGACTGCCTTGATTCCGTGGCCAGGAAAAAAATGCTGGAAGAGGAGGCAAGAAAGGCGGGCGTGCCCTGCGTGCAGGGCTCCGTGGCCAGAAACGAGGGACTCGCCCTCTTCGACAGCTCCTTCGCCCTGCCCTTCTCGCGCATCTATCCCGGCGAAGCCTCAGGGAACACGGAAGGCGCCGCCATGAATACCCACGTTCTCACGGTGGCGGGCACGGCTGCTCTTATGGTATCTCTGCTCATGCGGAAGCTCTGCATGGGCAGGGACGACGGCGGAAAACTCTTCCATCTCGACCTTTCCGTTCCCGAGCTGGAAACTCTTTCCTTTTCCCTCTGAAAAAACACCTCATACTAAAGGATCATGGCATGGCATTCATCAGCGATCAGCAATGGAGACGCATAGAGCCGTTTCTCGCCCGGGGCAAAAAGGTGGGCCGTCCCCGCAAGAGCGACCGCGAAACGCTTGAAGCCGTTCTCTATGTCCTTACCACAGGCTGCCGCTGGAGCGACCTGCCCCGCGACATGGGCAGCTATGTCACGGCATGGCGACGCTTTACGGCCTGGAAGAAGGACGGCACCTTCGACATCATCCGTTCCTGCCTGCCCGCCAGCGTGCAGCTTTCCGACAACGCGACCACGCCGCGCAAGATCAAGAGCGGCAAATGCAGCCTGGCCATGAAAAAATACGTCGGCCCCAAGACCCCGCAGGCCGATTCCTGAAAAACGCCCCTGAAAAATTTTCCTGTCCATGGGCGAGAGAACGCGGCCCCAGAGAACGCGCCCCGACCCTTCGGACGCAAAACGGGCCCGGCCTGCCTCCCCGGCGAAGAACGATGTCCCGCGTCCCTCAGTCCCCTTTCCATGCGGCGTCCTGTGCTCCGCCTTCAGGGCGAATGTTTCCCAAAGCAGGGTCCTGCTTCCTTGTTCCGGTATCTGTCGCCAGATGCCGGAGCTTTTTTTTGCCCGTCGTCCGGTCCTGCGCGGAACTCGAAGGCCGGAGCTTTGCGGGGACTTTTTCGGAGAACGCCGGGGCCCAAAGACGAAAACGCCCCGCACGACGTGCGAAAGGTCCTCTCCCGGACAGGCTGACGCACGGACAAGGTAGCCGTCCAGCTCTCAGAGGACGCAGCATTGCAGAACCGGCGCATGACGCGGTGCGAAGCGACGCCCCCGTGCACGGCGGCAGGCTTCTCCGCCGATGTTGCCGCGCTTTTGAACCCGACGACTCCCCCGCGCGGCGAGGGCCGTTCCCGGGCAAGCTCCTGCCTAAGTCCTGCCCGGAACCGGAAAAGGCGGCCGGGCCGTCCCGGAAGCATGAAGGCCCCGGGGCCCCGGGCGTGCGCCGGGGCTTTCATGCAGGAGGAACGCTCCCGCGCGCAAAGCTCCTCAAAACGCCGCACGGCAAAGACGGCAGCGTCTGCGCCCTGCGGACGCGGCTCTCCCGGTATTCATGAAAAAAGACGGGACGGAGCCTGCCGCGACACGCGGACACGGCAGAGCGAAGAGCGACGCCTTCGCGCACGGGACAGAGCCCGCCTTCATGAACGGGCAGCGCCTGCTTTCATGAACGGGGCAATACCTGCCTTCGCGCCCGGGACAGAGCGCGCCGCGCCCCGCGGCCTCGGCAAGAACGCGCGTCCCGCGCCCTGTGCCCGGGACGGCGCTTCTTTCGTTATTTTCCGTCGTATTCCCAGAGGATCTCGCCGGTCCTGTCCGTGCCGTAGCCGCCCATGGCCTGCACGCTCTTTCTGAACTCATCGGAGCGTATCACGTCGAAAAGGGCCCGGATGCGCGCATCTTCGGCGTAGCGCATGGGAATGACGAGGTCGTATTCCTCCACGCCCACGGAAATGAAGTCCAGTCCGAGGGCCGCGGCGGCGGAGCGCACGCCGAGGCCGGCGTCGGCGCGGCCGGAGAGCACGGCGGCCGCCACGTTCATGTGGGTGTATTCCTCGTCGCGGTAGCCCCGGATGCGGGCGGGCGAGAGGCCGCGCTTCTTGAGCTCGTAGTCGAGGAGCACGCGCGTGCCGCTGCCCCTCTGGCGGTTGATGAACTGCACGTCCTCGCGGCACAGATCCTCGAAGGACACGATGTTCTTCGGGTTGCCGGGCAGCACCATGATGCCCTGTTCGCGGTCCACGAGCTGCACGAGCATGGCGGGCACGCCCTTCATGTTCTCCCGGATGGCCCGGCGGTTGTACACGCCGCTCTCCTCGTCGAGCAGATGACTGCCCGCAAGATGGCACTGGCCGCGCTGAAGCGCGAGAAGTCCGCCGAGGGAGCCCACATGGGCCGAGGTCAGCCGGACGCCGGGATGCGTTCTTCTCAGCATGCTGTCGATAAGATCCAGGGTGTTGTCGTGACTGCCCACGGCAAGCAGCGCGCCCTCTATCTCCTCGCGGGAACGCAGCAGTTCGGCGCGCACGGGAACGCCCGCGTCGAGGCCCTCGCGGTCGCGCTCCACGGGAATGACGGCGTCGGCCCGGGAGAGGCTCGTCACCGTGCCCGCGCCGCGGGGAAGCGTGACGGCGTAGCAGGCGCCGTCCACCACGCCGAGCTTGACGCGCACCCTCTCCTCCATGCCGGGACGCGAGGGGATGGGATTGCAGGGAATGACCTCGACCGATTCGCGGCGTCTCACGCTTCTCTTCTGCCAGCGGGCGAGCAGCGGCAGGGCGAATTCCTCCATGGCCACGATGGCGGAGACCGGATAGCCGGGCGTGCCGATGACGGGGACCTTTCGTCCCGCGGCCTCCACGATGCCGAGGGCCGTGGGCTTGCCCGGCATGACGGCCACGCCGTGCACCAGAAGTTCGCCCATGCCCGCGATGACGTCGGCGGTGTAGTCATGGCTGCCCGCGGAGGAGCCCGCGTTCATGATGACGAGATCCGCCCCGCCCTCCACGGCCGAGGCTATGGCCGCGCGGATGCGTTCCACGTCGTCGGGCACGATGGGGCACACGCGGGCATGCGCGCCCGCCTCCTCCACCATGGCGGAAAAAATGAGGGAGTTGAATTCCGGAAGCGCGCGGCCGGAAGTGAGGTCCTCTTCCTTCGCCTCGTCAAGGGCCACGATCTCCGAACCGCTGGGAATGATGGCCACCTCGGGTTTGCGGAACACGGGCGGATGCGTCACGCCGGCCGCCGCGAGAGCTCCGAGCTCGTAGGGGCCCACGACCACGCCGGGCGCAAGGATGATCTCCGTGGCCACCATGTCTTCGCCGAGCTTGCGCACATGCTGCCAGGGGAAGGCGGCCTTTTCCGTGACCACGTACTTTCCGCCCTCCTCCACGTTGAGATGCTCCACCATGATGACGGCGTTGCAGCCCTCGGGCATGGGGCGGCCGGTATTGATCCAGAAGGCGTCCTTCCCGATCTCAAGGCGCAGCGGCCTGCGCGAGGAGGCGGTGAAGGTGTCCTCGGCCCTCACGGCCACGCCGTCCATGGCCGCGCCGTGGAACGCCGGAGACGAGCGCCGCGCCTCCACGGGCCGGGAGAGCACGCGGTGCAGCGCGGCGGAAAGCGGGACCTCCTCTTCGGAAAGCTCCCTGTGAAGTTCGTCCGTGCGGGCGAACCAGAGCTCCCGCGCCTCGTCGGGAGTCTTCATCGTAAGATAGGTGTGTCTGGGCATATGTCACTCCTGGCGCCGCGCGCCATGATGGATTCGATCCGCAGAAGAGCGGCGGAAAAAGCCGCAGCCTCCCCCTCCGGCCTGCACCGGACGGTCCGGCTGCCGGAACTGCGGGAAGCGGCAGGAGCCGCCCCGCGAAAAAAACGGCCGGGCCTGTGCCCGGCAGCGCGCCGGCTCAGCGCAGGATCTCGGCAAACACCTGCTGTCCGGCGTACAGCCCTTCGCTGTTCTCCGGGCAGACCACGAGGGCGTCGGCGGTCACAAGGCCGGAAATGAGGCCCGAAGGCGCGGTGACGGGCTCGGCTGTCCAGCCCTCCGCCGTGCGCGAGAGCTTCACGCGGATGAAGTCCCTGCGGCCCTGCGCCGAAGCCACGCCCCGGGAGAGCACGGCCTCGACGCCGGCGGGCACGGGCTCCTTCTCCCCCTGAAGATGCCTGAGCAGCGGCGCAAGAAAGACGTGGGCGCACACGAGCGCGCTCGAGACGTGTCCGGGCAGGCCCATGAGGCACGTCCTGCCGGAGCGGGCCAGGATGAAGGGCTTGCCGGGACTGATGGCCGCGCCGTGCACCAGAAGCTCACCGCCGGGCATGGAACGGAAGATGTCCACGGTATGATCGCGCATGCCTGCCGAGGAGCCGCCCGAAAGCAGCACCACGTCGGCCCATTCCAGGGCATGGCGCACGGCCGCCTCAAGCTTTTTCACGTCGTCGCGCACAAGGCCGTCCAGACGCACCTCGGCGCCCCCGGTGCGGCACAGCGCCGCAAGAGAATGGGAATTCACGTCCCGCACCTGTCCGGGGCGCGGCTTCTCCTCGAAGGGCACCACCTCGTCGCCCGTGGAAATGATGGCCACGCGCGGACGCCTTCTCACCGGCACCTGCGTCTGCCCGAGCGCGGCCAGAAGACCGATTTCCTGAGGACGAAGACGCGTTCCCGCCTTGATGAGCGTGCTGCCGGCGGCAGCGTCCTCGTCGTGCTCGAGCACATGGTCGCCCGGCGCCTGCGTGCGCACGAGCTCCACCAGATTTTCTCCCGCAGGCCGGGAATACTCCACCATGACCACGCAATCCGCGCCCTCGGGCAGCATGCCGCCCGTCAGTATGCGCGCACACTGGCCCTCGCCTATGGAAAATTCCGGGGCCCTGCCCATGGGACAGTCGCCCACGCACTCCAGAAGCGCCGGAGACCCTTCCTGCGCGCCGAACACGTCCCGCGCGCGCACGGCGTACCCGTCCACGGTGGAACGGTCGAAGCCGGGCAGATCTTCGGGAGCCGTCCAGTCCCGCGCAAGAGATCGGCCCGCGCCCTCGTCCAGCGGAACGCTCTCTTCTTCCAGAGGCTCAAAGGTTCCGACGAGCGACAGCACCTCGTCCACAGACTTCAGCGTAAGAAAGGACTTCATGACTTCTCCCGGGTAAATGAAATGATACTGTGCGCAGTATAGGCTTTTGAAGGAAAAAGAAAAGCCGTCCCCGCCTTCCCGCGCACAGCGCCGGGCCGCAGC
>CAJJMX010000102.1 GCA_905192935.1 uncultured Mailhella sp.
GGCTCCCGGGAGAGTCGCGGGACGGAGAGTGCCATAATCTTGTGAAGAGCATGGAAGGAGCACGCAAAGTGAGGGCGGGCCGCAGGGAAAGGACGCGGGCGCGTTCCGGAGGGCGTCGGCTGCGTTGCCGCGGCAGGAAGCGTTCAGGAAGAGAGAGGCGCGAAAAGGTCCATGCCGCCGGGGAAGAAAGCCTGCTCCGTCGGGGCCTGCGGCCGGAGGCGGGGAAAAAGAGGGGGAAAACGGAACGCCCTGCGGGGCGAGGAGCGGGGCGCACTGCCCGCGGAGCCGATAGAGGAAGACGAGGAACGAAAAGACCTCCTCAGGACAGAGGTCGCTGCCCGCGGAGTCGGAGTTTTGGGGGAACGCGGGGGGGCCTTGCGGACGGCGTCTGATCCGCTCCGCGGAGCCGGGACGGCCGAGGAGGGGAAGGGCCGCTTCCGGGAAGGGCGTCCCTGCGGGCGTCGGCTGCGTTGCCGCGGCAGGAAGCGTTCAGGAAGAGAGAGGCGCGGAGAAGCCCATGCCGCCGGGGAAGAAAGCCTGCTCCGTCGGGGCCTGCGGCCGGAGGAGGCGGAAAAGAGGGGGACGGAACGCCCTGCGGGACGAGGGGCGAGGAGCGGGGTGCGCTGCCTGCGGAGCCGATAGAGGAAGACGAGGAACGAAAAGACCTCCTCAGGACAGGGTGCGCTGCCTGCGGAGCCGGAGCTTGGGGGAACGCGGGGACCTGGCGGCACGGTCTGTCCCGGAAAAGGGGCGACGGGCGTATCTTTGGGGGAGAGCGGCGGGGGAGAGCGGCCGCCCGGGGACGAAAAAAGGGCGCGGCCGAAGCCGCGCCCTGTCATGCGGGAGAAGGGGGAGACTTACGCCTTTGCCAGGGAGGCGAGGAAGGCCTGGGCCTCTTCCTGCATTCTGAGGAAGTGTTCCTCGCCCTTGAAGTCTTCCATGTACAGCTTGTAGATGGGTTCGGTGCCGGAGGGACGCACGGCGAACCAGCCGTCGTCGGTGACGACCTTGAGGCCGCCGAAGGGCGCGTTGTTGCCCGGGGCCTTCGTGAGCACGGCCTTCACGGGGGAACCGGCGAGGGTCTTCATGGTCACGTCGTCGGGGGACACGGTCTTGAATGCGGCCTTCATTTCCGGCGTCATGGGCGAGTCGATGCGGCGGTACACGGGCGCGCCGAACTTCTCTTCGAGCTCATGGTAGAGCACGGCGGGATTCTTGCCGGTCTTGGCGGTGATCTCCGCGGCGAGCAGGCAGAGGATGAGGCCGTCCTTGTCGGTGCTCCAGGGCAGGCGGTCGGCGCGCAGGAAGGAGGCTCCGGCGCTCTCCTCGCAGCCGAGGCAGCAGGTTCCCGAGTGCAGGCCGGGCACGAACCACTTGAAGCCCACGGGCACTTCCATGACCTTTCGTCCGTGGGACTCGGCCACGCGGTTGAGCATGGAGCTTGTGACCACGGTCTTGCCGATCATGGCGTCGGGACGCCAGTTCTTGCGGAAGCCGTCCTTGCTGTCGCGGATGAGGAAGTCCACGACCACGGACAGGTAATGGTTCGGATTCATGAGGCCTTCGGGCGTGACGATGCCGTGACGGTCGGAGTCGGGATCGCAGGCGAAGGCGATGTCGAAGCGGTCCTTGAGCTTCAGAAGTTCGGCCATGGCGTAGGGGGACGAGCAGTCCATGCGTATCTTGCCGTCGTGGTCCAGGGGCATGAAGCGGAAGGTGGGATCGTACTGATTGTTGGTGTTCTCGATGCTCAGGCCGTACTTTTCGGCAATGGGGGCCCAGTAGGCGAGGCTTGCGCCGCCGAGGGGATTCACGCCGAGCTTGAGGCCGGAGGCGGCGATGGCGGGAAAGTCGATGACGTTGCAAAGGTCGCTCACATAGCAGGTCACGTAGTCGTGGTCCTGCACGAGGCCGGAGCGCAGGGCCTTGTAGAGGCTGATGCGCTTCACGTCCCTGTTGCCATCCTCAAGGAGCTGATTGGCGCGGTCCTGGATGCGGGACGTGAGGGTGGTGTCGGCCGGGCCGCCGTGGGGCGGATTGTACTTGAAGCCGCCGTCCTGGGGCGGATTGTGCGAAGGCGTGATGACGATGCCGTCCGCGGTGGCCGTGGACTGGCGGTTCCAGCTGAGGATGGCGTGGGAGATGGCGGGGGTCGGGGTGTAGCCGTGGCCGGTCTGCACCATGGTCACGACGCCGTTGGCGGCGAGCACTTCGAGGGCCGTGCGCCAGGCGGGTTCGGACAGGGCGTGGGTGTCCTTGCCGAGGAAGAGCGGGCCGGTCACGCCTTCGGCCTTGCGCACGTCGCACACGGCCTGCGTGACGGCGAGGATGTGGGCTTCGTTGAAGCTCGTGCGCAGCGAGGAGCCGCGATGACCGGACGTGCCGAAGCTCACGGCCTGTTCGGGAACGTCGGGCGCGGGTTCATAGGTGTAGTAGGAGGAAATGAGGGCGGGAATGTCGGTAAGCTGATCGGGGCGGGGAAGCTGGCCCGCCTGGGGGTCAAGAGCCATAGGAGTCTCCGGAAAATGTGGCAGAGGTGACAGAATGTTCCTGGGCTGAGGATACGTCAAAAGACCGGTCTTGTTAATATGGGAGAGAGGCGCTGCGGGGAATTCCCGGGCTTTTTTCGTATCGTTTTTTGCCGGGACGGCGGCGGCATGGGGGAGCGTTTCTTTGTTTGCCGGAAAAGGGCCGCGACGAGGGGAGGGAGGAACGTTGGCGCTGCGCTAGCGCGGATGCTCGAGGCCCCAGATGCGGATGAGTCGTGCCCGCTCCTTCGCGTCGGGAAGGAGACGTTGCAGGAGCGCGTGGAAGCGCGGGCCGTGGTTCATGACCCTGAGATGACACAGCTCGTGGCAGATGACGTAGTCGATGAGCGGCAGCGGCATGGCGATGAGCTGCGCGGCAAGGGTGATGTCTCCGCGGACGGAGCAGCTGCCCCAGCGGCGTTTCAGGGAGCGCACGGCGAGGGAGGAAACGTGTCTGTCGTCGCCGAGCACGGCGCGGGCGCGGCGTGCCAGACGGGCAAGGCGACGGCTGAGCACGAGCTTTGCCGTGTCCTTCTGCCAGCGCATGAGGGCGCGCGCAAGGGCCCTGTCGTTTTCTTGGGCGTCCGTTTCGGTCCGCAGGCAGGGCAGTTCCAGGACGCGGCCCGAGAAATGCGCCCGGGCGTTCCTGCGCACGGGCACGGCGCGGATGGTGAAGGGGCGCGCCAGATAGAGCGCGGCGCTGCCGTCGCGGGAGCTTGCGGCGCTGCCGCGGTGCGCGGCGAAGAAGTCCCGTTTTTCCCGTATCCAGTCGAGGCGGGAGTTCATGAAGGCAAAGACGTGTCTGACGGCAAGAGAGGACGGGGCGCGGACGCGCAGGGAGCCGTCGGCCTTCACCGTGAGGCGGAGGGTCCTGCAACCGTCCCTTTGGAGGAGAAAGGAGAGGGTGGTCCCGGGCAGAACGAGGGTCTCCTCCTTCACGATGCGCCGGCAGGACCCCTTGCGTGAGCGGCGCGGCCGGGGCAGGGGACTCAGCACAGCCATTTGCGGCTCGAGGGGAGAAGAAGACAGACGCAGCTTGCCGTCATGAGCGCGAAAAGAGCGGCGAGAACGGCGAGTTCGACGACGCCTGCGCCGGGCAGGGCGCGCACCATCTCAAGCACGGAGATGAGACAGCAGCCGCCCCAGGCCGGAACGAAGCCCGCGTTCCCGTCCGCGACGAGCACATGACGCAGGGCAAAGAAGCGCCACGCCGCGGCGATGAGATACTGTCTGCCCGTGTGGATGAGCGGGGCGGGACTTTCGCCGGGCAGAAGGAAGGCGTGGAAGATGAGAAGCAGAAGAAAGACGAGGGAAAGGACGCCGAAGGCCTGCACGGCGCGCGGCCGGGGAGCGGAGGGCCCGGGACGGGGCAGCAGGGCGACGGCTGTTTTATAGGAGACGTAGAGCAGGGGGCAGGAGAGGAGCGGCGCGAGAAAGAGGGCCGCCATGGGCCGCATGAGCTCGGGCATGCCGAGCCACTGGAAGAGCGGCCGTGCTCCGGCAAGGAAGATCAGGGCGAAGAGCGAGAAGGAAAAAAGAACGGCGCGGGCCGATTCCCTTGCAAGGACGCGCACGGAGCGCGTCTCGTCGGGCCAGGCGTGCAGCACGGGCGGAAGCACGAGGGAAAGGGCGCAGATGAGCGCAAAGGCCGTCCAGCCCGGCTGAGGCGCGAGGCAGTCGTCGAGAGAAAGAAAGTCCGCGCAGACGAGAACAAGCCATCCCGCAAGGGGGATGGCCGTCACCGCCAGAAGCAGCAGGGAAAAGAACCGCGACAGAAGACTCATTCTTCAGCGGCGAGTCTCTTGAGCAGATCTTCCATGCCCACCACGCCCACGAGGCGTCCGTTTTCCTGCACCGGCAGCGTGTAGTAGCGCTGTTCCACCATCAGGGAGGCGATGTCTTCCACGGAGGTGTCGGGCGTGATGGCATGCGGATCGGTGCTCATGACCTCGCCCACGGTGCTTGCGGCCATGCGGCGCAGCTCGCGGGAGAACTTGCCCGGCATCTGCATGGGGATGGCGCCGCCGAGCAGCAGGAAGTATCCCGGGGTCTCGAGCTTCTTGTCCAGGGAGATGAGGTCGGACTGCGTGAGTATGCCGACGAGCCTGTCGTTTTCCACGACGGGCAGGCCGTTGAAATGGCCGTCGAGCAGAAGTCTTGCCGCGTCGCGCAGCGTGGTTTCCCTCGTGACGGTGACGGGATTGGTGGTCATGATGTCGGCAGCAGTCTTCATGATGTTCCTCCGGCGTGGAAGGTTCTTTTTTTGTGATAACGCTTCCTGCGTTGTACTCATTAAAGAAAGAAGGCCGGAGACTGTCAAGGAATACTTGCCGCCTCAGTCCGGCATGACTGCGTTGACGCAGGCAAGAGCGTTCAGGGTGCGCGGAAAGCCCATGAGCGGAAGGCAGGTCTCCAGCGCATCGACGAGCATCTGTTTTTCGTTGCCCACGGCGGCGTTGCCCTGCACATGGCTCTTCACCTGCGGCTCGCAGCCGCCGAGGGCGCTGATGATGCAGAAGGTGAGAAGTTCGCGGCTTTTGAGATCGAGCCCTCTGCGCGTGTAGATGTCGCCGAAGCAGAAGGCGGAAAGATGCTCCACCATGATGGCCTTCTGTCCCTCGGGCGCGGAGGCGTGCATGGCGTCGATGACCTCGCCGAAGATGCTCTTCTGCACGGCAAGGCCTTTCTCGAATCTGTTTTCGTCCGTCACGGTGGCCTGACTTTCCAGCGGCAGGGCGATGCCTGCGGCGGCAAGGACCTCGTTGACGGGCCGGAGGGCGTTTTTCGTTTTCGCGATGCCCGCGTAGGGGATGCACTGGTACACGGCTTCGCGGAGAAGCACGGGCGAAACGCCGTCGGCAAGCGCATCCTGCGCGCACTCCCTTATTTCCTCTTCTCCCGCCGAAAGCGCGGTGAGCACGGACAGCCGGATGAGACGGCGCATCGTGCGGTCAAGGGGACTTTGGCGTCCGAAGGTCGCAGCTTCGAGACGGGCGCTCATGGCGTCGAGATCGGGATCGGCGGAAGCGGCGCTTTTTGTCGCCGCGGGGTTCTGACAGGTAGGCATGGCTGACTCCTTGCGTTTTGAAGACGGTCCCGGCGGAAAAGAGGCGCGGGCCCTGAGGCGGGAGGATGCCCGGCTCGGAAAAGGGCGCGAGCCGGGAAAGGGGCTTGCCGCCTCTCCGGGACTTTTTCCGGAAGCATAGGTCCGGCAATGGGGAGAAACCAGTTCCTTTTCTCTCTCTTTCTTGCCTGATCCTGCCGGAGGCGGGAGCGGCGGCTTTCTTCTCCGGAGCCGGGCGTTTCGGGAGCCGGGCGTCTCGGCAAGGGAGCGCCGGTCGGAGCGGGGGGAGGACCTCGACTTTTGCAGGAGAGGAAAAGGATAACTTCGGAGCGCCGGACAGAGCGGGGAGGGGCGGTCCCGGAGCCGGTCAGGCCTGCCTGCGCCTTGCGGCGAAGCGTTCCGCAGGGCGCTCAAAGGACGCGCCACGTGGCCGGAACGCCTCGGAAGGATGCGGAAAAACGGCGGGAACCGGGAGAGACCAAAAATTATTTTTTATTCTATTTTACTGATATAAAAGATTATTTTTATCTTTACGCAAAAAAGATGCAAAAAAAATCGTTTTTGCCCCTTTTCAACTTCAAAACCGGGCTTATTTATGGTTCGTCGCCGGGAGCGGAAGTTCCCGGAGTCAGCGCTTCCCGCGCTTTTTATTTTGTTCTTTGTCCGGCATCTGCCGGGAAGTGCGGAAGCTCTTCCTTTTTACAACAATCTTTTTGGGAGGATATGGATAATGAAACCCCTGAATGACCGTGTGCTCGTGAAACGCCTTGAATCC
>CAJJMX010000103.1 GCA_905192935.1 uncultured Mailhella sp.
AAGTTTATGTGGCGGAGCACCTGGTAGAGCTGGGAGGGGGTCATGGGCACGGAGGTAGGTTATGACGGCATCGAGCACGAGGGGGTCTGGGGCAGGGACGGGGAGGCCGTTTTTAAGCATGGCGTAGCCGTCGCCGCCGTTTACGAGGTAATCGGAGAGGGTGACGGTATAGGAAGCGGCGGGGTCGACCGGGCGGGCACGGCCCTTCTCGTCGATGATTTCCGCGGAAAGCACGCGCGCTCCGGCGGGGCGGCTGCCGTCCACCCGGTAGCGCAGTCCGGCGACCTGAAGAAGGCGCGGGCCTGCGGCGTTCTCAGTCTCCACGCCGTGTTCCAGCGCGTCAAGAATCTCCCGGCCGCTGTAGCGGCGCACAAGCAGCGTATTGCCGAAGGGGTGCACGGCAAGCACGTCGCCTCTTGTTATTCTGCCTGCGGGGAGCGCGGCGCGCAGGGCTCCGCCGTTGCAGAGGGCTATTTCTGCGCCGAAAGGCCGGGCGTAATCCAGCATGGCGTCGGTGGTGACCATACCGGCAAGGCAGTCACCTTTCCGGCACATGTCCATGCCGTCGGGCAGAGAAAGGCTGTGGCTCCCCACGACTTCGGCGCGCAGGTCTTCCAGCGTGGCCGCGTAACGGGTGATGAGCTTCTGCACGGCGGGATCCACGGGCATGTCGGCCGCAAGCTTCACCGCAGAGCCCTGCCACGTCGCAGGAACGCCGTTTTCATCAAAATTCACGGTGAGTTCGCCGAGGTAAGCTGCGCCGCGTCCGGCCGTGACCACCAGCACGGGAGAGCCGTCCGGCGAGTGTTCCACCACGGGGTACGGCCCGTCGGAAGGCGCGGGGCCGAGATAGCTGTGCGTGTGTCCGCCCACGATGACATCCACGCCGTTCACGGAGCGGGCGAGCGTTCTGTCTTCAGGAAGGCCGAGATGCGTGACCGCCACGATATGCTTCACGCCCTGCGCCTCAAGTTCCTTCACCTCTCTTTGCAGCGTGTCCGCCGCCGGAGAAAAGGCCGTGTACGGACAGGCGGCGGCCAGCGAGGAAACCTGATCGTTGGCCAGACCGATGATGCCCACCTTCTCGCCGCGCACGCTCTTCACAAGGTAGGGCCGCGTCTTTCCCTCATGGAGCGGACATCCCTCTTCCGGCGCAAGATTGGCCGCGAGCACCGGCAGCGGCGTTGCCTCAACAAAGCGGGCAAGTTCGCTGCATCCCTCGTCGAACTCGTGATTTCCGAGCGTCATGGCGTCCCACGGCACCGCGGTATCGACGTCCACAATGAGCGGCCACTTGTTCACGCTGTAGAAAAGCGTGCCCTGAAACTGATCCCCGGCATCCACGGCAATGACGTTGTCCCGGCCTTTCCGGGCCGCCTTCATGGCCGCCGCCACGCGGCCGAGGCCTCCTGTGCTCTCTGTGCCGTCAAGGCTGGCGTTGCCGTGCCTGTCCGTGCCTGCAAGGAAGGAATGCGTGTCGTTGGTGTGCAGTATGACGAGCTCAAGGCCCGGACGCGCCGCCTTCTCTCCCTTCTGCGCGCAGCCGCCAAGACCGCCGACAAGAACAAGCGCGGCCAGCGCAAGGCATGCGCCCGGCAATATCCTGCCCGATGATTTCCTGAAACTTTTCATGGTGTCGCTCATGTCCGTCCTTTTCAGGGGCGCGCAAGGCGCGTCCGCCCCCTGCGCCTTTCCTATCAGAACCGTCCCGGAATGTCTTCGGATAATAAGGACATGAAAAAAGGCGGCCCCCGTTTCGGAGTACCGCCCTGAGAGAGACCTCACGTCATCTTCTGGAAAGACCGGGGAAGCCCCTCCCCCGTAAAGGATCAGAACTTCCAGCTTATGCCCACGTTGACGCGCTGATCGGTTTCATGCCGTCCGGCCTGAACGCCGTAGTTGACGCCAAGGGCCAGGTTGCCCTTTTCCGCCTGAAGTCCGAGCATTCCGCCGAAGCTCGTGGAATCCATGATTCTGGTGTTCACGCTGTCCACGGCGTCGAGCCCCGCAAAGTTCACCTTGCTGAAGGCCTTCTTGTCGCCCGCCGCAGGAATGACGGAAACGTCGAGCTGCGGCTTCACGTTCCAACCGGAAACCTCGATGTCCTTCGTCACGGTCACGCCCACGGGGAACTGCACGATGTTCTGCGTGTCGGAAGACACGGAATTAAGTCTGGAACCGTTCACCTTCAGGTCATAGCTGTCGGTATGCAGGCTGGTATAGCGCACGCCGGCATGGGGCAGGATGTCCACAAGGTCGGTCTTTATCTGATACTCGACGCGAAGATCGGCCGTAAAGGCGCCCGTGTCCACGTCGGCCTTGGCCTGTCCCATATTCATGGAGCCGGGCAGATTCATCTTGACGTCGTGACTGCCCATGCCGTAGCCCACGCCCGCCATGACGTTGAGATCACCGAGATTCCAGCCGGCATACAGATTCACGCCGCCGAAGTTGTAGGAATTTTCCGTGCTCGTGGCCGTGCCGCGGGTTTCGGACTTGCCGCCTCCGCCGTTCACGGCTGCGCCCACGCGTACCCTGCCTCCGGCTATCTCGCCCACACGGGTATCCGCACCGAAGGCCAGGCCGCCGTAGTTGCCGCGCACGGCCGCACCTGCCACGCCCATGCCGTGAGTATAGGTGTTGCCGTACATGGGCGTTGCCCAGAAGTCGGTACCGTCCTCATGGATGGTATTGCGGTCATTGAAATTCGAGAGGGAAAGATGCTGCTGCACCGTGTCGGAAGCAGCGTCGGCAAGACGGAGCGAGGTATTCTGCACACCGGCCGTCACCGCCGCACGGGAAACCTCATTGACCGTATCGGTCACCAGATTTCCGTCAAGCATCGTTTCATCCATGGCCCGGCTGAGGAAACGCACGCCCATGGAGGGAGATTCCACGGCGGTCGTCATGCTGTTCAGGGCGTTCACCGGAATAATGCCGGGATGGCTCAGGGCAACGTCTTCGGCGCTCGTGGACACCACGATGTGCCCGTTCTCATCCTGCGTCGTCGTGCCCTTGACGAGGCGGTTCAGCAGAAGATCGCTGCCGTTCCACCCCGCGATATCGGCGGAAGCGAACTTGTCTGCCACGGTGTACTGCGTGTCGGCCGCCGCATCGCGGATGTACAGGGACGCGCCCTTTTCCACGGTAAGAGCGCCCGTGCCGTTGCCGGTAAGAGCGACATTGCCGTTCATGGCCGCATCGCCCGCCACCATGAGCAGCGAACCGTCGGCAAAGCGGGCATTGCCCGTGCCGGTCAGAGCAGGTGCGCTGTCAAGAGAGCCGTCCAACACAAGATTGCCGGCAGCGGAAAGCGTCTGCGGCGTCACCACGGCCGCAGCCGCGCTTATGCCGTTCCTGCCCCAGGAACGTCCCGTTTCCGCAAAGGCCGCTTCCGCCCATGCCGTATCCGCGTCACCGAGCACCAGAAGAGAGTTGCGTCCGGCAATGAGATTGCCGTTGATCTCCGTTCCCCGGAACACGCCCTTCGAGGCGTTGTCGAGAATGTCCACCGAAGGATCGTCCGCCCACACGGGATCAAGGAACACCGTGGCGCCGTTCAGATCGGCGCTGCCTACGGTCAGATTTCCGGCGGAGGCGTCGGATCCCACCGTGATGAGACCGCCCTGCGTACCGGAAAGCTCACCGACGGCAAAATTTCCGTTGACCACGTTGAGTCTGCCCTCGGCAGACACCACGGCCCTGTCCAGAGAACCTCCGCCGTTCTGTCCGGCCGCGCCCAGATTGACCGTGCCCCCATTCACGTCCTGACCGGCACTGCCCACCATGAGCGTGGCCGCACCCTGATCGGACGTGATGACATGCGTACCGTCACCGAGAAGCGTGACCTCATTGCCGTTGTTGACGGCCACGGTATCACCGCCGGAAAGCGCGATGGTTTCAAAGGTGGCCGAAGACTTTTCCGTCGTGTCCGCCTCGGCCACGTCGCCGAATTCACTGCCGCTGTTGGTGCCTATGACCATGTTGCCGCCGCTTTTCAGCGCGCCGAGCATGGCAAGATCGACGCCGTCGCCGAGAAGAGACTCGGCACTGCCCATGTAGGCGAGATTATAAAGTCCGTCGGTCAGGGCAAGCCGGCCGGCCTTGAAGGAAAGACCGTTCATCACGCTTCCGGCATCGGTCTGTGAACCGTCGGCACCGAGACCGCTCGTGAAAGCCTGATCGGAAGAAGTCTTGAGCGTGCCTCCGTCCACCGTAAGGGTGCCGTTGCCGGAGAGCGAGATGCTGCCCGCATCCAGCGTGCCGGAAGCCACGGTGAGCGCCCCCTGTGAAAGATCCACGTCGGAGACCACCGTACCGGGACCGTCGAGAGCAAGGGCCGTGCCCACATTGATATCGTCAAGACCTCCGTCGATGGCAGTCGTGCCGGACACGCTCAGTCTGTCGAAGCCCCTGAAGGATGCACCGTCGAAGCTGTCGCGATTGCTGAGAGACAGACCGGCCGTTGCCGCCTCGGCCATGATCGTACCCTGCAGAACGGGCGCGTTGCCCTCGATGCTGACTTCGGCCTGCTTCACCGCACGTGCAAGGATATCGCCGTTCACCGTACCGCCGGAAATATTGACGGCAAGATTTTCCGGCACTCCGCCCTCTTCCGTTGCCGTGATGGCCGTGTTGTAGCTGTTGCCGCCCACGACGCCGCCGGTCACGTTGACGGTGGAATTCTTCACGATGGACGCGGTCGAACCGCCGGCCTCTATCATATAGACCGTTGAACCGTCGCCGACATTGATGGTGGCGCTGTCCACGTCGTCATAGTCGCCGCCGGCAAAGATCACGCCTACCCGGCTGCCGGAAACATTGATGGTCGAGCTGCCCACCGACCCCATGTCGCTGCCGCCGTATACATGGTTCTCGCTGAGATCGGCATTCGTGATGTTGATGACGGCATTGCCGGTATGAGCCGAACCGAGTCCGTCCTCATTCACGCCGCCGGCCCAGACCTGCGTGTACACGGAGTCGAGCCTTGCGCCGTCGCTGATATTGATCACGGCATTGTCCACATCGGCCGTGCCGCCGTTCATGGACACGCCGCCGCCGCGCACGGGCGCGAAATATTCCCCGTCCGGGTGATCGGTCATGTAGGTGAGCGTGCCGCCGCTGATGGTGATGGATGCGCTGCCCACGTTGGCGACGGCCCCCTGCCCCAGAGCCGTGCCGCCGGCATTGAGCTCACCTTGAAGCTCCCCGGAGGAAAGCGTGAGAGACGAACTCTCCACGGACGCGTTCTGTCCGTTCTCGGCAAGAGAACCGCCGAAGTAGAGCTGATGGACCGACTTACCCCCGGTAACGTCCGCGGCCTGTCCTCCGGCCCATGTGGTTATTTCCTTCACGGCGTCGATATAGTCCTGATCCACGGCCGCAGCCCCCGACGGCGCTCCGAGAACCATCATGGCCGCCACGGCAAGGGAGCCGAACACGTTCATGAGCGCGCATTTTTTCAGAACTGCCCGATACCGGTTGATCAGATTTCCCATGGCCCTTCTGGTAAGCATTTCCTACCTCCGACACGACATGAAACCATCGTTCTCCGGCAGCAGAGGACCGTGAACGATGCCCCCGTCTTCTTGAAAAGACTGTCAAAACTTCCGGTGCTCTTTCTCTGCCCGACGAGGCGCCGAAAGCACTCCTTTTTAAAATGATCTTCCTATGGACAAAACGTTTCGAGAACTCATTATCATCAATTATCCCGCACAGTTCATGTGTATTTCACCGGCAAGTTATTTTGCGGAAAACGGTCTTTTTTTTATAATGTCTACTGCGATATACTTTTCCGGTCAAGTTAGCGGCTACTTGTGACCCATGGAATCCAATCCTCTTCTCCAGACGGCCATAGGCACCGTGCTTCTTCGCGAGCGGCAGAAACGGCACCTCACCCAGCAGGCGCTTGCCGACCATGCCGGACTGCAACGCGTCTACATCGTGGGCATAGAAGGCGGAAAGCGCTCCGTAAGCGTGACCACCATCTTTGCGCTGGCCCATGCCCTCGGCATTTCCCCCTCGGACTTCGTGCGCAAGGTCCAGGAGGAAATGAAGCTCAGAAGCGACTGAACGGGCGCCGTGCTTTCCCTGCCCCGCGCCCGCCTGAGCGGGGCTCCTGCCGCTTTTCTGCGGGCCTGCCGCCCGACCCTCCGGGCGTTCTCTTTCTTTCCTGTTTCCCGGCTTCTTTCCGAGAGCCTCACACCTGCCCGAAAGCATGACGAAGCGTTGTGCGGGAGCATGCCTTATTTAAATGATGGGAGATTAAACGAAAAAGCCGCAGACGTTCATCTGCGGCTTTCGTTTTCTGCTGGTGCCCAGGGGGAGACTCGAACTCCCACGCCATTCGGCGCTCCC
>CAJJMX010000104.1 GCA_905192935.1 uncultured Mailhella sp.
GAAAGCACCAGCGTTCTCATTTTCATGACGTCACTCCTTTTTCCGGTCATCCGGCACAGCATCTCATGAGCGCCCGGCGACCGGGATGAAAGGCAGGGGCCCCGGACATGACCGGGACAACACGATATTGAAGCATACTAGCAGAAATGGCCGGACACGTCTTCCCGCACTCAACAATTTGCAAGATTTTTCCGAAGGGCGCCTGCCCTTCCGCAAGGGTGCCCTGCCCTTCATTGACGGGCGCAGGAAGGGAATGATAGTCTGAAAAAAATTTCGCGTTTTCTCCTTATGCTCCGGGAAAACGTGCGGAGAGCATACATGCAGCAGAAAGAACTTGTGGAATTCATCGCCAAATCGCTGGTGGACAACCCCGATCAGGTTTGCGTGCGCGAGACCGAAGGGGAACAGGCCTCCACGCTGGAACTTTCCGTGGCCAGAGACGACCTCGGCAAGATCATCGGCAAGCAGGGACGCACGGCGCGGGCCATCCGCACCCTTCTGGGCGCCGTGTCCGCCAAAACCAAGAAACGCGTCGTTCTGGAAATTCTCGAATAATGCCTGCCTCCTCTCTCGTAGTTCTGGGGCGGCTTGCCAAGCCCCACGGCGTCAAGGGCGACATTCGCGTGGACTACTATGCCGACTCCGCCGAGCTTCTGGAAAAGCCGCTCATGCTGCGCGCCGGACGCTTCGCGCCGAGGCCCGTGCGCATCCGTGAATGGCATCTGTGGAAGGATCAGCTCATTCTCAGCATCGAAGGCTGCAACGACCGCTCCGCGGCCGAAAGGCTGCGCGGTCAGGAGCTGCTCATCGACGCCTCCTTCCTGCCGGAAGCCGAGGATGACGAGCCCTATCTGCGTGATCTCATCGGTCTTTCCGTGCGCCTTCAGGACGGCACCGTCGTAGGTGAGCTCGAAGACGTGGACTTTCCCGCCGGCCAGGAGATGTGGGTCATCCGCGCGCCGAAGGAGGAAGGCGGCTACGAGATCCTCTTCCCCGCCGTGCCCGAATTCGTGAAGGACATCGATCTTTCCGAAGGCACGGCCGTCATCGCACCGCCCGAGGGCCTGCTCGATCTGTACCGCGAAGGAGCCTCGTCCGAGACTCCCGACGACGGACAGGATGAAGAAGACGCCAAAGACGATTCTCCCCGCAAGGCATAGTCCGTCATGCGCTACAATCTCGTCACGCTTTTTCCCGAGTGGTTCGACTCGCCCCTTTCCAGCGGTCTCATGGAAAAGGCCCGCGAAGCGGGCATCGTGGAATTCTCCTTTTTCAATCCGCGCGACAAATCCACCGACCGGCATCATTCCGTGGACGACCGCCCCTACGGCGGCGGCCCGGGCATGGTGCTCATGCTCGATCCGCTCGTGCGCACGCTGCGCGCCCTTGCGCCCTGCAACGGGAAGAAGGGCCGCCTCATCGCCCTGACCCCGGCCGGACGCCCCTTCACGCAGGCCTTTGCCAGGGAACTGGCAAAAGAGGAGGAAATCACGCTCGTCTGCGGCCGCTACGAAGGCTTCGACGCCAGACTTTTCGAGCTGCTGCCCGTGGAGCCCGTGTGCGTGGGCGAAGCCGTGCTCAACGGCGGAGAGGCGGCCGCCCTCGCCGTCATCGAAGCCACGGCAAGGCTCCAGCCCGGATTCATGGGCAAGGACGAATCCGGCGACGAAGAAAGCTTCAGCAACGGTCTTCTGGAATATCCGCAGTACACGCGGCCCGACGTTTTCGAGGGGCTTCGCGTGCCCGAGGTGCTCGAAGGCGGCAACCACGCGCTCATCGCCGCCTGGCGGCGCGAGCAGTCGGTGCTGGCCACGGCGAGACTGCGGCCCGACCTGCTCGATCACGCCGTGCTCACCCATCACGACAGGCAGGTGCTGCGCGCCGAACCAAGGTTCCGTCCGGCCAAGAATCTCCACGTGGCCCTGCTGCATCACCCGGTCCGATTAAAAAATCGGAAAACGGGCACAACGTCTTTGACAAACCTCGACATTCACGATATAGCACGAATTTCCCGCACCTATGGGATCAGTGGATTCTTCGTGGTCACGCCGCTGGAGGATCAGCGCAGACTCTTGGCAACACTGCTCTCTCATTGGACGGAAGGGCCGGGACTGTCGTTCAATCCCGACAGAGCCGAGGCCCTTCGACTGGTCAGGCCCGAGGAATCTCTGGAAAGCGCGATTGAGACGTTGACAACCGATCGCGGCCTGCCGCCCTTCGTGGTCGGCACCAGTGCCCAGCCTGTCCTAGATAAAAAACACCGGGAACGCCGGCCGGCGACCACCTTCGACGAGGTGCGGCGCCGTCTTGCGGACAGGCCCGTGCTCCTTCTTCTGGGAACCGGGCATGGCATTGCGCCTGAGGTGTTGGAGCAATGCGACGCCATCCTGCCGCCGCTGCGCTGGATGGACGAGTACAATCATCTTCCCGTACGCGCCGCCGCCGCCATCCTTCTGGACAGGCTCCTCGGCGATCGGGGATAAACACCATTTTCCTCAAGGAGAGTCCCCCTATGGATATCATCAAGCAGATTGAACGCGAACACATGCGCATGGACATCCCGTCCTTCAAGCCCGGCGACACCCTCAAGGTGTACCTGCGCATCGTTGAAGGCGAAAAGGAACGTATCCAGATGTTCCAGGGCAACGTGATCCGCATCCAGCGCGGCACCACCGGCGCCACCTTCACCATCCGCAAGATTTCCGACGGTGTGGGCGTCGAGCGTATCCTTCCCATGCACTCCCCCTTCATCGACCACATCGAAGTGGTGACCGAAGGCCGTGTGCGTCGCTCCCGTCTGTACTACCTGCGCGAGCTGCGCGGCAAGGCTGCCCGCATCAAGCCCCGCAACCGCTACTAAAATTCCGGCCCGGCTCTGCCCGGGCCTGCATTTTGAGCAGACAAATCCCCTTCCGGCACTTTCCGGCAGGGGATTTTGTCTATACGGGCCGTCCGCTTCCCCCGACCAGCGCCGACAAAAGAAACCGACGCGCCCATGCCGCCGACAGACAAGTGCACGTACCGCTCTGCCGGGGCTTCTCTTCCCGGCAGAACACCGCTCCTCTGCCTTTTCCTGTGAATCCTCACTTTCCTTTCAGGTGATCCATGGCCAGATCCCGCAAAAAAGCCGTCGTCATTGAACAGGGCATGCTTTTCAGCGCCCCCGACACTCAGCAGCTGCTTACCGCCGGAACCGACGAAGCCGGACGCGGCTGTCTGGCAGGGCCGGTCGTGGCCGGAGCCGTCATCTTTGCCGACGGCTTCGATCTCATGGGACTCGACGACTCCAAGGTGCTCAAGCCCGAGGAGCGCGACCGCCTTGCCGAAGAGATCCGCTCCCTTGCCGTAGGCTGGGGCATAGGCCTCGCCTGGATGAACGAAATCTCGCGCATCAACATTCTTCAGGCCTCGCTCATGGCCATGACGCGCGCCGTGGCCGCCATGCGCCTGCGCATGCATGCGAAGGAAAAAAACGTGCCCGCACGTCTGCTCATCGACGGCACGCAGATCATACCTCCGCTCTATTTCCGGCAGTTCGGCATTCCGCTGCCCGAACAGGAGGCCGTGGTGGACGGCGATGCCAAGATCCCTTCCATATCCGCAGCCTCCGTGCTGGCCAAGACCTTCCGCGACGAGCTCATGACAAGGCTTGACGCCCGCTGGCCGGAATACGGCTTTGCCAGGCACAAGGGATACGGCACGAAGGAACACAGGGACGCGCTCAAAAAATACGGGCCGTGTCCTCTGCATCGTCTCGACTTTCGCGGCGTCCTGCCGCCGAAAGTACAGGAGCAGGGCTGGCTGTGCTGAACGCTCTTCTGCGGAAAAAACGCGCCGAATCAAAGCAGCCTGCGCCTTCCGGCAGGGCCCGTACCGGCGCGGAAGGCGAGGATGCGGCGGCCGCACTGCTGAAGGGCATGGGCTGGACCATCCTTGACCGCAACTGGCGCAGCGGCCATCTTGAGCTTGACATCGTGGCCGAGGAGCGCGGCACCGTCGTGTTCGTGGAAGTGAAGACCCGCGAGAAAAACGGCATGCAGCGTCCCTTCGAGGCGCTCACTCCCGTCAAGAAGGAACGACTCGTGCGGGCCGCACAGGCCTGGATCGCCGGACATGAAGCCTGGAACAGGCCCTGCCGCTTCGACCTCGCATGCGTGGAATATTCGGCAGGAACCTACCAAACGGAGCTGATACGAAATGTCATCGAATACGCAGATTACGGAACCCGGCACGCTGTGGGTGGTGGGAACTCCTCTTGGCAACCCTGGTGACCTCTCTCCCCGTGCCCGCGCCTGCCTTGAGGAAGCGGACATCGTTCTGGCCGAAGACACCAAGCGCGAAGGACTCGCCTGTGCCCGATGGGGCGTGGAAGTCCGCCGCTTCATGAGCTATCACGACCACAACGAAAAGGAAAAGGCCGCCTCCGTTCTGGAAATGCTGCGCGAAGGAAAGAACATCGCGCTCATCTCCGACGCCGGCATGCCCGTCATGGCCGATCCCGGCTATGTGGTCATCCGCGCCTGCCGCGAGGCGGGGCTTCCTGTTTCCGTCATCCCCGGTCCCTGCGCTCCGGTGACCGCGCTTGCCGGCTCCGGCATACCTCCCCAGCCTTTCGTCTTTTTCGGCTTTCTGCCCCGCAAGCGCTCCGATCAGGAAAATACGCTTGCGCCCTATGCCTCCATAGAGGCGACGCTGGTCTTCTTCGAGCGCAAGGACAGGCTCGAGGAAACTCTCAAAAACGCCTTCGCCCTGCTCGGCCCGCGCGAAGTGTGCGTGGCCCGCGAACTGACCAAGACGCATGAGGAGTATCTGCGCTTCCGCCTTGAAAACACGCCCGACCTCTCCGGCATTCTCGGGGAAGTCACGGTCATCATAGGTCCGCCGGAACAGGCCGCCCGCAGCAGCCGCGACGACATCCTCGCCCTCATAGAAGAGGAGCGCCCCATGGGCGGCGCGCCCCGCGCCGTGGCGCGCCGCGTGCAGTCCCGTGCCCGGGGCTGGACCACGGGCGAAATATACGCCCTCATCTCCGGCATGAAGAGCTGAACAGCATACGCCCCCTTGCGGCAACAATCAGGATATGTCAGTCTTCATGACATGTTGTCGAAAGGCCGCCGCATCGAGCCTGCGCCCCGTCGATCTTTCGGCAAGTGAGAGCACCGGCTCTCTGTTCACGCTCCCGCCACGCCGTTCGCAGGGCCTGCCTTGTTCTGCCTGAAACACGACTCGGGAGATTCGGAGAAACGTCATGTCCAGTCTTTCTTCAGCCCCGGATCTTCACGGCCTCATGCCCGTCCGCTCCTGGACGGACCTTTTTCATCTCGCCTCGCGTCAGGTCTGTCCGGCCGGCTATCCCCTGATTCTCGAAGGCGACGCCCTTTCCGACTTCTACTACATAGAAAAAGGACGTCTGCTCATCTCCTACGCCTCACAGAACGGACGTGAGCGTTCCATCATCGGCCTTGAAGCCGGAAACCTCTTCAACGTCTCCACGGCCCTCACGGGATTCGAGAATCCCGACTCCCAGTATCTTTGCAAGGAAGAGACCATACTCTGGCGCTTTCCCGGCAGGCTCCTGCTTTCCCCAGTCTTCGTGAGTTCATGTCCGGAACTCATCATAGACATCATGCGTTCCCTTGCGCGCAGAAATCTTCAGATGCACGAAACGCTCTCCTACACCGGGCCGGACGCCGCCCTCATTCAGCTTGCCCGCTGGATGCAGCGCACTGCGGAAAGTCACGGTTCGGAAAGCTTCCGTCCCGGCATCACCCAGCAGGAACTTGCCGACAGACTCGGCATACACAGAGCCACGCTGGTGCGCTGCATCCATGCGCTCAAGGAACGGGGCATCATCAGCTGCTTCACCAGAGGCGCTCTTGTCATCACCGACATGGATGCCCTGCGCACTCTGGCCGAGCAGTAATGGCTGAACCCGGGGAAGGATCATTCTTACATATCCATAAAAACAACCAGGTTATCCAAAAATCCGCACACTTCCGGCGTGCGGAAGATTTTTTCTCAAAAAAACGTTCTCATGGCGCAGATGCGCCATTTTTTTTCCACGTCATGTGAAAAATAACATTTAGCACATCAGCAAGGAAAAGCTTTTCCCTCCATGCCCGCAAGGCAGCTGCAGCGCCTTGCCCGCTCCGTTTTCGTCCGTCTCCGGAGGAAAGCGGAATACAGATACCGTCTTCAAAAGGACGCTCCGCCGGGGCCTGCCGTTTGAAGACTTCTCCTTCGAGTCGCCCTGAAAAGGACGGTTCCCGTTTACCGACAGGAGGATTTTTCCTTGATACGACATATCGACGCAGAAAAATGCACGGGCTGCGGCCAGTGCTTCAAGTC
>CAJJMX010000105.1 GCA_905192935.1 uncultured Mailhella sp.
GCATGCTGGTGGGCAATTCCAGCGCCTTCACCTTCCTTGTCCATGCCGAGACCGAGCACAACGAATATGTGGCCTCCCGTCCCTTCCGTGTGAACGCGGGCGCGGTGCACGCCTACATCCGTCTGCCCGGCGACGCCACCACCTACCTTTCGGAAGTCACCGCCGGCACGCAGATGCTCGTGGTGGACTACACGGGAGCCACCAGCCTCGCCACGGCCGGCCGGGTGAAGATAGAAGTGCGGCCCATGCTGCTCGTGGAAGCGAAGATCGGGGACAAGAAGGGCGCGGTGTTCCTTCAGAACGCCGAAACCATCCGTCTCACCGCTCCGGACGGCACGCCCGTGAGCGTGGTGACCCTGAAGCCCGGCGACAAGGTGCTCTGTCGCACCGACGAGGCCGGACGCCACTTCGGCATGCGCATCAAGGAAGACATTCAGGAGAAATAGACCATGGCAGAGCCTTTCCAGATCCCAGGCCTCGACGAGCTGCGCGGACAGATCGACGAAGTCGACCGGCAGCTTCTTGAACTTCTGAACCGGCGGGCGAATCTCAGTCTTGCCGTCGGCAAGGCCAAACGGCAGGTCTCGGGCAAGGTGTTCGACCCGGCCCGGGAGGCCAGGCTTCTGGAAAGGCTCGCCTCGCTCAATCAGGGACCGCTCAAGAACGAGCACGTCACGGCCGTGTGGCGCGCCATCCTCTCCGCCTCCCGCTCCCTGCAGAAACCCGCCGCCGTGGCCTATCTCGGCCCGGAAGGCACCTTTTCCTACTTTGCGGCCAGAGACTTTCTGGGCGAATCCATGACCTTCGTGCCCTGTCACGACTTCAACGAGATCTTCCGCGGCGTGAGCCTCGGCGAGTACGACGCGGGAGTCATCCCTCTGGAAAACTCCATCCACGGCACCATCACGCAGAGCTTCGACCTGTTCTCCCAGTATGAGGTGAACATCCAGGCCGAATTCTTCTCCCGCATAGCCAACAGTCTGCTCAGCCGGGAAAGCTCCCTTGAGAACATAACCACCGTGTATTCCCACGCCCAGCCTCTCGGACAGTGCGCCGCATGGCTGCGCGCCCATCTGCCTTCGGCAAGGCTCGTGTCCGTGGAGTCCACGGCGGCCGCCGCATGGAAGGCTTCCCGCGAGGAAGGCGCGGCGTCCATAGGCCACCGCAGCATGGCCGAAAAACTGGGCATGCGGTCCCTGGCCGACAACATCCAGGACGAGACCGCCAACTGGACGCGGTTTGTCCTCATCCGCGCAGGCAGCGCCCCGCAGAACAACGCCCGCGAAAAGGAGCAGGAAAGCTTCAAGTCCTCGCTGCTCTTCACGGTACCCAACCGGGCAGGCACCCTTTCCGCCGTGCTGAACACCTTTTCCGCCCACAAGGTGAACATGACCAAGCTCGAATCCCGTCCCATGAAGGGAACGTGCTGGGACTACGTGTTCTTCGCCGACGTGGAATGCGATCTTTCCCACGAGGGGCGCAGAAGTCTCATAGAAGACCTCAATGCCTGCTGCAACTCGGTGCGCGTGCTCGGCTGCTATCCCGAAGGCCCGCGTCTCGATTCAACCGCCAACACCACAGGATTCTGATTCATGATCACGCTTCAGGCCCCCGCCTCCAAATCCGTCTCTCATCGTACGCTCATTGCGGCCTCTCTGGCTCACGGCGAATCGCTGGTGCGCCATGCGCTCTCAAGCGCCGATCTTGAGCGCACGCGCGATATACTCCATACGGCAGGGGCCGTGCTGGAAGACCTGGGCGGCGGCTCCTGGCGCGTCAAGGGCATGAAGAACGGTCCAAAGGGCGGTGAAGACACCCCTGCCGACTGCAATGTGGGCGAATCGGGCACCACCTGCCGGCTGCTCACCGCGGTCCTTGCCGCCGGGCACGGCTCCTTCCGCATCCACGGCGTGGAAAGGATGCATGAACGCCCCATAGGCGCGCTGGCCGAAGCTCTCGAACAGCTCGGCGTGCGCATCCATTTTGAGGAAAAGGAGGGCTTTCCTCCTCTTATTCTCGAGACGCACGGCCTTCTCGGCGGCCATGTCTCCATGAGCGTGGACGAGTCGAGCCAGTTTCTTTCCGGCCTGCTGCTCGCCGCGCCCTTCTGCCCTTCTGCCCTGTGCATCTCCCTTGCCGGGAAAAAGGTGGTCTCCTGGCCCTACGTAGGCCTGACCCTTCAGATCCTGGAAGACTTCGGCATCGACTTCACCGTGGAGAAGCTCTCCGACGGAGACTGGCGGCGCGTTGCGTGGAAAAGCGTGACCGAGGCGCAGCCCGGGCCTCTTCGCATCACCGTGCAGCCCGGAAGCTACCTTAGCGGCGAACACACGGTGGAAGGCGACTGGTCGGGAGCCTCCTATCTTCTTGCCGCCGGAGCCGTGGGCAGAGAACCCGTCCTCGTCACGGGACTTCGCGCCGATTCCCTGCAGGGAGACCGCGCCATGCTGGACATCCTGCGTTCCATGGGCGCGTCCGTCGAGATCAGAGACGACGGCATCCTCGTGAGCCCCTCGAAGCTTTCCGGCATCGTCGTAGACATGGGAGCCTGTCCGGACCTCGTGCCCACCGTGGCCATGACCGCGGCCTTTGCCGAAGGAGAAACGCGCATCATCAACGTCGCGCACCTGCGCATCAAGGAATGCGACCGGCTCTCGGCCTGCGCCGCGGAACTGGCCCGCGCAGGCGTGAAGGTGGAGGAAGGACCGGATTTTCTTGCCGTGCACGGCACGGCTCCCGACCGTCCCTCCATTCCCGAAGGCACGGTGTTTTCCACCTACAACGACCACCGCATCGCCATGGCCGTGTCGCTGCTCGGTCTTGCCCGGGGAGAAAAGGTCACGGTGGACGATCCTTCCGTGGTGCGCAAGTCCTTTCCCGACTTCTGGAACGTATGGAGCGCCCTTGCATGAGTGAGCGCATCGTGATCGTAGGCTGCCGGGGCCGCATGGGGACCATGCTCAGGGAACGCTTCGGCAGCAATCCCGACCTCAGCATCGAGGGACTCGACATTCCCTTTGAGGAAGAAGCCGTAAAAAACGCCTGCCGGGGCGCACGGCTCGTGCTTCTGTGCATACCGGCCACGGCCATAGCCGACACCATAGAGGTGCTCAGGCCCTTCATGGAGCCCGACACCATCCTTGCCGACATCACCTCGGTCAAGGAGCTGCCCATGCAGCACATGGAAAGCCTGTGGAACGGCCCCGTGGTGGGCACGCATCCTCTTTTCGGGCCCGTGCCCGCGCAGGATCTGGAACTGCGCGTGACCATAGTGCCGGGCAGGAACGCCTCGGAAGAGGACACAAGGTTTACGGAAAGCCTGTTTCAGCACTTCGGCTGCGTGACCTTCCGCGCCACGGCCGAAGAACACGACATCGCGGAAGCCAAGATACAGGGCATGAACTTCATCACGAGCGCGGTGTATTTCGCCATGACGGCGGAAGACCCCGCGCTCCTGCCGTACATAACCCCCTCGTTCCTCAGGCGCATGAACTCCACGGAAAAGCAGCTCATGGAGGACGGCGCGCTGTTCACCTGGCTTTTTGAAGCCAATCCCCACAGTCAGGCCATGACGCGCCAGTACCGGAACCTGCTCTCTCTCGCGGCCGCCGGCGACGTGGACCTCATCCTTCACAAGGCCCGCTGGTGGTGGAAGGAAGGCGAGGAAAAGAAGAAAATTCATGAGGAGGCCCGCAAGGTGGCGCTCCAGTCGGCCCGCATGGGGCTGAAAAAAGGACAGAAATAATGCGTTACAGCCTGTTCGGCGAATCTCACGGCCCGGCCATAGGCATCGTGCTTCAGAACGTCCCTTCGGGGATGGAAATGGACATGGACTTCATCCGCGCCCAGATGGCGCGCCGCGCTCCGGGCAGATCCCCGCTTGCCACGGCACGAAACGAAAAGGATGAAGTCCGCATACTGAGCGGCGTGTTCGAGGGAAGGACCTGCGGCACGCCTCTTTGCGGCGTCATCGAAAACACCGACACAAGATCTCGCGACTACGCCGCCACGCGCTGGCTCGCCCGGCCCGGCCATGCCGACTTCACGGCGCATCTGCGCTACAGGGGATTTGAAGACTACCGCGGCGGCGGACATTTCTCCGGCCGTCTCACGGCGCCTCTGGTCTTTGCCGGAGCGCTGGCAAAGCTGGCGCTGAAAACGCGCGGCGTGGAAGTCCTGGCCCGCATCAGGAGCATCGCGGACATCGAGGACGCGCCGCTCGATCTTGCCCGGCCCGATCTCGAAGCGCTGCGCGCGGCGGGGAAGAAGAGCTTTCCCGTGGTGGACGACGCCAGGGGCGAGGACATGCAGAAGGCCGTTCTCGACGCCCGCGCAGACGGCGATTCCGTGGGCGGGATCATCGAGTGCTTCGCCTGCGGGCTTCCCGCCGGACTCGGCAGTCCGGACTTCGATGAGAACATCGAGACCGTCATCGCAAGACACGTCTTTGCCGTGCCTGCGGTGAAGGGACTCTCCTTCGGCGCGGGCTTCGGCTTTGCCTCCATGCGCGGAAGCGAGGCCAACGACGCCTTTGTGCCGGGCGAACATCCGACCACAAGGACCAACAACAACGGCGGCATCAACGGCGGCATTTCCAACGGCATGCCCGTCGTCTTCAGCGTGGTCATCAAGCCTACGCCCTCCATAGGCAGGGAACAGGACACCGTGGACATGCGCACGCACGAGGCGGCCAAGCTCGTCATAAACGGCAGGCACGATCCGTGCATACTCTCCCGCGCCGTGCCCGTCATCGAGGCGGCCTGCGCGCTCGCCCTCACGGAAGTGCCGGGGGTTCTCGCATGAAGAATCTCGTGCTCATAGGGCTTTCCGGCTGCGGCAAGACCACCTTCGGCAAGAGGCTCTCCCGGAGACTTCACCTGCCGCTCATAGACACCGACGTGATGATCGAAAAAAAGACCGGCCGCACCATTCCCGACATCTTTGCCGAGGAAGGCGAAAGCGGCTTCCGGGACATCGAATCCGCCTGCGCCAGGGAGGCGGCATCCTGCGACGGCGCGGTGATCTCCACGGGCGGCGGCATGGTGCTGCGCGAAGAGAACATGAAGGCGCTCTCGCAAAACGGCCTCGTGATCTTCATCGACAGACATCCCTCGCATATCCTGCGCTCGACCTCCCTTGACGACCGGCCGCTGGTGCAGAACGACAGGGACAGGCTTTTCCGCCTCCATGCCGCACGTCTCGCCCTCTACCGCCGTCATGCCGACGTGATCATTCCCAATCACGGCGGGCCGCGCACTCTCAAGCGCCGCATCCTTCAGATACTGCATCATTACCGCCGTCACCTCTCTCAAGCCTGATTCCGGAGCATCGCATGAGTTCCCTTCTGGACGGAAAAAAACTGGCCGTCATCGGCGACCCCATAGAACACAGTCTCTCTCCGCTCATTCAGCAGGCCATGCTCGATGAGATAGGCATACCCTGCACCTACGGACGGATCCTCGTGCCCGCCGGGACCGTGGGCGCCTGGCTTCCCGGGACTCCCGGCCTGAATCTTGCGGGCTTCAACGCCACCATGCCGCACAAGACCGATCTCGTGCCCCTCATGGACAGCCTTTCCGAAGACGCCAGAATGTACCACGCGGTCAATACCGTGGTCATACGCGACGGCCGCTTCCACGGACACAACACCGACGGCGCAGGCTTCGTGCGCTCCCTGCACGATGAGGGCATACGTCCCGAAGGCAGGCGCATCGTCGTCTACGGCGCAGGCGGCGCCGCGCGCTCCGTGGTGCTCAAGCTGGCCGCCGAAGGCGCGGGGCACATCAGCGTATGCTGCCGCACTCCGGCAAAGGCGGAGGAACTCGCCCGCGCCTCAAACGTCGTGAGCCTTGCCGCCATAGGAAGCGAAGAGTTTGAAAAGGCTCTTTCGGAAGCGGAACTTTTCATCAACTGCACGCCGCTCGGCATGCAGGGCGTGCCCTCGCAGTTCTCTTCCTTCGACTTTCTCAACATGCTCCCCGCTTCCGCGCCGGTATGCGATCTCATCTACAGGCCGCTCAAGACCGTCCTTCTTGCGGAAGCGGAAAGACGCGGACACCCCGTCATGAACGGCCTCGGCATGCTCATCCATCAGGCCATCCTCGCGCTGGAACAGTTCGCCTCCATGCCGCTCGACGCCGATCTCATGATGGCCGCCGTGCAGAAAAAGCTGGTGCCCGTGCTGAATCAGAGCCGCTGACATCCTGCCGGGAAGACCGGTAAAAGACCGACTGCTGAATGCGGCTCCCGGCTCCGGGAAGGAAACGACGAGTCCGGGACGCGTGATGCGCTTTCGACTCCGCACTTCCGACAGAGGGCAG
>CAJJMX010000106.1 GCA_905192935.1 uncultured Mailhella sp.
GGCTCTCGAGGAAATACGAAAATACGTTCTGGACGGCCCGTGCAGGGGCGTCATCATGGAACCCGCTGCCATATTCAACAAGGAAAACTGGTACATCACCGACGAGCGGGCCTTCGACGCCTACGAAATGTGCCAGACTCACGGCATCCCGCTTCTTTTCACCTACGGCGGCAGGCTGGTGAAGGACCAGGGCTATCTCAATCCCCTGTATGCCGACAGGCTGGGCTACCTCTTCCCGGAACTGAACATGGTGTTCTGTCACGGCGGCTGGCCGCACATCACTCAGATGTGTCACGCCGCAGCGCAGCATCCCAACATTTATATTTCCGCCGACGTCTACATGATGGACTTCACCGCCGGCTACGAAGCCTACGTCACCGGCGCGAACTATCAGCTCCAGGATCAGTTCCTGTTCGGCTCCTCCTATCCGGTGGTCTCCCTGAGGCAGGCCGTGGAAAAATACACCCGCATGCTTCGCCCCGAAGTGCTGGACAAGGTTCTGTATCGCAACGCCGCACGACTTTTCGGCCTGCCGGAAGAGCAGTAGCCGTCCGTCGAAAGGAGATTCTCCATGAGCGTCCATCTGACACGAAAAGGCCTGAAGCCGATCATCGTCGTGCTGGCTGTCGGCCTTTCCATCTTTCAGATACTCTTCACCAGCGGCATATTTTTTCTGGACGCAAAACTCCTGAGAAATATCCACCTGGCCTTCATCATCGCCCTCACCTTTCTGTGGATACCTTCAGACTCCAAGAAGGACAGCACGCTGCGGCTCGTCATCGACATTGCTCTCGCCGTGCTCGGCATCGCCGCCATGGCGCATCTTGTGGTGAACCATGAAGCATTCACCACCAGACTGCGCTATGTCGATCCCATCTCCATGGAAACCAAAGTCTACTGTCTGATCGCCGTACTCGTCATCATGGAACTCACCAGAAGAACGGCCGGCGTTCCCATGGCCATTGTCGTGGCGGTGTTTCTGTCCTATGCGGCATTCGGGGACATGCTTCCCCCGCCGCTGCGTCACAACGGCATTTCCATGGACGACATGACGGACGAGATCTTCATAGGCACGGAGGGCATATTCGGCGTGCCTCTCGGCGTGGCGGCGGGCATGATCTTTGCCTTCGGCATGTTCGGCGCCTTTCTGGAACGCTCCAACATGAGCGCGCTGTTCATGGATCTGGCATGCCTGTTCACCAGAAAATCGCGCGGCGGTCCGGCCAAGGTCAGCATCTTCGCCTCCGCGCTCTTCGGCACCATTTCGGGAAGCGCCCCGGCCAACGTGTACGGCACCGGTACCTTCACCATCCCTCTCATGAAAAAGGCCGGATACAGTCCCGCCTTCGCCGGCGCCGTGGAAGCCACGGCCTCCACGGGCGGACAGCTCATGCCTCCCATCATGGGCACGGCGGCCTTCGTCATGGCAGATCTTGCGGGCACTTCCTACACGGCCGTAGCCAAGGCCGCTCTGCTGCCGTCCATACTCTTCTATTTCGCCCTGTTCATGATGATCCATTTCGAAGCGGTACGAAAGAATCTCGGCCTGCTTCCCGAGGAACTCATTCCGTCCAAGGACCGCGTCGTCTCACGGCTCTACTATCTGCTGCCGGTCTTTCTGCTCGTCGCCCTGCTTATCCGAGGCAAGAGCCTGACGAGCTGCGCCTACATCGCCACACTGAGCATCGTCCTTCTGGCGGCCTTCAGGAAGGAATCACGCTTCGATCTGAACGCCTTCATCGACGCTCTTGTCAAAAGCGCGCGCAACAGCCTCATGATTTCCGCCTGCTGTGCCTCCGCCGGCATCATCATTGCCGTCATCGCGCTTACCGGCGTGGGCTACAAGTTCATGTCCTGCATCACGCTGATTGCGGGAGATCACCTCTTCCTGCTCATGATAGTTCTCATGCTCACCTGCATGATCCTGGGCATGGGCGTGCCGACCACGCCCGCCTACATCATCGTCGCCACGCTCGGCGTCCCCGCTCTGGTCAAATTCGGCGTCACGGGGCTTGCCGCGCACATGTTCGTCTTCTACTACGCCATTCTGGCCTGCATTACGCCGCCCGTGTGCATAGCGGCCTTTGCCGGAGCTTCCATCGCAGAGGCCAGAGCCATGGAAACAGGCTGGATCTCCGCAAAGCTCGGCATCGTGGCGTTCATCATTCCTTTCATGTTCATCTATGAACCCGCCCTTCTTCTGGAAGGCGATCCCGGCAGCATCATCATGGCCACGCTGTCCGCGCTGGTGGGCGTTGTGTCGCTCTCCGGCGGTCTTCAGGGCTATCTTCTGGCAAAGGCCTCCCTGCCGGAGCGGCTGATCCTGACCGCCGGCGGTCTTTGTCTCATCTACCCCGGCGTCGTCACCGATCTCACCGGGCTCGGCGCACTTGCTCTGGTCATCGCCGTTCAGAGCGCGCGCAGACGCTCCCTGCGGAACGACTCCGCACAGGCCGGCTAACGGCAGACGTGCTGCCGGTTTTCCGTCACCATAACGCCATGGAGGAAATCATGAAATTCAAGTCGCTGCTTCCCTGTCTTCTCCTCGCCGCCGCATGTACGCTCTCCCCGAATTCCGCACAGTCCGCCACGCATCTCAATCTGGTTTCCGGAGCCGTGTCCGGCAAGTGGTACCTCAACATGGGACTCATAGGCAAAGCCATTGCCGCCATGTACCCCGACATGGAAATAACCATGCTTCCCGGCGCCGGACGCTCCAACGTCATCATGGCCGACAGAGGAAAGGCCGATGTGACCTTCTCCCAGGCGGCCCTCACCGCCGCAGCCCGCGACGGCATTTCTCCCTATACGTCCAAGGTCACCAGGGTCTGCACGCTGATGAACATCCAGGACCCGCAGAACTTCAATGTGCTCGTGCGGCGCGATCTCGGCATCGACTCCATCGACCAGATACGGGAAAAGAAAATGCCGGTGAGAATTTCCACCGGCCCCCAGGGCGGCAACTCGGAAGTCTACGGACGCTGGCTGTTTGAAGCCTACGGCATCAGCTTCGAAGAACTGGAAAAATGGGGAGGCAAGGCCTTCCCCTCCACCATGGACGGCGTCATTGAAGCCGTGCAGAACAACCAGGCCGACATCGTCATCTGGAACGGCTCCGGGGAGTCCTGGCACATCGCTGAAATCCTGAAGAGCATGCCGTTCAAGGCCCTTCCCATTTCCCCGGAAGTGGCCGCAAAGATGGAAAAGGAGCACGGCTTCCGTCCCGCCCTTCTTCCCAAGGAATATTACAAGGGACAGATAGCGGACGCCGACGTGCCCACCATATGCGACTGGCTGGAAATTCTGGTTCCCGCCTCCATGCCTGAGGAAACGGCCTACAAGATAACCAAGGCCGTTGCCGAAAGCCTGGAATTTCTGAGCCAGGGCAATCCCGACTGGAAGAAGGTGACCGAAGACAAGATGCCGCAGGACTTCGTTCTGCCGATGCATCCCGGCGCAGAACGCTACTATCGTGAACGCGGATGGATCAAGTAGACGGCACGTCGCCTTTCTCCGAAACGAAGAAAGCCTCCCCTGCAGGCCGGGCACAATCCCTTCTGCCTTCAGCTGATTCCAGGACCGGCACAGAAAGAGACGGCCCGAACATGCCGCCGTCCTTCCCTGCTCATGCCGAAAACGTCCTGTGCCCGACCGCCCCACTGCCGGAAGCCTCTTCCGGCAGTGGGGCCGAACCGCCTTCCCTCGCCGACAGATAAAAAACACGTCAGCCATACAAAAAATGCACGATGAAGCATCGTGCATTTTTTGCATGGAACATCCTGCGCCCTAAAAAGCCATTCTCTCTTCTGCCGCGCAGACCGACCTTTTCTGCCCGGGGTTATCCGAGCCCCGCCATGTGGTTGCAGGGGCCGTGTCCCTTGCCGGGATTGAAGCTGTGCCGAAGACCGAGATTGAGAAATTCCTGCGCCTTCGCAACGGCCACGCGAAGAGGCATGCCGAGCGCAAGCTGAGCGGCTATGCCCGCCGACAGCGTGCAGCCCGTGCCGTGGGTGTTTGGCGTGTTCACATAGGGCTGACGCAGTGCCACGGGCTCTGCGTCCCTCTCGAAAAGCCAGTCGGTCACAAAAACGGGATTGCCCATGCCGAAATGTCCGCCCTTCATGAGCACGGCCCGCGCCCCTCTGTTCAGAAGACGCTCTCCGGCCTCCAGCACATCGTCCTCGCTCACGATTTCCATGCCGGCAAAGACTTCGGCTTCCGGCCGGTTGGGCGTGAACAGATCGGCACGGGGCATGAGTCTGTCGCGGAGCGTGTCTATGCCGTCGTCCTCCATGAGCTTGTGTCCGCTCGTGCTTACGCACACGGGATCCACCACCAGCGGAAAGGTCTGTTCGTCCAGAATGTCCGCCACGGCATTGATGATGCCGGAATTGAACATCATGCCCGTCTTGGCGGCGTGAACGGGAAATCCGTCCAGAACGGTGAGGAGCTGAAGCCTCACGAATGAGGGATCCGGCGCGTGTATGCCCGTCACGCCGAGACCGTTCTGCGCCGTAAGCGCCGTGATCACGCTCATGCCGAAAGTACGCATCATGGTCATGGTCTTGAGATCGGCCTGTATGCCGGCACCTCCTCCGGAATCGGAACCGGCAATGGTAAGAACGTTTGGTATCTGATGCATGAAACGCTCCTTTTTTCCTCGTTTTTCTTCCTGAGATGCACACAAAAGCCTTGCCCCGTCAAGGTTCTGTCGCCACGGAACGCCTAAAGTTCTTGATGGAACGCGTTTTTTTGGGTACAAGAAAACCTAATTCTATTTTTTCCCGAAAGGAGTCCGTGGATGCACCGTTTCAAATTTATTTCCGCTCTCCTTCTGGCGATGCTGCTTGTGCCCGGCATCTGCTTCGCCGAAGGTCATTTCCAGCTGCCCAATGATCTTTCCATCATCTGGGTCGTGCCCTTTGTCTGCATGCTGCTGTCCATAGCCATCTGTCCCCTGGTGGTTCCTCATTTCTGGGAGCATCATTTCGGCAAGGTGGCCCTTTTCTGGGGACTGGCCTTCCTCGTGCCCTGTGCGCTCGTCTTCGGCTTCGGCAATGCCTTCTTCATCGCCGCTGAAAGCATCCTGCTCGAATACGTGCCCTTCATCCTGCTGCTGCTCGCCCTGTTCACCGTGGCCGGCGGCATCCGTCTCAAGGGTACCCTCGTCGGCACTCCCATCGTGAACACCGCCATTCTGGCCGTGGGCACCATTCTCGCCAGCTGGATGGGCACCACCGGCGCCGCCATGCTCCTCATCCGTCCGCTGCTGCGCGCCAACGCCCACCGCAAGTACCGCGTGCATCAGGTCGTGTTCTTCATCTTCCTTGTGGCCAACATCGGCGGCTCCCTCACCCCCCTGGGTGATCCGCCCCTGTTCCTCGGCTTCCTCAAGGGCGTGAGCTTCTTCTGGACCACCGTGCATCTGTTCGTGAAGACCCTGCTTATCTCCGTCATCCTGCTCGCGCTCTACTTCGTCATCGACACCGTGCTCTTCAAGAAGGAAGGCAGCCCCGTTCCCGCCGACGCCGCCGGTTCCAAGGAAAAGCTCGGCTTTGAAGGCTGCATCAACTTCGTGTTCCTCGCCTGCATCGTGGCCAACACCCTCATCTCCGGTCAGTGGACCGGTCCCACCTTCCACATCTTCGGCGTTCCCATGGAACTGCAGAATGTCGTGCGCGACATCATGTACATCGTGATCGCCGTGGCTTCCTGGAAGGCCACCGACATGGGCTGCCGCACCCGCAACAACTTCACCTGGGCCCCCATTGAAGAAGTGGCCAAGCTGTTCATCGGCATCTTCCTCAGCATGATTCCCGCCATCGCCATCCTCAAGGCCGGCTCCGACGGCGCCCTCGCCGCCGTGGTCAACCTGACCACCGATGCCCAAGGCCATCATGTGACCTCCATGTTCTTCTGGATGACCGGTCTTCTGTCCTCCTTCCTGGACAACGCTCCCACCTACCTCGTGTTCTTCAACACCGCGGGCGGCAACGCCGCGCAGCTCATGGCCGACGGCGAAGTGCTGGCCGCCATTTCCGCCGGCGCCGTGTTCATGGGCGCCAACACCTACATAGGCAACGCGCCGAACTTCATGGTGAAGGCCATCTCCGAAGAACAGGGCGTAAAGATGCCCAGCTTCTTCGGCTACATGGCCTGGTCCGTCGGCATCCTCTGCCCGCTCTTTGCCCTGATCACCTTCCTGTTCTTCATGTAAGATCCGGCTGAACGCCGACCGGCGAAGGGCCGCGTC
>CAJJMX010000107.1 GCA_905192935.1 uncultured Mailhella sp.
CTCAGCGCGTTTTCGAGTTATGCCCATTTAGCCCCGTCTTGTCAAACACTTTTTTGCTCTTTTTTCGTTCTTTTTGCATTTTCATTTATAACATGTTGATTATATTTATATTATTTTTAATACTTTTCTGTTCTGAGTTAGGGATTTCAGCACATGTTCAGCCCATCAGGACTCTCAGGTTCTTAAAAGAGCCTTCCCAACCTTTCTTTCTTTGCCTGGAGAAACGTCAGCCCCATCCCTCTCGAAACCGAAGAGTCCGGGATGATCTCCCCGGCGTTCCCGCTCATGGAAACTCCCCCCGTCCAGGGAAATCAGCGTCAGCTCTCCGCCGCATGGAATAAGGACAAAAAATGTCCCCTGCACGATCACTGCTCCTCATGCTGTCCCTGCTTCCATCAAAGGCTTATTAAAAGAAAAAGGGAGGGGAATCTCCCCCTCCCTCTCACAGGCGGCAATGCCCCGCACGGCTGCGGAGTATTACGGATGATTGTGGAACTTGTCGGCAGTGGCCTCGGAACCGCTGTGGCAAGGAGTGCAGTCCATGTTGCCCTTCTGAATGTCGGACATCTTTCCCTTGCCGTGGCAGGTGGTGCAGCCGGTCACGGATTCCTGCTTGCCGAGAGCGCCCTTCCAGTCCTTGCCGGCTTCAATCTTGGCATTGAGTATTTCAATGGCCTTGCGGCTCACGTCGGCAGTGATGCGGCCGCAGCGTTCACTGCGTTCCGTGCTGTTTGCAGCGAGCTTGGTGGCATAGGACCAGCGGGAAACGGAAACGTGGCAGAGCACGGAGTTGGAAACGCTGGTAGGCAGATCGCCCTTCACGCCCTGAGCAGCGTCACCGGGCTGATAGATGGGGAAGGCCGTCTTTTCGTACCAGCGGAAAAGCTCATTGACCATGGGCGTGGCTTCCTTGCGGGGATAGAACACCGAGAAGGCCATGGCAGCGCCCGCAAGCGCGCCGCAGATGGTGCCCCAGTCGGACATGCCGCCCTTGAAACCTTCCATCATGGTGAAGGGGAAGGTGTTGTAGGGAGCTCCGAACTTTTCGGCCATGGTGCCGACGATGCTGTAAAACACACCGTATCCACAGCCGTATCCCTTATACCAGTAGCCCTGATAGGCCACGGCAGCAGCAGCGGCGAGGTCGTCAATCTTTTTCGGGGTCCAGCCGAACTCTCCGCCCATCTGAGCGAAATGTCCGTTTTTGCCGCCGGACATGGCCGGAGCGGCGGGGGCAGCGATAACAGTACCAGACATGGCGGCAAGAGTTCCACCAACGGCCAGACCACCCATGGCGCCCAGCATAGCTCTTCTGCTGTATTCCATACTATTCTCCGAGGTAAAAATAACACACAGCAAGCACTTTTCCGTCTGAGAAAAGGCATACGGTCGTACTATGTGATTAATATAACATTATGTCAATCACATAAGAATCACAACCGGGAAAAAGATAAAAAAATATCGCTGAAAGAGTTTCCCATCATCTCCGGCCGGAACCGGACACTTCTGCATGAGAGTTGCAGGCTGTGGAATTCTTGATTAAACCTGACGTGACTATGCGACTGCACGACAGCGCAGATCGTGAAATTTCAAGATTACGGACAATCAGGAGTTCCTCCATGAACAGCAGCTCTTATGCCGGCAGGACGTATCTCGGCTGGTTCGAGAAGATATGCAGCATTCCCCATGAATCCAGAAATGAACAGCAGCTCAGCGATTTTCTTGTCGAATTTGCCAAAGAACGCCGCCTTGACGTCACGCAGGACGAGAAGGGCAACATCATCATCAGAAAGTCCGGCACAAGCGGCATGGAACATGCGCCTGCCGTCATTCTTCAGGGACATATGGACATGGTATGCGTGAAGGATGAAGGAGTCGACTTCGACTTTGCCAGGGATCCTCTTCGTCTCGTGACCGACGGTGACAGCCTGCACGCCGAAGGCACCTCTCTCGGCGCCGACAACGGCATAGCTCTGGCCTACATTCTCGCGCTGCTGGATTCGGACGACATTCCCCATCCTCCGCTGGAAGCCGTAGTCACGGTGGATGAGGAAGTAGGCATGGGCGGAGCGACGGCCTTTGACGCCTCTCAGCTCACGGCATCCCTGTTCATCAACATGGACTCCGAAGACGAAGGCGTGTTCTGCGTGAGCTGTGCCGGAGGCAGAAGAAGCCGGCTGCGCATTCCCGCCGAAACAGAAGACGTCCCGGTTTCCGACCTCGGTGAAAAGAGCCATTTCCGCCGCATCACCGTGACGGGCCTGGCCGGCGGTCACTCCGGACTTGAAATCATCAAGGAACGCGGCAACAGCAACAAGCTTCTTGCCAGAGTGCTGGACGATCTGATGCAGAAGTATCCCTGCCGCATCGCCTCTCTGTACGGCGGTACGGCCGCCAATGCCATTCCCAAGGAAAGTTCGGCCGTCGTGCTCATTTGTGCAGACGACAGCGCTCTGAAGCATGAGCTCGATCTCTGGACCGAAACCTTCCGCCACGAACTGCGCGGCGCGGACGGCGCAGGTCTCGCCGTGACGCTGGAGGAGGCCGAGGCCGCGGACAGGGTGCTGACGAAGCGCTGCGCCGCTTCCGTAATTTCCGCGGCTCTGCTGATCCCCACGGGCATAGCATCCATGGATATGAACATCACCACGCAGCGTCTTGTGGAAAGCTCCAACAACTTTGCCATGATTCGCATGGAAAACGGAGAAATAGTCTTCCACTGTCAGACCAGAAGTTCCGTGGCCAGCAAAAAGGAAGCGCTCTGCCGACAGATGGAAGTGCTTGCCGCCATGATCGGCGCCTCCGTGGAACATTCCGGCGACTATCCTGCCTGGGAATACAACCCCGCATCCAGGCTCCGTCCGCTTTTCGAGCAGACCTACAGGGACCTTTTCCGCAAGGACGCCAGAGTCGAAGGCATTCATGCCGGTCTGGAATGCGGTCTGTTTGCCGAAAAATTCAAGAAGCTCGGCCGCCGCATGGATTTTCTGTCCTTCGGCCCCACGGTTTCCGGAGCCCATACGACCAAGGAATCTCTGAGTCTCTCCTCTGCGGAAAACACATGGAAGCTGCTCACGGAGGTGCTGCGCCGCATAGGAGAAACGGCCTGAAAACGGTCCTTGCGCTCATCCCCTGTCTTCAGCCTTCGTGACGCCTGAACGTCACGTTTCGGCATGATCTGAAAAAGGCCGCGCCGCACAAGGATGCGGCCTTTTTTACGCACCGGCTTCCTTCATGCGTCCATCCATCCCGGACATCTCTCCGCAGGCCTGTCGGGAAAGCCGGAGCATAAGACGACAGGAGGCCGTTTTCTCCCCGAGGAAAAAACGGCCTCCTGCTCATCGAAAAAGATTCCGTTCAGACAAAGAACTTCTGTATGTACCCCTGCACAAAGACCAGCGCCACCACGAGCGGAAGAATCCAGGCAAGATAGAATCGCAGAAACTTCGGGAACTTCACCCCGCGTCCGGCATCGGTTTCCGCCATGAAGTTGTCCCAGCCCCAGCCGAACCTGTGGCAGCAGAACAGCATGAAGGTCACGGCACCTATGGAAAGCAGGTTATTGCTGAGAATGAAGTCCTCCAGATCCATGAGCGTGCTTCCCTCTCCGAGCGGCTGCACGCCGGAAAGCACATTGAATCCGAGAACGCAGGGAAGGGTGAGCAGAGTGAGGATCACGCCGTTGATGATCGTGGACTTGCGGCGCGACCATGCCCACACATCCATGCCGTAGGAAATGATGTTCTCAATGACGGTGATGACCGTGGTAAGCGCCGCTGCGCTCATGAACACGAAGAACAGCGTTCCCCAGAACCGTCCCCCCGACATGGAATTGAACACGTTGGGAAGCGTAATGAAAATAAGTCCCGGACCGGAATCCGGTTCCACGCCGAAGGCGAAGCATGCCGGAAATATGATGAAGCCGGACATCATGGCCACAAAGGTATCCAGACAGACTATCCATATGGATTCCTGGGTGATGGTGTATTCACGGCCGAGATAGCTGCCGAATATGCACATGGAGCCGATGCCGAGCCCGAGGGTGAAGAATGCCTGATTCATGGCGTCGTTCAAAAGGCTCCATATACCGGCATCCACGGCCCTCTGCCAGTCGGGGGCAAGATAGAAGGTGAGTCCCTCCAGAGCGCCGGGCAGGGTGACGGCACGGACGGCAAGGCCGATCATGATGACGAGAAGTCCGGTCATCATGATCTTGACCACGCGCTCGATGCCGCGTCTGAGTCCGAACCCGCAGACGATGAAACAGGCTATGGATGTGAGGAACGCCCAGAACGTCATGCCGGCAGGATCGGCAAGCATGGAACCGAAGGCGGCAGGCATCTGATCCGGGGGCAGGGCAAGCTGTCCCGTTGCGGTTCGCCACACATAAAAGAGCATCCAGCCGGCCACGGGAATATAGAACATCATGAGCAGATAACTGCCCACGATGCTGAGCCAGCCCATGCGATGCCAGGAGGAACCTTCAGGCTCCAGAACGCGCAGAGCATTGCCGAGGTTCTGCTGCGAAGCTCTGCCCACGGAAAATTCCATGATGAGCAGAGGCAGCGCAAGCATGAGCAGAAAAAACAGGTAGGCGACCACGAAGACCGCACCGCCGTATTTTCCCGTGATGTAGGGAAATCTCCATACGTTGCCGAGGCCTATGGCGCATCCGGCGGATACGAAAAGAAAGCCGATGCGGCTGGCCATTTTCTCACGTTGCATGACGACTCCACAAGATTGGAACAAGTATGGCGCATGATCTTCCTGGGAAGGCCATGCGCCAGAAAAAGGGTGGAAACGATATCCTAGAAGAACTTCTGAATGTAGCCTTCTGCAAAGATAATCAGAAGCACGACGGGCAGAATCCAGGTCAGATAGAAGCGCAGGAACTTGGGGAACTTCATGCCCGCACCGGCATCGGCCTCGGCAATGAACTTGTCCCAGCCCCATCCGTAGCGCTGGCAGCAGAACAGGCAGAAAATGAGCGAGCCCAGCGGCAGCAGATTGTTGCTGATGATGAAGTCCTCAAGATCCATGATGGTGGAACCGGCTCCCAGGGGCTGGATGTCGGACCAGAGATTGAAGCCGAGGATGCAGGGCAGGGTGAACAGGGTGAGCACCACGCAGTTGACCTTGACGGCCTTGGCTCTCGACCATTCATAGGTATCCATGAAGTGCGAAATGATGTTCTCAAGCACGGCGATGACCGTGGTGAGCGCGGCTGCGCTCATGAACACGAAGAAGAGGGCGCCCCACAGACGACCCCAGGCCATGTTGTTGAAGATGTTGGGCAGCGTGATGAAGATGAGACTGGGACCGGCATCGGGCTGCACGCCGAAGGCAAAGCAGGCCGGGAAAATGATGAGACCCGACATGAAGGCCACGAAAGTGTCGAGCGTCACGATGAACACGGATTCCTTGGTCAGGGTATTGTTCCTGTTGAGATAGCTGCCGAAGATGCACATGGCGCCGATGCCTATGCTCAGGGTGAAGAAGGCCTGATTCATGGCGTCGTTGATAAGGGACATGATGCCTGCATCCATGGCCCTCTGCAGGTCGGGCACGAGATAGAAGGACACGCCCTTCATGGCGCCGGGCAGCGTGAGGGAATGGACGGCAAGACCGATGACGATGACGAGAAGTCCGCCCATCATGATCTTGACCACGCGTTCCACGCCCTTCTGCAGACCGAGAGCGCACACGCCGAAGCAGCCGAGAGAGGCCACAAGCGTCCAGAACAGCATGGTTCCGGGACTGGCAAGCAGATTGGAGAACACGCCCGCCACCTGATCCACCGGTACGGAGAGCGTGCCTGTGATGGTGGCCCAGCAGTAATACATCATCCATCCGGCCACGGGAATGTAGAACATCATGAGCGCATAGGAGCCGATGATGCTGAAACAGCCGAAGTAGCTCCACTTCGATCCCGGCTTCAGTTCCCGGAAGGCCCGGGACATGTTTCGACGTGAGGCGCGCCCCACGGTAAATTCCATGATGAGAATAGGCAGCCCCATGCCGAGAAGAAACACAAGATACGCGACAAGAAAGACCGCGCCGCCGTATTTGCCCGTGATGAAAGGAAAGCGCCACACGTTACCGAGGCCGATGGCGCATCCGGCGGAAAGAAACAGGAACCCCAGCCGGCTGGCGAGCTGTTCTCGTTGAGCCAT
>CAJJMX010000108.1 GCA_905192935.1 uncultured Mailhella sp.
GCCGCTCATGTGGCTCGACAAGGCGCAGACCTGGGAGCTGGCCGACAGGCTCGGAGTGTTCGAGCTCGTGCGCACGCGTACCGTGACCTGCTACAACGGCATCGCGGGAGACGGCTGCGGCGAGTGTCCGGCCTGCCGTCTGCGCCGTCAGGGACTCGAGCGCTATCTTGAAAAGAAAAGACGGGCGGAAGTTCCGCCTTCAGGAGACACGCATCATGCATGACCGCAGGGACGAGAATCTCACGCTTCTTGGTTCTCCCACGAAATACCGTCAGGACTACGCCCCGGAAGTTCTCGAGACCTTCGAGAACCGTCACGCCGGAAACGACTACTGGGTGCGCTTCAACTGTCCGGAATTCACGAGCCTTTGCCCCATCACGGGCCAGCCGGACTTCGCGGAGATACGCATCGAGTACATCCCCGACGTGAAGATGGTGGAGAGCAAGAGCCTCAAGCTCTATCTGTTCAGCTTCCGCAATCACGGCGACTTTCATGAGGACTGCGTGAACGTCATCATGAAGGACCTCATAAAGCTCATGGATCCCCGCTACATCGAGGTGACGGGCATATTCACGCCGCGCGGCGGCATTTCCATCTATCCGTACTGCAACTACGGCCGCCCGGGCACGAAGTACGAGAAGATGGCCGAATTCCGCATGCTGCATCACGATCTCTAGACGGCGCGCCGCATTCTTCGCAGGCGTGTCCGCAAAAAGGCCCCGCGTTCCGCACGCAGGGCCTTTTTTCATCGCCGGACAGGGGGAGCCGCGGGAACCTTGTCGCGTCCGTTTGACAAAGCTCTCCCGGCCCGGACATAGTGGGAAGCCGGGCGGCCCTGCGCCCGGCCCGGCCTTATCCATCGCTGCAAGGAGGCTCCATCTATGCCGGATCCCATGTTTTCCCTGAAAAGTCTTGCTCCTGAGGATGCGCGCAGAGCGCTTGACGTGGCGCGCTTCGTCGGCGGGGAGCTCGGGGTGGATCTTCGGGGCGCGAGCGTGGTGACGGCGCTTTCCGGCGGGGCCGATTCCACGGCGCTGCTCGTCTTTTTCTGCGCGCTGCGCGAGCATCTCGGCATCACGCTTTTCGCCGCGCATCTCGACCACGGCCTGCGGCCCGAGAGCGCCGCCGAGGCCGAGGCTGCGGCCGCGCTCTGCCGCCGCTTCGACGTGCCCTTTTTCGTGCGGCGCGAGGATGTGGGAGCCATGGCGCGGGAGTGGAAATGCGGCGTGGAGGAGGCGGGACGGCGCGTGCGCTACGCCTTTCTTGAGGATTGCCGGAGGAAGGCGGGCGCGGCGTGGGTGCTCACGGCGCATCACGCCGGAGATTTGGCGGAAGACGTGCTCATGCGTCTTTCCCGCGGGGCGCTCTGGCCGGGACTCGGCGGCATGAGGGGCGTTGTGGACGAGCCGGGCCGTCATGTGCTCCGTCCTCTGCTCATGCTGGAGAAGAAGGACCTTGAAGCCATGCTCCGAAGACTCGGCATCGCGTGGCAGGAAGACGCCTCCAACAAAAGCCGCGCGTGGAAGAGGAACCGCATGCGTCTTGATGTCGTGCCTCTGTTTCTGGCGGAGAATCCCTCGTTCTTCGACGGCGTGCGCCGTCTGTGGCGCGCGGCCCGAAGGGACGAGCGCTTCTGGCGGGAGCGTCTGTCCGCGGCGCTCACGAAAAGCGACGGGGGCGTGCTCATCGCGGACGCGAAGCTCCGGGAGCTCGGCGAGGAAGGCCGGATGCGCGCCATGGCGCAGGCGCTTCGCCTTCTTCGCGGCGAGGTGCGCGCGGACAGGCTGGAAGCTCTGGAGACGGCCTGGAAGCGGCGTCTTTTTCCCCGGCGCTTTTCCTTCGGCGGAGGCATCAAGGCCGAGCTTTCCGGCCGCGGCGTGCTGTTTTTCGAGGCCCCGGGACGATAGCCTCCTTGCCGGAGTCCTTCTTCGTGATGCCCCGGACGCGGCACGGGCGGCCTTTGCGGTCCTGCCTAAGGGCCGGGAATCTGTAACACTATGCAAGAATTGCGTGAAATGCCGCCAAAAAGAGGGAAAATCTGATAACTTGCGCAGCAATATGTTGTTTTTATTCAAATAAGTTTCTTGCCTAATCTTTCCCTGCCCCTGAAAAGGGGCGTTTTTGCCTTTTGCCTTACCCTTGCCAGCTGGTGTAGGGTGCTTATCTAGCTGCAAGAGAAGGCGGGAGAGCGCCTTCCAGTTTTTCTCGCGAGGAGTTTTACCATGCCGCTGTACGATTTTGAATGCAGGGACTGCCGGCACACCTTTGAGGAGCTGGCCTTCGATGACGACGACATCATAACCTGCCCCAAGTGCGGGTCGCAGAACACGGCCCGGCTCGTTTCCGCGCCGAGCCCGCTCAAGACCGGAGCGTTCCCCTTCAAGATAGGCCCGCGTCCGGCCTGGATGAACGACAAAAGACTCAATCGGAACAGTCCCTGTCACGGCAACTGCTCCTCATGCGGCGGAGGAGCGGCCGGCGGCACCTCTTCGCAGCAATAGGTTTTTCTTCGGAATTACAATGGCATGAAAGGCTTCTGCGCAGTACAAGAAATTCAGGAGCCTCATCTCCCCTGAAATGCGAATGCACAAGGAGTTCTCTTATGAACGGCATCCTTAAAAAGACGGCGATTGCCGTCACCGGTTTCATGTTTCTGGCCTCTTCGGCCGTGGCGGCGCCCATGCTGCCCAACTTTGTTCCTCTGGCCAAGAATGCCGGTCCCGCAGTCGTGAACATCAGCACCGAGCGCGAAGTGGAAAGCCCCGTCATGGGCATGTTCAGCTTCCCCGGCATGGATCAGTTCTTCGAACAGTTCGGCGGGCCCTTCGGCATGCGTCCCGGACAGCCCATGCCCAAGCAGAAGAGCAGCGCTCTCGGCTCGGGCTTCATCATTTCCGCCGACGGCTACATCGTCACGAACAACCACGTGGTGGAAGGCGCCGACAAGATCACCGTGAAGCTCAACGGCGACAAGTCCGACGGTCTGGCCGCCAAGGTGGTGGGCACCGATGCGGAAACCGACCTCGCCCTGCTCAAGGTGGAGAGCAAGAATCCTCTGCCCGTGCTCAAGTTCGGCGACTCCGACGCCATGGAAGTGGGCGACTGGGTGGTGGCCATCGGCAACCCCTTCGGTCTCAGCAACACCGTGACCGCCGGCATCCTGAGCGCCAAGGGCCGCGACATCCACGCCGGTCCCTTCGACAACTTCCTCCAGACCGACGCCTCCATCAACCCCGGCAACAGCGGCGGCCCGCTCATCAACATGGAAGGTGAGGTCATCGGCATCAACACCGCCATTTCCGCCAGCGGTCAGGGCATCGGCTTCGCCATCCCGAGCAGCCTTGCCTCCAAGGTCATCAACGATCTGCGCGAAGGCAAGAAGGTCAGCCGCGGCTGGCTCGGCGTGACCATCCAGGACGTGGACGAGAACACCGCCAAGGCTCTGGGTCTCAAGAGCGCCGGCGGCGCGCTCATCGGCTCCGTGCTCGACGACGAACCTGCCGCCAAGGCCGGTCTGCGTGCGGGCGACGTCATCGTCCGCGTGGGCGACAACGCCATCGACAGCGCTTCCGCCGTCACGAGAAGCGTGGCCTCCCTCAAGCCCGGCACCAAGGTGGACATCACCGTGATGCGCAACGGCAAGGAAGTGAAGAGCACCGTCACCCTCGGTGAACGCTCCACGCATACCGATGCGGCGCAGACCCCCGGTCAGCAGAGCGAAGGCGGCGACCTCGGCGTGAGCATCAAGCCCCTGACTCCCGACGACGCCCGCGCTCTCCAGCTCTCTTCCGACGTGAAGGGCCTGCTCGTGGTGAACGTGAAGGGCAACGGCCCCGCCGCGGAAGCGGGCATCCGTACCGGCGACGTGATCCTCTCGGCCAACCTCAAGCCCGTGACCACCGCCAAGGATCTCGTTTCCATCGTCCGCAAGGAAGGCAAGGAACGCGGCGCCGTCATGCTTCAGGTCAACCGTCACGGCGAGACCTTCTTCATCACCGTGAACCTCGAAAACAAGTAATCGCTCCGACCCCTCGGGCGTAAGATCGAGGCGGCGGGTCCATCCCGCCGCCTCCTGCTGTTAAATCCCCGGCGTTTTCCGCGAAGGCGCAAGTCTGCGTCTTCGCGTTTTTTTTTGTCCCTGCCGGGAGGGCGTCCGACGCGCCGCTTCTTCGTATCCTGCGCGTCCCGGGCTTTCGGCGGCCGTGTGCGCGCTGCGGAAGCGCCGCCTTTTTTTGCGGCGGGAGGCCTCGTTTCCGGCGTTTTTTCACGGCGGGACCGACCTTGTGAACAGGCCGGAAATGCTGGACGAAATCCCGTTTCCTCTCTATGTTGCTTGGGTCCGCGTCTTGGAGGGCGCGGGAGAGCTGTGCCGAGCCATAATCGGTTCCTTCGACCCCTGGAGTTTTCATGTCTGTTTCACCTTTTAAAAGCACCGGCGCCCGTCTTTTCATGGCGTCCATCCTCGGTTTTCTTGCCGCCATGGGCCCTCTCTGCACGGATTTCTACCTGCCCGCCCTGCCCGACATGGCCGCAGAGCTCGGCAGCGCGCCTTCTCAGATGCAGCTCAGCATCACGGCCTGTCTTCTGGGACTCTCCCTCGGGCAGATAGTGCTCGGTCCCCTCAGCGACGCGCGGGGACGCAAGGCGCCGCTTCTCATTTCCCTTGCGGTGTTCATTGCCGCGTCCTTTCTCTGCTCCCGCGCCTCAAGCGTGGGCGAGCTCATCGCGCTGCGCTTCATTCAGGGGCTTGCGGGCAGCGGCGGCGTGGTGCTTTCCCGCGCCATTGCCTGCGATCTCTTCCGCGGCACGGAGCTGACGAAGTTCTTTTCCCTGCTCATGCTCATCAACGGCGTGGCTCCCATCTTCGGCCCGGTCATCGGCGGGCAGATCCTGCGCTTTTCCAGCTGGGGCGGCATCTTCGTCTTTCTGGCGCTCTGCGGCGCGGCCCAGTTCTCCCTGGTGCTCTTCGGATGCCCCGAGACCCTGCCTGCCGAAAGGCGCGTGCAGGGCGGCATGGGACAGTCCGTGCGGGCCATGCTGCGTCTGTTCGGCAACCGCAACTTCCTCTGCTACATGCTCATTCAGGGCTTCGTCATGGCGGGATTCTTCGGCTACATCTCCGCCTCTCCCTTCGTTCTGCAGAACCTCTACGGGCTTTCGGCCCAGCAGTACTCGCTCTGCTTCGGCCTGAACGGACTCGGCATCATGATCTTCGCCCAGATAACGGGCCGCGTCTGCACGGCCTACGGGGATCGGACCGTGCTCGGCGCGGGCGTCGCGCTTTCCCTTGCGGCCTCTCTCGCCATCGTGGCGGTGAGCGTGCTGCATCTGCCCGTGCCCTTCATGATAGGCGCGCTCTTTCTCTTCGTGTCCTGCATAGGCATCACCACGACCACGAGCTTCTCCCTCGCCATCGCCGCCCAGACCGAGGGCGCGGGCAGCGCGTCCGGCCTGCTCGGCGTGACCTCCTTCGTGTTCGGCGCGGCGGCCTCGCCCCTCGTGGGCCTCGGCGGCGACGCGACCTCTCTGCCCATGGCCGTCGTGGCGCTCATATCCGGGCTTCTCGTGCTCCTCTTCTTCCGCATGTCCGAAAAGCCCTCCCGGGCGGCAAGGCGCCGGGCCTAGACCCGGACGCCTTCGAAGATGCGGACAGGCGCGTCTTCGGCGCTGAACCATAAAAAAAGGTCGGTCCCCAGGGACCGCCCTTTTTCGGGATCGCGTCGTCGGCCGGAAGAAGGCCGTCCCGTCGTCCGGAGAAGCAGGGGGCGGCGGACATCATGGAGTTTGCCCTGTGAGCGTGATGTCGCCGCCTTCTTCGCGTCGATCTGACGGGAGAGTTTCAGACTTCCCGACGGCTGAGGCCGGAGTCCTTTTCCCTGACGTGCATGACATGCACGGCGCATCCCAGTCACGGGTCGAAGGCGCGGATGAGACGCCCGGCGTTGACCGGACTGTCCTCCTGCGGCACGGGCAGGCCCACGAGGGCCTCCTCCACGGGCCCGC
>CAJJMX010000109.1 GCA_905192935.1 uncultured Mailhella sp.
ACCATGGAAAGCATCATGCGCCGCAGCCCCGTTTTCGCCCGTGCCTCATGGCCGCGTGAACGCTCCACGGAAATGATACGCCGCTACGATCTTCTGGCGCTGCCCGTCATGGATGAAAACAACGCCATGATGGGCATCCTCACCGTGGACGATGCCATGGACATGGAAAAGGAACTGGACGCCTCAAGGCTCGCCCGCTTCGGCGGCACGGCCACAGCCGAGGACTCGGACCTCGATATCCTGGCCTCCCCCCTGTCCGTCATGTTCAAGGTACGTGTCTTCTGGCTTATCTTCCTCACCGTGTTCGGCGTCATCACAAGCAGCTTCGTTGCCGCCCAGGAAGAAATCCTTTCCCATGTCATCGTGCTTGCGGCCTTCATCGCTCCCATCGTGGACATGGGCGGCAATACGGGAAGCCAGTCCGCCACGCTGGTCATACGCGCCATGGCCGTAGGAGACGTGAGTCTCTGCTGGAAGGATGTGTGGCGCGTGCTTCGGCGGGAGCTTCCCGTGGCCTGCGCCCTCGGACTCACCGTGGCCGTTCTGGAAGGCATCCTCGCCCGTTTCTCCAAGGGGACGGGTCTCGATGTGCTGCTCACCGTGGGACTCAGCATGTTCGTATGCACTGCGGCCGGAGGCGTCATCGGACTTCTTCTGCCCTTCCTTGCGCGCCGTCTCGGCACCGACCCCGCCACGCTTTCCTCGCCGCTCATCACGTCCGTCATGGATCTGCTCGGCGTGTTCATCTACTTCGGCTTTGCCTATCTTTTTCTCGGCAACCTGACCATTCTCTGAAATTCGGATGAAAAAAGCCCTCCGGGGACTCCCGGAGGGCCGTATGCCGTTCTCTGAAACCTGCATCAGTGCTTCTTCAGCGTGAGCAGCAGCACTGAGCCTATGACCAGAGCACAGCCCACCCAGCCGACGGGAGAAAAATTCTCGTTCCAGATCCACCAGCACAGCAGCGTGCTGACCACCGGTTCAAGATTGCCCAGAATGGCCGCCTGAACGGGAGACAGATAACGCAGCGACTGTCCGTACCAGAAATAGGAAACATAGGTGGACACGAAACTGAGCACGAAGAGCGCCGCGGCGGCATGCAGGGACACGGGCCTGAACGTGGTAAAAACCGACAGCACCAGAGCCGCAGGAATGAAGGTAAAGGCAAACAGCGCCTGCGTGGAATAACGATCCTTGTACCAGGTGAAAAACAGGAACTGGAAGGCATAGGTGAATCCCGAAAGAAGGCCGCAGCCTATGCCGACATAGGACACCTCCTTGCCGAGACTGCCTCCGGACAGGCAGACGAGGCTGGTACCCACCATGGCCAGGGCAAGGGCCGTCATCTTGGAGGAGTTGATGGCCTCATGGAACAGTATGCGCGAAAAGAAGGCCACCCATGCCGGAGCCGTGAACATGAGGATGATAGCGATGGCTCCTCCGCTCTTCTGAATGGCTATCTGAAGGGAAAGGATCACCAGAGAGACATTGACGGCACCGAAAAGCACCATGCTCACAAAATCCCGACGCGTGGCGTGCATGCCGCCGCGAAGCAGCGCATGCACAAGAAAACAGGCTCCGGATATGGCCATGCGCCAGAACGCCACGGAAGTGGGCTCCATGCCTTCCGCGAAGCATACGCGGGAAACGGGTCCGATGATGGCCCAGGCCAGCGCGGCAAGCACGCAGTAGACCGTGCCTATCCAGAACCCGCGATCACTGAAGTTCAGATCCATCAAAAAGCTCTCTCAATCACGCCGGAATCGAGTTCTTCGGCTCCGGCCAGCGTCTGAAACCGGGAACAGGCAAGCAAAAGCGCATCAGCCAGTGCCTTGCGGGACGAAAAGCAATATATGACCGTCAAAAATCTGCGGCTGTCCGACGTGACCATGGCCCTCGTGGAATCACTGGTGGGACTTCCCACAGGTCCTTCCCCGTCGGCCAGAAGCGGCATGTTCTCAAGATCCACGGCGTCCTTGCCTATGCCGGGATAGCTTTCCCCAGGCCTCCCCCGGCGCAGCACCACGGGTCCCTGCAGATGATCCCTGTCATAGGAGCCGAGAGAAAATCCCGTTTCCAGAGAAACGAGGTTGTTCACATCCACCACGCTGTTGATGCGGTAGAGATCCTTGCCCTGACGCACCCGCCGGTACAGGGCCTCGGAGGACACACGCCAGCGCCCGGGATCCTTGCCGCAGGCGCGATATCCTTTGCGGGACTCCCCGATATTGGGCATGTCGGCAAGGGCCGTCGACTCCAGACGAGCCTTCAGCTCCGGCAGCAGACTGTCGAAGGCGGCAAGGATCTCATTTCCGGAGGGACGAGGCTCCGCCCTGTAGGTCAGCCAGCCGAGACGGCACTCGGGACAGAGGGAAAGAACGTCGTCGTCAATGCGTATGTCCGGGTTCATGACATGCTCTCCAGTGCAGATATGAAAAAAGCCGCCTGTGTGTACAGGCGGCTGAAATTCTGGTGGAGATGAAGAGAATTGAACTCTTGGCCTCTTGAATGCCATTCAAGCGCTCTCCCAACTGAGCTACATCCCCGTTGCACATGTACTTCTGCCAGATTCGGCCACGGCCGTCAAGAAAAAAATGCTTTCCGCCGCTTTTTCCCGATCTTTTCCCTATTCCAGCAGATCCAGGGCGTCGAGCACGGGCTGAAGCGTGCCTTCCTCGCTGGCTTCGCGCATGAGCCGGCCTATGTACTGAAGCTGCCGCCTTTTCGCCTCGAAACCGGAGAGCCGGTCGTATTCGTCCAGCCCTTCCTTAAGATCGGGAGGCAGGGGGAGCCGCGCACGCTTGACGGCGGGAATCTTCGCCAGCCGTTCTCCCACGCTCTGAAGAGCGGAACTGTCGCGCTTCTTCTGGGAGCGGCTCACACGCTCCGTCTCTTCCTCGCCGCCTATCTGGTAACGATTCTTGCGGGGCATTACTGCTGCACCTCGGAGCCGCTCTCTTCGGGGTTGAAATTGGCGCTCTCTTCCATTTCCAGCGTGTCGATCTTCTCTTCCAGCCACTCCATGAGCGCACGGGCGGTATGATAGTTGAACAGCACACGGGAATGGATATGACGGGTGATGACACGCTCCTCCTCATCAAAGGGAACAACTTCCGCCCCGAAGGCGCCGTCGGGCTCCACGGCCCTTTCGGAAAACGAGGGAAGCTTGTCGCTCTCCACGTAGAAATTCACTTCTATCTCACCCTGAGGATTGATGCCGCCCCATACGCCGTGCGTGTACTGAAGGCGGCAGTCGGGGTCCTGACTGTACTCGTAGCGCACCCGGCTGGGATATCTGATCTGACTCATGAGAACCTCTCAAAAATGAGGCCGCCTCTCGGGCGAACCTTGAATTTCCTTTCATATCGCTCCTTGACCGGCAAGTAAAGAAGATAGTCCCGGGCTCTCGCCCCCGACACTTGACGGAACGGCTCACGCGCGGCAGAGTGGAACATTCTGACGGCTCAGGCGGGAAATCCGGCCTCGCCGACATCACTCTCGAGAGGAATTCTATGAACAGCTATACCAAGGAAACGCTGCAGGTCCGTCCCATCTTCGACTTTGAACTGCTGCTCGGTCTTCTTTCCGAAAAGCGCCTCGGCGGCAAGGTGCTCGAAGAGCTGGCCGACGTGTGGGAACGCTGGCTGCCCAAACTCCACGCCATCAAGCTGGAAACCGGCAAGGGACGCTACCTTGCCCTCTGGCTCGAGCAGGACGTGGAAAAGGAAGTCGATGAAGAATGGGCCAAGTCCGCAGAATACGGCTTCCGTCTGAGCGCGCTCGGACAGACCATGTGCCAGTGCGCCGTGTATCAGCTCATGCCCGAGGTGGAGGAAGCCGGCTGCGCTCCTGCGCCCGAGCCTACGGCTGCGCTGCGCGAGGCTCTCGCGGCCGAAGGACTGGACTATCAGGACGTGACCCACTCCATGCTGCCCAAGTTCAGCGTGCTTACGCCCTATCCCTTCCACGGCGCCTGCGACATCTGCTACCTGCGCAAGGAGTGCCCCAAGGCCAACGGCCAGGCGAATCAGTTCCGTTCCTTTGAAATAGGCGGCGAGCCGCAGCAGAAGGCGTAGTCATGGACAAGACCCGCTTCAAGGAAGGCTTCTTCCACATCTTCAAGGCGGCAGGCTACTCTCTGGCCGGACTCAGAACCGGCGTCCGGCTCAGCCTTGCCTTCCGGCAGGAATGCGGCGTTTTTCTTGCCCTCATCGTGCTTCTCGCCCTGTGCGGCAAGCCTCTCGTCACCTGGCTTGTCGCCCTCGGCGCATGGCTTCTCGTCATGATGGCCGAACTCATCAACACCGCCATAGAAGAAGCGCTCAACCTCATCACCCGCGACTACAACATCGCGGTAAAAAACGCCAAGGACATGGCTTCCGCGGCCGTGTTCCTCATGCTGGCGCTCAACGCCGCGCTCTGGTTCTGCATCTTCATTCTGGGACTGTTCTAGCGGCACGGGCGGCGCAAGGAGCCTCTGCGGCACGGCCCTGGCCGTGCCCCGTCTTTTTCCTCTGTGCACGGAGCTTTCCGTCTCTGCCCGGAGCGCCGCCTTCATCACATTCTTCAAATCACCGGGGAACCCACCCATGGAAACCGTTTTTCTGAAAAAGGGCGAAGACCGGCGTCTGCGCATCGGACACCTCTGGGTGTTCAGCAACGAAGTGGATACGAAGCGCTCCCCCCTCACGTCCTTTGCGCCCGGGCAGTCCGTGCTCGTGGCCGACTGCGGAGGACGCATTCTCGGCACAGGCTACGTCAACCCCGCCTCGCTCATCGCAGTGCGCATGGTCAGCCGCAAGGCCGACGAAGTGCTCGACGCCTCTCTTCTGCGCCGTCGCCTTTCCGACGCCCTCGCTCTGCGCGAAAGGATGTTCGACAGGCCCTTCTACCGCCTCTGTCACGGCGAAGGCGACTTTCTGCCCGGACTTGTGGCCGACCGTCACGGCGAACACCTCGTCTGCCAGATCACCACGGCAGGCATGGATGCTCATACGGACGAGCTTCTTGCCGTTCTCGACGAACTTCTGCATCCCGCGTCCATCCTTCTCGACAACAACGTGGCCTCCCGGGACCTCGAAGGGCTGGAACGCTTCCAGCGCACCGCTCTGGGTGAGACGCCCGAAGAAATCGCCGTGGAAGAAAACGGCATGAGCTATGCCGTTCCACTCAAAAGCGGCCAGAAAACCGGCTGGTTCTACGATCAGCGCATGAACCGCGCCGCGCTCACGCCCTTCGTTCAGGCGCAGAAAGGCTGCTGCGTGCTCGACGCCTTCTGCTATGCCGGCGGATTCGGCGCTCTGGCGGCCAAAAACGGCGCAGGCAGGATCACCTTCATGGACGCCTCAGCACAGGCCCTCTCCTATGCCGGACGCAACGCCGGACAGTTCGGCACGGAAACGGAACTCCTTCAGGGAGACGCGCTCACGCTGCTTGCAGACCTGCGCCGCGAAGGACGCACCTTCGACATCGTCTGCCTTGATCCTCCGGCCTTCATCAAGCGCAAGAAGGATGCCAGACAGGGACTCGAAGCCTACCAGCGTGTCAACGAGATAGGTCTCGATCTGGTCCGTCCCGGCGGCATGCTCATGACCTGCTCCTGCTCCCATCATCTGGAGGCCGACGCTCTTCGCGGCATCGTCACCCGCGCCGCGGGAAAACGCCGCCGCCACGCCAGACTTCTCTTCCAGGGCTTTCAGGGACCGGATCATCCCATTCATCCCGCCATGCCCGAAACCGCGTATCTCAAGACCTTCCTGTTCCATCTGCCGGAATAGCAGTTCTGCGGCCCTCCCCGGAGGGCCGTCTTGTTATGCGCCGGACTCCACAGAACACGCGCCTTCCGTATTATCTCTGCGTCCTGACCGCAGTTCGGAGCACACCTCTTCCGGCCGCCCCGCGCATGTTCACCGGCGATTCCGTCCGGCGGGACCGCCGTGCTTGCCGAGTCCTCTCTTTTTCTATACCGTGAAAAA
>CAJJMX010000110.1 GCA_905192935.1 uncultured Mailhella sp.
GTTCAAATCCGCCTGGGGACGCCAAATGAGAACAGCGCTCTGTGAGAAATCACAGGGCGTTTTTTCGTTTAAGGCCTTCGGAAAGCCGGGAGGGCGGAAGAGGCCGAAGAGGAAAGGCGGAACATGCCCCGCGGGGTCGGGGATTATGCCGAATGTGCCGGAAGAAAAGGGGCAGAAGATGTTCCGTCCCGTGCCTTCTTCGGGCCGGCCTCCCGCCGGAGAGGGGAGCCGAGGGCGTCCGGCAGTCGTTGTCGGAAGGGCAGGGAAGAGCGGACAGCACGCCGGTGCAGGAGAATCTTTCTCACGGCAAAAGGCACGGCACGCAGTTTTTTTTCTCTCTGACCGTCATGCATCATTAATAGTGCAGGCAGTTTTTTTATTTGACAAAATATAAAAGATCAGGCAGATATGGCCTCTCAAGGAGAAACCATGTCTATACTTTTCGAACAGCTTGTTCGCCGTAACTTTCGTTTCGGGCGAATGTTTTGCTCCCAGGCGCATCATATGCGCAGGGGGTCTGTGACTGTTCGTTAGACAAAGTCTGCCTTTTTTCTGCGCCTGGGAGTCTTCGTGCGTTCTCCGGAAGTGATTCCGGTTGTCTTTCCTTTTTTCGCAAGGAACGCATCCCATGATTCGTCTTGAAGACGTCTGCAAGGTGTTCGCAGGCGCGCAGGGCCCCGTGGAGGCCGTCAAACATGTCCACCTTACCATCGAAAGCGGCGAAATATTCGGCATCATCGGCTTTTCCGGTGCGGGAAAGTCCACCTTGCTGCGCTGCATCAATCTTCTGGAACGTCCCACCTCGGGCCGTGTGCTGCTTGACGGCACCGATCTCACGCAGCTGAACGAATCGGAAGTCCGCGCCGTGCGTCGCCGCATCGGCATGATTTTCCAGCAGTTCAACCTGTTCGGCTCGCGCACGGTCTTCGGCAACGTCGCCTTTCCTCTTGCCGGTCGCGGCCTTTCCAAAGACGCCGTGGCCGCACGGGTCAGGGAGCTCCTCGAGCTCGTGGGACTTTCGGGCCGGGAGGATGATTATCCTTCTCAGCTTTCCGGCGGACAGAAGCAGCGCGTGGCCATTGCCCGCGCGCTTGCGAGCGATCCCGAGGTGCTACTCTGCGACGAAGCCACGAGCGCTCTCGATCCCCAGACCACCCAGTCCATACTTCAGCTTTTGCGCGAGCTGAACCGAAAGCTTGGGCTGACCATCGTGCTCATCACCCATGAGATGCAGGTCATCAAGGAGATCTGTCATCATGTGGCCGTCATGGAGAACGGGGTCGTGGTGGAACAGGGCGACGTCTTTTCCGTCTTCGCCGATCCCAGGCAGCCCGTGACCCGCAACTTCATGGAGATGACCTCTCATGTGGCCGGATTCCGCCGTCTTCTGAACGAGAAGTCGCCTCTGCTGGAGCTTAAGCCCGGACAGTGCATTCTCAGCCTCCGCTATCTTGAGCGCAACGTCTGCAGCGCCCTGGTTTCCCATCTTTCCCGCACCTACGACGTGGACCTGAACATTATTTTCGGCCATGTGGAAATGATCGACGGTCATCCGCTGGGCGGTCTGATCGTCATTGCCGAGGGAAGGGAAAACTCCATCAGAGCCTGCATCGATTACCTTGAAAACATTCATGTAGGCGTGGAGGTGCTTCTCAATGCATGAACTGCTTCTTGAACTTTTCCCCTATACCATGAAGTCGCTGCCCATGCTCTGGCGCAGCACGGTGGAAACTCTTCAGATGACGTTCTGGTCCGGGAGCATATCCTTCGTCCTCGGTCTTGTGCTCGGGGTCCTGCTCATCGTCACGCGGCGGGGCGGCCTCATGGAGAACCGTCCGGTTTACGAAGTGCTGGACAAATCCATCAATCTGTTCCGGTCCGTTCCGTTCATCATCCTGCTGTTCTGCCTCCTGCCCCTGACCCGTCTCATTTCCGGCACGGCCATCGGCGTGCAGGGCTCCATAGTGCCCCTCGTCTTCGGGACGGTCCCCTTTCTCGCGAGACAGATGGAGTCTGCCCTGAGCGAAGTCAGCCCCGGACTCGTGGAGGCGGCGCAGGCCATGGGCTGCGGCAGATTCGACATCATCTGCCGGGTGTATCTTCGGGAGAGCATTCCGTCCATCGCCCGCGGCGTGACCATCACGCTCATCAGTCTCATAGGACTGACCGCCATGGCCGGAGCCGTCGGCGCCGGAGGACTCGGCAACTTCGCCTATGTCTACGGGCAGCAGCGCAGCCGCATGGACATCATCTATTCCACGGTCATCGTGCTCGTCATTATCGTCACGGTCATTCAGCTTCTGGGAAGCCTTGTGGCCCGCATCAGCAAACATTAATCATTTTTGAGAGTTACCATGAATATTTCCGCTTTTGTCAGATCTTCCGTTCTTTCTTTTGTCCTTCTGAGCGTCACCGCCGTCCCCGCCTTTGCGGAGCAGGTGGTGAAGATAGGTCTCACCGGCGCCATTTACGAAGAAATCTGGGCCCCGGTCGCCGAGAAGATGGCCGAGGAGGGCGTGACGCTGGAATATGTGCAGTTCTCCAACTTTTCCCTGCCCAATCAGGCGCTGGCCGGCGGGGAAGTGGATCTCAACGCCTTCCAGCACCATGCGTTTCTGCGGAACGAGATCAAAAACAACGGCTACGACATAACCTCCATAGGCGATACGTTCATCGTGGCCATGAATCTGTATTCCCGCAAGATATCGTCCGTGCAGGAACTGAAGGCCGGAGACAAGGTCGCCGTTCCCAACGACGCCACCAACGAGGGGCGCGCACTGAAGCTGCTGGAAGCCGCCGGCGTGCTGAAGCTGAAGGAAGGCGCGGGAGCCTCTCCCGATCTTTCCGCCATCGCCTCCACCCGCGTGCCTCTCGAGTTCGTGGAGGTGGACGCCAACCTCATCGTCTCCCTGCTGCCCGACGTGGCGCTCGCGGCCGTCAACGGCAATTATGCGCTGGACAGCGGTCTTACCGCCGACGAGGCCATATTCAAGGAACCGAAGTACGACGACGACAGCTATACCTGCCTCATTGCCTGCCGCAGCGCCGATGCTCAGAACCCCGTGTTCCGGCGCATCGTGGAAGTCTATCAGTCGCAGGCCGTCATCGACGTTTTCAACACCACGTTTGCCGGTTTCTTCGTCCCGGCCTGGAAGTAGGAGCATACCATGCGTGAACTTTACGACATCATCCGGGACAGCTCCCGCGTCATTTTGGAGAACATCCCTGAAGAGGCCCTGTCCGACACGCTGGGCCGCCGTCGCGGCACGGCGCGGGCTCTGGTGTATCCTTTGTCCACGGAAGAGGTGAGCGCCGTCATGCGCTTTGCCTGGCAGAGGCGGCTCCCCGTGACCCCGAGAGGGGCGGGGACCAATCTTGTGGGCTCCACGGTGCCCGACGGAGGCATCATTCTCGATCTTTCCCGCATGAACCGCATCCTTGAAGTGGACTCCGAGACGTTTACCGCCACGGTGGAACCCGGTGTCCTGCTGAAGGATCTTCAGGCCCGGGTCGAATCCGAGGGACTCTTCTATCCGCCGGACCCCGGAGAAAAGGCCTCCACGCTGGGCGGCAACATTTCCACCAACGCCGGGGGCATGAGGGCCGTGAAGTACGGGGTCACCCGCGACTATGTGCGCGGTCTCACCGTGGTTTTGGCGAGCGGGGACGTGGTGGAGCTGGGAAGCAAGAACGTCAAGGACGCCAGCGGACTTGATCTCAAGCAGCTCATCATCGGTTCGGAAGGCACGCTTGCCGTGATCACGCGCTGTCTTCTGCGTCTCGTGGGCCGTCCGGAATATTCGCTGACGGCGCTGGTTCCCTTTGCCGGTCTTCGCGAAGGCATACGGACGGTGCCGGCGATACTTCAGGCCGGACTCAGCCCGACCGCCGTGGAATTCGTGGAGCGCAGCGTGGTGGCTCTCGGTGAGCGGTTCACGGGCATCAGCTATCCCTGTCCAGAGGCCGAAGCCTATATTCTGCTCACCTTCGACGGCCACAGAAAGGACGTCGAGGACCGCGTGGAACGTGTGCGTGAACTGGTGCTCCGTCACGGCGCCCTGGACTTCGTGCCCTTGCGCGATGCGTCCCGGGCTGCGGACATCTGGCGCGTGCGGGGCTGTCTCGTGAAGGCCGTGGAGGCCATATCCGAACAGGAACCCGTGGACATCGTCGTGCCCATCGACAGGATCTCGGAATTCGTGGACTATGTCCATCAGGTCGAAGAGGAGACCGGCGTCCAGATGGTGGCCTTCGGCCATGCCGGGGACGGCAACGTGCATCTGTGCGTGATGCGGGGCTCCCGTTCCGAGGAAGAATGGCACAGGGATCTTGCTTCCTGCATGGAGAGGATTTATGCGGAGGCCTGTCGTCTAGGAGGGCTCACTTCCGGTGAACACGGCATAGGTCTGAGCAAGCGTCCGTATTATTTGTCCCATACGTCCGACATCAAACTCATCGTGCAGCGCCGCATCAAGGATGCGCTGGACGAGCGTCACATCCTGAACGACCATAAGTCGTATCTGGCCTGAGGTGCATCATGCAGAATCTTTCTCTCAGAACCGCCGGTTTTACGGATTCCGTGATCCGTCGCATGACCCGCGTGTCCATGGAATTCGGAGCCATCAATCTTTCCCAGGGATTCCCGGATTTCGATCCGCCGAAGCCCATTCTCGACCGTCTCGCCGAAGTGGCCGAACAGGGGCCCCATCAGTACTCCGTGACCTGGGGCGCGCAGAATTTCCGCGAAGCCCTTGCCGCCAAGCAGTCCCGATTCATGGGCCGCTCCGTCGATCCCGACACCGAGATAGTCGTCACCTGCGGCAGCACCGAAGCCATGATGGCCGCCATGCTGACGGTGACCAATCCCGGCGACAAGGTCGTGGTCTTTTCTCCCTTCTATGAGAACTACGGGGCCGATGCCGTCCTTTCCGGCGCGGAACCCATTTACGTGCCGCTGGTGCCTCCTCATTTCAGCTTCGATCCCGAGAGGCTTGAAGACGCCTTCCGGCAGAGACCCAAGGCCATCATCCTGTGCAATCCTTCCAACCCGTGCGGCAAGGTCTTCACCCGCGAGGAACTGGAGATCATCGCCGCGCTTGCCCGCAAATATGACGCCTATGTGATCACCGACGAGGTCTATGAACATATCGTCTACGCCCCGCACAGGCATGTCTACATGGCGTCTCTGCCGGGCATGGCCGAGCGCACCATTTCCTGCAGCTCCCTGTCCAAGACCTATTCCATCACAGGATGGCGTCTGGGATACATCATTGCGTCCCCCGAAATCGTGGATACCGCCAGAAAGGTGCATGACTTTCTTACCGTCGGCGCGGCGTCTCCGCTCCAGGAGGCCGCCGTGGTCGGACTCAGGTTCGGGGACGACTACTATCGCGACCTGGCCGCGCTCTATACTGAGAAGAAAGACCTGTTCATGAAGGGACTCGATGATCTCAGGATCCCGCATACCGATCCCGAGGGAGCCTATTACGTCCTTCTGGACATATCGGAGTTCGGCTTTGAGAGCGATGTCGTCTTCTGCGAGAAGCTTGCCGAACATGTGGGCGTGGGCGCTGTTCCCGGATCCAGCTTCTTCCGGGAACCGGAAAACAGATATATCCGCCTGCACTTTGCCAAGAAGAAGGAAACGCTTGAGGCCGCTCTGGAACGCCTCGGCAGCATGAGAAGGAAGATGTCGGCCCTCAAAGGATGAAGAGCGCGGAAAGGACGGTCCGGCCGTCCTTTTCGTCGGACTGAACCTTTCCCCGAGTCCCGGAAGTCGGAGGTACGGCCGGGGCCGCCGGGGAAAGCCGCTTTTCAGGGCGGACTTGACTTCATCACGGATTCAGGTATTATTTCTCTTCGCTGATGGGCTATCGTTCAATTGGCAGGACGTCGGATTCTGGCT
>CAJJMX010000111.1 GCA_905192935.1 uncultured Mailhella sp.
CTTACGGCCAGCATAAGATGGATGTCTATCTGAAAGGAACGTAGGGACTGCCGGACACACGCGCGGCGCGTCGTGCCGGGCAGCCGGCTCAGGAACTGGATGATGTCCATGTGCCTGACGAAGGCTATTGGATGGTCAAAGAGCCGAACCAGATCAAGTCCGTCCAGAATCGCGGCACATTCAACCCTGACGATCCGAATATTTATAAGGCGCTCCCATGGGCTATGGGAGGAGCAGGAACCGCCGCCGCGCTCGCTCCGGGCGAAGCACAGGCTGCTCAGACAAACGACGCTCGGGACGGTGGTTCTTCATGGCGGAACGTCATGGATGAGATGACGCGCGGCCTCGGCCTCGGCACGCGCAACATGCTGGAAGGCCTGGGCCGCGGGGCGACGCTGGGCCTTTCCGATCCGGGAAAGACGATATCGGACTTTTTCGGCCTTCCTGCTCCTGAAACGGAACTGGAAAAGAGAATGGCGTTCCTGGAAGGCGGGGCTGCGGAAGCCGTTCCGATGATCATGGGCGGCGGGGCCATGGCAAAGATGGCCGCCTCGCCTGTGACTCGCGGCGTCGGAAGGGAGCTTTTTGCCACGCCCGGGCGGGATATTGCCCTGGGCGGATTGCTCGGAAGTTTCCTCGGAGGGGACTGATATGGCCGATCTTACCAGCTACACGGGGCTTTGCGAAGCCGTGGCGGACTATCTGGGCCGCGACGATCTGACGGAGCGCATACCCGCGTTCATTGCGCTTGCGGAGAAACGCATGAACCGTGAACTGCGGCTTCGGGTGATGGAGAGGCGGTCGGAAACGTCCGTGCCTGCCGGGCAGAGCGCGGTGCCGCTGCCGTGGCGCAGGGAGCCGGGCAACTGGGACGTGTTTCTGGAAATGCGCGATCTCACCTTTGAGGCGCAGGACGGCCGGACGACGAATCTCATCTACGTTCCGCCCGACACCTACGGGCAGAAGCGCACGCCGGGCAGGCCGGAAGGGTACACCATCATCGGGCGCGACCTCTTTCTTCTGCCGGCTCCGGATGCGGACGGCACGCTGTATCTGACCTACTACGCGGAAATGGAGCCGCTCGGCGAAAATCAGCCGGACAACGCCGTGCTGCTGACGGCTCCGGATCTGTATCTGTACGGGGCGCTGGTGGAAAGCGGGCCGTTCACGCGCGGGAGCGTGCCGCTCGACATGTGGACGCAGTATTATGCCGCCGCAAAGAGGAAGGCGGAGGAGAGTGAACAGCGGGCGCGGTTCACGGCCAACATAACCATGCGCCCGGCAAGGAGGATATGACATGAGTCTGACCAATCACGGCGAGGACGCACTTCTTTCGCTGTTCAAGGATGCGGGACCGTACTATCTGGCGCTTTTCACCGCGGCCCCGGGCGAGACGGGCGGCGGCACCGAGGTGTCGGGCGGCGCGTACGCGCGCAGGCAGGTGACTTTCGGCACGCCGTCTTCGGGCAGCATGTCGAACTCGGCGGCCATAGAATTCCCCACGGCCACGTCGAGCTGGGGCACGGCCGTGGCCTGGGGGCTCTTCGACGCCTCTTCGGGCGGCAATCTCGTGTGGTACGGCAGCATCACCACGCCCAAGGAGCTGCTGGCGGGCGACATCTACCGCGTGAACGCCAAGAATCTCACGCTCAGCATGGATTAGTCCGTGGCGACGTTTTTCGATATCCTTCCGCCGCCGCAGAGTCTCGACTCGCTGGACGCGTGGGGCACGCTCGACGCGCTTTTCGCCTCCCTTGACGACGGACTCTGGACGCGCGCGGGCGTGTACGGGCTTTCGGTCTCGGAAAAGGGCAGGGCCGCAGGAACGTGTTCCGCCGTGCGCAAAAGGGAGTTTCGGGGAAGCTCCCCGGCCGAGGCGGGCGGAACGCTTTCTCTCGCGCGTATCTGCACGCTGGCCGCGACGGCAGGAGCCCGCGCTTTCGGCTCCGAGGCGGGCGTCAGGATCCGGAATTTTGCCGGGAAGGACTCGTGCCGGAGCCGGGAGACGTGCGTCGTTTCCCGTGAGCGCACCGACGTCATGCGTTTTTCGGCCGTGTCCGCGGAGCGTGTCGGACTTCTTCGCGTGCGGCCCGCCGCCCTTGCCGGAGGACAGGGAGAAGCGGCGGCCTTCTTCGAGGCCCATGCCGAGCTGTCTCTGGAAGGTTCGGCAGACGCGCGGGGATACGAGGCGTTTTCCTGGCTCAGGGTGCGCGCAACCGACCTCGAGCTCTCCCCGGTCCGAGCTTTCGGCGCGTGCGCCCTCTCAAGAGACGTGCATCTTGCGGCGCAGGGCGGAGCCGCGAGTCGCGGGTCTCTTGCGCCTTTTCGCGTGCGTCCTTTCAGCTCGTCGCTGTCGGGCGCGGTCGCCAGCGATCTTGCGGACGGGATCCGTCTGCGCGCGCTTTCAGGAACGCTTCGCGCCTTCGGGACGGATTTTTTCGTGCCCGTGCGGGTGTGTCTTGTGTCCGGGCAGGGCCTTGCCCGGTCTTTTGCAGACATCGTGCCCGAGTACAAGGGCTGGATGTGGACGGAACGCGAAAAGCCCGCTTGCGGCCCGTGGAAGGCGGCGGTTTCGGGCGCTTCGGACTGGACGCCTGTTTCGGCAGGCGTCGCTGAATGGCAGGGAGTGGTGGAATGGCAGTAAGCAGGATTCGGCTCGATTTCGGAGCGTGGGAGCCGGACGCCGCGCTTCTGGACGGCGCGCAGGCTCCGGAGGCAAGGAACGTGATCCCGGCCCGTCGCGGATACCGGCCGCTGCCGGGACTCGTGGCGCAGCCGGTCCCTGCGCTGGAGTCGCGGGTGCTGGGGGCCTTTTCCCTGAAGGATACGGACGGCAATCTTCTTACCTTTGCCGCGACCGAAGGCGGCATCCGGGCGCTGGAGGGCCGCGGGTGGGTGGAGAAGTTCGCGGGCGTGGCGCTGTCTTCGGCGCGCGGCTTTGCCGAATACGGTCCGGCCGTGTACGCGCTTTACGGCACGCAGCTTTTGAAGAGCGCGGTCGCGGCGGGCAATGCCGGAGCCTTTGCCGCCGTGGAAGGCGCGCCGTCCGGCGAGGTCCTCGGGGTGATCCGCGATTTTCTGGTGCTGGGACGCCTTTCGGACTGCCGCAACGGCATACGCTGGTCGGGGCTCGACAGGCCCGACGAGTGGCCGGAACCGGGCGGCAACGAGGCGCAGTACATCCAGTCGGACATGCAGATATTCCCCACGGGCGGCAGGGTGCAGGCCGTGGTGGGCGGCGTGGGCGGCGTGGACGGGCTCATCTTTCTTGAGCGCGGCATCCAGCGCGCGACCTATGTGGGCATGCCGTACATCTTCCAGTTCGACACCGTGGACAGGGAACACGGCTGTCTTGCGCCGCGCTCGCCGGTGTCGTGCGGAGGCTTCTGCGTCTATCTCTCGGACGACGGCTGGCGCATGACCGACGGTTCCGCCGTGAAGGGCGTGGGCGTGGAGCGCGTGGACGAATGGTTCTTCCGCACCTGCGCCGCCGACCGCATGGACGAGGTGCAGGGCGTGCACGATGCCGCGAATCGTCTGGCGCTTTGGGCCTTCCCGTCCGACCTCGCGCCTGCCGGAGTCTGCGACAGGCTGCTCATCTACAACTACACCTCGGATCTGTGGTCCTGGGGAGAGGTCTCCACGGAAGCGCTGTTTGCCGACTACACGCGCGGTCTCGTGCTGGAGGATCTCGACGCCTTCGGGGATCTCGATCATCTGCCGTTTTCCTCCCTCGATGCGGCCGCGCTCAAGAACGGCGGCAAGGGCGTGTCCTGCTTCACGGATCGTCATGAACTTGCCGGGTTCACGGGCGAGGCCCTCGAAGCCGTGATCGACACCGCCGAACAGGGCGGCGAAAGGATGATGATACACGGTCTGCGGCCCCTCGTGGACGCCGCCGACGCCGATGCCGCGCCCCTCTTCAGGAACCGTCAGAGGGACGAAAGAACACAGGGCGTCCGGACGCGTCAGCAGCGCGACGGGGTCTGTTATCAGCATGTTTCGGCCTCCTACCTCGCCGCGCGGGTGACGGTTCCGGCGGGCTCCTCGTGGTCGCACGCCGTGGGCGTGGAGGCCCTCGTGGAAAAGGAAGGCGGTCTGTGATGACCGCAGAGGGTCGTCCCCTCCGGCGGCCGCGCAAAAGGAGATGGCATGGCAAAGTTCGTTCCGCAGGTCCCGTCGGGCACGCCCGCCCAGATGCTGGCCCTCGCCGCAGGCGTGAACGCCGCGCTCCGCGGCGACACCGCAAATACCGGGCTCGTCTCGTGTGCCGCGCAGCAGGTGCAGATTACCATCCGCGATGATCGTTGCAGGGCAGGGCGTCTTGCCCTGCTCATTCCCATGGACGCCGCGGCCGCGCAGGCCGTGTGGTGGCTCCATGACATGACGCAGGGCTCGATGACCTTCCGCTTCGCCGCCGCGCCCGGCCCGTGCTCCTTTGCCTGGGCCCTCATGGGCGACGGCGGACAGAACGATCGGAATATCTAAAAGGAGCGAGATCATGGCAGGTCTTTATCAGCGAAAAACGTCTTCCCTTCAGGCTTCCCCCGGCATGAGCGTGACCCCTTCCCCCGGCGCGGGCGCGGCCGTGCCTTCCGGAGCTCCCCTCTCCGTGGACCGGCAATCCTTCGATCCCTCCGCCCTCGGCGGGCTTCTCGGGCTCATCCAGAGAAGCGGCGGCGCTTCCTCCGCGCAGGGGGCGGGCAACGGGACTTCGGGCGTGTTCAACGCCTCCCTCATGCCCGGCGCAGGTCGCGATCTTTCCCTCGGCTCCCCCTCCGCCGGAAACTTCGGGCCCGGCGTGCCCTCCGCGCTTTCGGGCTCCCCGGCGGCCCCGGCTCCGGCCTCTTCCGCGGCACAGGCCGCGTCGTCCGGCGCGCTTCAGACGGCCCTCTCTCCCCTCGGCGCGGCGGCTTCCGCTCAGGGCGCGGCTTTTTCGTCTCCCGCCTCCGGAGGGCCGGACCTCTCCTCCCTCGCCTTCCTTCTCGGCTCCCTCGGCGGCGCAGGGGGCCGGTGATGGGGGAATTTTCCAGAATCTACAAGACCGACCTTTCCGACAGGGAGCTCATGCGCTTCTGGGCCATGGTCTGCGCCGCCGGACGCGACAGGGCCGTGACCTACTGCATGCCTCCCGTGGACGGCCCGGCCTTCTGCCGCTGGATGCGGAACTCCGACGTGCATCCCTGGATCGTGCTCTTCCGCGGCGCGCCCTGCGGATTCGTCTATCTGACGGACCTTCAGGGCAAAAGCGCCAGAGTGCATTTCTGCACCCTGCCCATGGGCACCGCAAGGACCGCGGGAAAGCTTCCCGTGGTCGTGGGCTTCGGCCTGTTCTCCCTCGCGTCCATGCTCTGGGAGACCACCGTGAGCGGCTCGTTCCGGCTCGATACCGTCATAGGCGTGACCCCCGTATGCAACAGGGCGGCCGTCAAGTTCATTCACAGGGTGGGCGCGCGGGACATTGCCGAAGTGCCCGGCGCATGCTGGTACTACGATACCGGCGAAAACGTCCCCGGACTCGTCACCGTGTACACCAGACAAACGCTGCCCGCACGGGCGGCAAAACTGTAGGAGATCCATATGGGCGGAAAAGGCGGTGGTTCCACCACCACGGTGCAGAAGGCCGATCCCTGGTCCGGTCAGCAGCCCTACCTGAGCGAGGTCTTCAGACAGGCCGCGCAGCTCTATCACACAGGACAGCTCTCCCCGGACTACTACCCCGGTCAGACCGTGGCCGGACAGTCCGACTGGACAACGCAGGCCCTCGAAATGCAGGCCGAGAGAGCTCAGAACGGCAGTCCCT
>CAJJMX010000112.1 GCA_905192935.1 uncultured Mailhella sp.
GGCCGCGGACGGCAGACCCGTTCTGGTATGCGGTTCCCTGTATCTGCTCTCGGAGCTCTTTACCATCTGGCCTTCGCTGCTGAAGGTTTCCCGCCAGGCGGGATAAGCGCAGCAGAGAATCGCAGCGAGAAAACCATGCCCCGCCGGAAAAGTTTTCCGGCCGGGCTTTTTCCATCATCACAGGAGCATCCATGTCGTCACTTTTCCGATCGCTTCCTTCCGTGGACGCCTGCCTCCGCTGGCTGGAGGAAGGCCTTCCCTCCACGCCGCACAGCGTTCTGCTGGAGTGCAGCCGCGCCGTGCTCGATGAGCTGCGTGAAGACATCCGGGCCGGACGCATCACGGATGAAGCCGACCTGGGTCCGGATCAGGTCCGGCCCCGTCTCATGGCCGCCGTGCAGAAAAAGGACCGCCCCCGGTTCTGCCGCGTCATCAACGGCGCAGGCGTAGTGGTCCATACCAATCTCGGCCGCTCCGTGCTGGCCGAAGAGGCAAGAAAAGCCGTGGCCATCGCCGCATCGGGCTACAGCAATCTGGAATTTGACCTCGAAACGGGGGAACGCGGCAGTCGCATAAGCCTTGTGGAAGAGCTTCTCTGCTCGCTCACGGGCGCCGAAGCCGCACTGGTGGTGAACAACAACGCCGCCGCCGTACTGCTCATGCTCGACAGCCTGTGCAAGGGAGGAGAAGTCATACTCTCACGGGGGCAGCTTGTGGAAATAGGCGGCAGCTTCCGCATCCCCGACGTGATGGAACGAAGCGGAGCAACGCTCAGGGAAGTGGGCACCACTAACCGCACCCATCTTTCCGACTACGAGCATGCCCTTTCGGACAACACGCGCGCCGTCCTCTGGGTGCACCCCTCGAATTACCGCATCATAGGCTTCCATTCGAGCGTGCCTCCAAGAGAACTCGCCGACTTTGCCCATGCCCACGGACTGCCCATGCTGGAAGATCTCGGCAGCGGCAGTCTCATGGACTTTTCCCGCTGGGGACTGCACGACGAGCCCACCGTACCGGATGTACTGAGGCAGGGAACGGACGTGGTCACCTTCTCCGGGGACAAGGTGCTCGGCGGACCGCAGGCGGGCATCATCGTGGGCAGGAAGGCCTACGTCGATAAAATGAAGAAGAATCAGCTTCTGCGGGCTCTTCGCTGCGACAAGCTCACCCTTGCCGCTCTGGAGGCCACGCTCCGCCTGTACCGTGATCCGGAAACGGCCCGCAGGGCCATTCCCACCGTGCGGCGCATGAGCATGGACGCAGACACCCTGAAAGCGAGGGCCGAATCTCTGCGCGCTCTGCTCTCGCAGGAGCTTTCGGGACTGGCCGCCTGCTCGCTCAAGGACGATTTTTCCCGCGTCGGCGGAGGTTCCTTCCCTGAACAGGGCATGCCGACGACGCTGGTATGTCTCCAGCCTGCCGGATGTTCCGCAACGCAGCTCAAGATGCGTCTGCTCTCCACGGATCCCCCGCTTGTGGGCAGACTGAACGGCTCCTGTTTCGAACTCGACCCCCGCACCATGGACGACGACGAATTTCCCGATGTCGCCCGGGTGCTGAAGGACGCCCTTTCAGAAATCGAAAACTGATGCCCTTCCCACACGCCGCCGCATGCTTATATTGAGGAAGGACAGCTCCGCGCACGGAAAGGCATGTCCGACGGACGAGACTACCGTCCGGGCCTTTTCCGGAGCGGGGAAACGACTTCCGAACCCATGCGGTTTCCTGAGAACACCGCTCAAAGACAACATTCTTTCGAGGTCATCATGGACGAACTTGCCTCTTCTTCCAAATCCGGCTGGGAAATCTACCGCTCAGCCGAAGACCGCCAGGCCATGAGCGCGCTGGCCGACGACTATATCCGCTTCATTTCCGACTGCAAAACGGAACGCGAGGCCGTGGACGGCGTTATCGCCAGGCTCAGAAAAGCCGGATACGCTGAAGGCTTCGGCACGGACAAGGGCTGGCAGGCCCTGCACGGCAAGGCCATTTTCGTGGCCCGCCGGGGACGCAGACCGCTTTCCGACGGCATCCGCCTCATCAGCGCGCACACCGACAGCCCGAGACTCGATCTCAAGCAGCATCCTCTCATCGAGCAGGTGGGCGTGGGCCAGGCCAAGACCCATTATTACGGCGGTCTGCGCAAGTATCAGTGGTTTGCCCGTCCTCTGGCGCTGCACGGCGTCATCGTCAAGTCCGACGGGGAAGTCATCCGCGTCTGCCTCGGTGAAGACGAAAAAGAACCCGTGTTCACCGTTGCCGACCTTCTGCCGCATCTGGCCCACAAGGACGGAGGCCTCAAGCTCTCCGAAGCCTTCGACGCTGAAAAGCTCAACGTCATCCTCGGTCATGAACCCGTGCTTGCCGACAGCGGCAAGGACGACGACAAGGCTCCCAAGGAAGCCGTGAAGGCCCGTATTCTTCAGCTTCTCCATGAAAAGTACGGCATCCGGGAGGACGACCTCATTTCTGCGGAACTCGAAGCCGTGCCCGCCGGTCCCGCCCGCTACGTGGGCCTCGACAAGGGCATCGTGGGCGGCTACGGTCAGGATGACCGCATCTGCGTGTACACGGCCCTGCGCGCCCTGCTCGACGCCGAAGATCCCGAATACACGAGCTGCCTCATCTTCTGGGACAAGGAAGAAATCGGCTCCGACGGCTCCACCGGCGCAAGCTCCCGCTTCTTCCAGTACTGCGTGGAGGACATGGCCGCGGCCTGGGAACCGGAAACGCCCTTCCGCAAGATCATGATGAACACCAAGGCCATGTCCGGCGACGTGCACGCCGCCGTCGATCCCGACTGGCAGGACCGCCACGAGCTCAAGAACTCCGCGTTCTTCGGCTACGGCGTGGCCTTCTGCAAGTTCACCGGCTCCCGCGGCAAGTACGGCGCCAACGACGCCCATCCCGAGTACATCGGCTGGATGCGCGGCGTGCTCGATGCCAGAAACATTCCCTGGCAGCTTGCGGAACTCGGCAAGGTCGACGTGGGCGGCGGCGGCACCGTGGCGCTGTTCCTGGCCGCCTACGGCATGGACGTGGTGGATGCCGGCCCCGCGCTGCTCGGCATGCACAGCCCCTTCGAGCTTGCTTCCGTCCCCGACATCTATTCGAGCAAGATGGCCTATCAGGCCTTCCTTGAAGCCAGATAAGCGCCGGAAGGGCACGCCCCTTCTCCCCGTCTGAAGCAAAAGACCGCCTCTCTTCGGAGGGCGGTCTTTTTTCTGTCCTTTCCCCGGAAGAGGACGTTCCGACGACGGAAAGGGACACATCCGGCGGCAAGGCCCGGAAGTCCGTCATCCGCACGCGGCCTCTTTTTGCTCGTCCTTTACTTCACCTTTGCCCGCTGCTATCCTCAAGCGGACGAAAAGCGTCCGCAACTCGGGCGATGGTGACCAGACGGCGCCATTTTTCCGGAACATCCGCATCCCCCACTCTCCCCCGAGAGACAACCCGCAGGAAACAACATGCTGCTTTCTACCATAGTCAAGGCGTACAGAAATATCAGAGTTCTTTGCGTGGGCGACGTGATGCTCGACCACTTTCTTTACGGAAAGGTGGAACGCATTTCGCCCGAGGCTCCCGTACCCGTGTTCAACTTTCAGAGCGAGAAGAAAATGCTCGGCGGTGCGGGCAACGTCGTGGCCAATCTGCATTCCCTCGGCTGCACGGCCGATATTCTCCGCTTCATCGGCGACGACGATGCGGGAAAAGAGGTAAGAAAACTTCTCGGAAACGTGTGCGATCATGTGGCTGCGCTGGTCGTGCCCGGCTATCCCACCATTGAAAAGACCCGCGTCATTGCAGGCAACAATCACCTTCTGCGCATCGACAATGAACGCCGCTTCCAGTGCAGTGAAGATATTTTCGGCCCGGAACTCGACGTGCGCATAAAGGACGCGGACATCATCCTGCTTTCCGACTACGCCAAGGGCCTGCTTTCGCCCGAGCGCTGCCGGCGCGTCATAAGCGCCTGCCGTGCTGCGAAGCGTCCCGTCATCATCGATCCCAAGGGCGACGACTACGCCAAGTACGCCGGAGCCACCGTGATCAAGCCCAATCTCAAGGAGTTCAATCAGGCCACGGGACTTTCCTGTCACCCCTCCGACCCTGATTTCAAAGACAGTCTGCGCAGGGGCGCAAAAATGCTGTTCGAGCGTCACGGCATTGAAAACCTGCTCGTCACGCTTTCCGAACACGGCATGGCCTTCGTATCCGCCGCGCATCCCGACGACGTGTTCCAGATCCCCACCGAAGCGCGCGAAGTGTTCGACGTGTCCGGCGCAGGCGACACCTCCCTCGCCGCCTTCGGCGCATCCCTCGCCGCCGGAGCCGACATCCAGGACGCCATGAAGCTGGCCAACATCGCCTCCGGCATAGCCGTAGGCAAGCTCGGCACCTCCTGCGTCACGGCTCAGGAAATTCTCGATGCCCTTTCCCGTCGCCGCTCCGCCTCCGGTCCGGGCTGGAAGCAGAAAAACAAGATCGTCAGCCGTCACGAGGCTGCGGCCATTGCCGCCTCCTGCCGAGAACAGGGCAAAAAGGTCGGCTTCACCAACGGCTGCTTCGATCTGCTGCATCAGGGCCATCTGCATTCGCTCATGCAGGCCCGCGCACAGTGCGACGTGCTCATGGTAGGCCTCAATACCGACGCCTCCATAAAGCGCCTCAAGGGACCGGAACGCCCCGTGCAGGACGAAAAGACACGCGCGCTTCTGCTCGCCTCCCTGGAATTCGTGGACTACGTCATCATGTTCGACGACGACACCGCCCTGCCCCTCGTGGACGCCATCCGCCCCGATGTCATTCTCAAGGAGGGCTACACCATCGACCGCTGGCCCGAGGCTCAGTTCGTGGAAAGCTACGGCGGCAAGGCCGTCACCCTCTCCAGACTCGAAGGCTACTCCACCACGCAGACCATCCAAAAAATGAAGCAGCCGGAAGGAAAAAAATAATCGTGCTCACCGGGGGGGGACCGTCCCCCCCTTTTCTTTCCGGGCGAAAAGAGCTCTCGAAAAACCGATGCCCGGAACCTGCCTGAGCTCTTTTCCGCCCAGCAAACGGCACACGTTCAGCTTGAATCACCCTTTCTTCGAAGACAGGCAAGAAACGTTCCGCGGCCCCGCCCGCACGCGCGAAGCTCCGCGTCTTCTTCCCCGGAAGAAGTTCCAAAAGGCTACCTGCCACGGCACGATGCTCCTCTCCCGACAAAGCCCGTTCCCGGACTGCGTCAGCCCTGCTTCTTCAGGATCCCGGGCTTTTCCCCATCGCTCCAGGCCCGCGACGCCCTGTTGCCGACTCACCTTCCCCAGGCCGCCTTCTCGCCTCACGGCCGCAGCATGAGGCTCATCCCCCCTGACGTTCCGGCAGGTCTTTCCCGGCAAAAAGACGCTCAGGCCGTTTTTTTTCGCCATGCCCGACGCCCGTTGCAACAGCTCCGCTTCTTTCCCGTTGGAAGTGAAAAAAAGCACACATCGTCTTCATAAGTGCTGCGCCTGCTTCTCTGTGATCCGCAACAGCCCTTCGTCACAGGGAAAAGCACATCCCTGCAACAGCTTCTTTCTTCGGAAAAAAGCCTAACGCGCATGAAACACTTGCTCTTTTACAGATCTTTTTTTCTTCGCAGAAAATCTCTCCCGTTATTTGACAATTTTTGAAAACCTACTAATCTGAAAAAAATCGTCTTCCCGGAACGTCTTCTCATCCGCCTCC
>CAJJMX010000113.1 GCA_905192935.1 uncultured Mailhella sp.
GCCTTCCTGATCCTGCGAGGCGGAATAGTCGGCGTGACCGTAGGCGGCGTCGAGCGCAAGGGTGACGGGAGCGAAGGGCTTCCATTCCAGCCCCGTGCCGAAGATCATGACATCGGCGCGGCCGGTGCCGGTCATGTTGCCCTGCTCGCTCACGATGTCGGGATTATAGCGCTCGCCGTTCTCGTGCCTGAAGTCGCCTCTGGTCCCGTACAGCGCCCAGGGCGACACGGTGAACGTCTCAAAGGAGGCGTTGCCCACGAGTCCGAAAAGATCGTACTTGGGCGCATGGATGTCGGCCCTGTCGCCCGAGCGGTTCGCCCCGCGGGAGATGCGCGTCCAGAAGCCCGTCAGATTATAGCGCTCGGCAAAGGGCACGGAAACCACCACGCCGTCGGCCACGAAGTCGGCGATCATGGGCGAAACGCTGGCATAGGACGGCAGATCGAAGGCATGACGGCCCATGCGCACCCTGACGTCGGTATTCGGCACGATCCAGTCGACGTAGGCCTGACGCATGAAGACTTCCTCATTGCGGCCCGTGGTGTCGGAACCCCAGTCGTATTCCCCGACCTGAAGCTGAAAATAGCCCGAAAGGCTCTCGCTCGCGCTGAACGTCATGCCCGTGCGCAGACGCTGGACGGCATAGTCCGTGTTCTTTCCGCGGAAACCCTCGGAGCCGGACTGGAACTGAAAGAGATATTCGCCGTCCATTTTCACGTCGACGGCGGAAGCGGGGCCGGAAGCGGCCGTGACCATGGCGGCCGCAAAAAGAAGAGTGACAAGCTTTTTCATTCGTCGATTTCCCGAATGTTTGACCGCCGCTGCGGTCATTTCAGCGCCACATCGCAGGAACGTTCTCCGGCCCCTCAGCCTTTGCCCGCGCTCTCACCCGTTGCGAAGTGTCCATACGCAGGGCCAAATTCTCCCAAAATAATACGTCTGTCAAGTTAATTGAAAAAGAATTTCATTTTTATTTAAAACGTTGTACGTCCGTCCCGACAAAGGACGGACGAGGGGGAACGGAGGAGAAGGCCCGGGGGAGCACGGTCCGCCCTGAGTCTGGAGGAGGGACGAAGATTGCGGCGGGCGAGAGGCGAAATCTCCGCAGGCACGGTCCGCCCCGCGCCGGGGGAGGGAGACGAAGCCGAGACCGAAGACATGTCCATTCCGGCCGAGCGCGCCCCGCGTCAGGAGGTGGGGACGGAGGCGCGCGCCCCGACTGTCCGCGCGGGGACGGAGGTGGGACGGAGGCGTCCACGATCAACGGCTCCGGCGCGCGGAAAGTCCACCCCGTGTCGGAGGTGGACGGAGCCTTGCCCCTTCGTTTGAGCGGCGCCGGGCGTAGGGGGGGGGGACGCCCGGACACGAAGCGCACGCCCCCCGACGGCGAGACGCCCTGCGGGGAACATGCGCTTTGTCCCCCTCTCCTCGCCCATCGCTGCGCCGGGCCCCTTGTCACGGTCCCCGACGCCCTTCCCTGTCGCCGGCAGCACTCGGACGGCGGGGCCAGCCCCGTCTCGCGGCACAGACGCCCTTCTTTCGCCCCCCCCAGGGAGGCACGCCCCCCCTGCCGATACCATGACGCCCTGCGGGGGAAAACAGGCTCCGCGCCTTCTCATCCCCGCACGGCTCCGTGCCTGACGCTGCCCCGGCCGGGAACTTCTCCCCTCTTCGCTCCCGGCGCTCTTCCCGGGTCCGGCGCTTCTTCCGGGCTGTTTCCTCCGGGCTGTCGCCCGGCGCGTCCGCGGCCTCGCTTTCTGACTTCCGTCCGATGCTCCTTCCGCGGAGCGCCCGTCCCCACATCAGAAAATGCCCGTCCGGCGTGACGCGCTTCTGCGCCGCCCCGCCCGATGACAGCGGCCCGCCGCGAAGGCTCCGACCTCCCCTTCCCGGGATCCCGGTCCGCCCGGCACATCCGCCTCCCCGGCAGGCCTCCCGCTCTCCCGTCCAGTACGACTCTCCCCGTCTGTCCCGGCTCCCCTCAAAAAAAATCCTCCCCCGCGCAAGGACGCGCCCCCATCCTGCACGGCTCCCCCTGTCCGTCGGGCTCGCCCGCAAAAACAACATCCCCCCAAAAAAGACGGGAGCCCCCCGCCTGCACGCCGCATCGTTGCCGTGAGCCGCTTCGGGGCAAGGCCGGACATGCTCCCGCCTGCACGCAGTGTCGGAAACGCCCGCTTTTCCCGCCCCTTCTCCCGGGCTTTTCCCACAAAAAAACGCGCGACGGAAAACCATCGCGCGTTTCATGTTCAAGCGGCCGGGATGCCGTGCCGCGGGGAATTAGAACTTGTATTCAAAGTGCAGAGCAGCACGCCAGTCGTCGTCAAACTTCTGGTTGCCGCGGTCGTGAGAGGCCGAGGTATCGAAGTCTTCGATGATGTAGGCGAGTTCCAGAGCGGCGGTCAGATTCTTGTAGATCTGATAGGTGGAAAGCAGGTCGAATTCCACGGCGGAGTCGTCGACGGTGAGGTAGTTGTAACCGTTGCCGTAGCCGCCGTTGTACTTGCTGTTGGTGCCGCCGATGTAGGTGACGCTGAAGTCATGAGAGAGGTCGCTGATGAAGGACATGCCGTTCAACTGCGCGCTCACGCCCCAGGTGCCGCCGAAGCTGCAGCGATGACCGCCGATGGGGCCGAAGGTGTTGTCGAAGTAGGTGCTGGTGCCGTTGAAGTCGCCGTAGATGATCGGAATCTGACCGGAATTCTCGGGACGACCCTTCTTGTCGCCGGAGGCATACCAGCCCATGATGGCGGGTTCGGCGAAGTCGAGGGCATAGGCGGCCTTGCCCACGGCGTACCAGCCTTCCTGATCATGGGAGTCGGAATAGTGGGAGCGGCCGTAGGCCACGTCGAGGGCGAGGGTGACGGGATCGAAGGGCTTCCATTCCATGCCGGCGCCGAAGATCATGATGTTGGCGCGACCGGCGCCGCTGATGTTGCCCTGAGCGGTGAGGTTGGAGGGTTCGAAGCCTTCGGCATCGCCCTTGGAGCCGTAGATGGCCCAGGGAGACACGGTGAGACCGTCAAAGGCGGCGTTGCCCACAAGGCCGAACAGGTCATACTTGGGGGCATTGACATCGGTGACATCGCCCAGACCGTTGGCGCCGCGGGCCATGCGGGTCCAGAAGCCGGTCACGTTGTAGCGGTCGGCGAAGGGCACGGAAACCACCACGCCGTCGGCCACGAGGTCGGCGATCATGGGAGAAACGCTGGCGTAGGAAGGCAGATCGAAGGCATGACGGCCCATGCGCACCTTGATGTCGGTGTTCGGCACGAGCCAGTCGATGTACATCTGACGCATGGTCACATCGACGCTGTTGCCGGTGGTGTCGGAACCCCAGTCGTAGGTTCCGGCCTGAAGCTGCAGATAGCCGGAAAGGTTCTCATTGGCAATGAAGGTCATGCCGATACGCAGACGCTGAATGGCATAGTCGGTGTTCTGACCGTGGAAGCCTTCGGAGCCGGTCTGGAACTGGAACTGATATCTGCCGTCCATCTTGACGTCGACAGCGGAGGCAGGAGCGTAAGCAGCCGCGACCATGCCGGCCGCAAGCAGAAGAGTGGTGAGCTTTTTCATGACTTCTTTCCAAAAATTTTTACCGCAAACACGGTTTTTCAAAATTCCGCCCCGCCCTGTTCGAGGCTTCGGCCGTTGCGGCGACCGGCTCTGCACGAAGCGTACAAATTACTCTACAGGTTTTTCCCAAAAATAATACGACTGTCAACCTACGTGAAAAAAAGATTAATGAACGATGAAAAAACTGCGACGTTTTTGTTTTGCGCGAGGCGCGGACGGTCCAAAAAAGCGCGCTCCCCGTTTCTTTCCGGCCTCATCCCGACCTGCCGCGACGAAGATCGGGCAGAAACGACACAAAAAAGAAGCGTCTGTCCTTCCCCCGACCGGCGCAGCCTGAAGAACACACCTCAGGAAATAAATCACAAACCTCCAAAACGCCCGAACCACAGGCCCCGGACAGGAAAAAAAGCTCCGCCGACGGGGGAAAAAAACATCCGGAGCGCGGTCAAAAATTTTTCCAGCGCGGCAAAACGACGGCTCCTGGCCCCTGCCGCCGCGCGTCTCTGCTCTCTCCCGCCCTCTTTGCGTCCCCGGAGGGAGGCGCTCTGTCCATGCCGACAAACAAAAGACGGCGGAACCGCCCCTCCCCCGCCTGACGGTCTTCCCCCTCCCCAAAAACGCACGGAGCGCTGAAAGCTCTGCACGTCGAAAAAGGATCCGCCCCCGGCGTCCCGCCCCTTCGTTATCCGCAGCCCGGCACAAAACCGGCAAACGGTCCGCATGGATCTGACTCCTGATTCCCTGGAAAACGGCATCCCGTCCCCTCGCGTCCCTGCCGCTCACCCGTCGCGCACCTTTCTCCCGCACTCTCATCCCGCCACGGCCGAAGCCGTCAGGTCCGGCAAGCCCCCCCTTCTCCGTTCCTGCTTTTTCTCCGGCGTCCCGCCCCTCTCCGGCCGGGCGCCGGACACAAAAAAAGACCATGCCGCAATGACATGGTCTCTGAAATTCATGGTGGGTCGTGTACGGTTCAAACGCGCGGCACTCTGCCTGACAGGCTGTCTTTCTGCAAGCTGTCACTTGGGAATTATCACTTGTTTTCAGCTTTCAGCATGTCCGGGGCATGGCCAAAGCGGGGTAAACCTGCGCCCTCCAGGTATGTCCCTAAAAAAAATCAGAGTGAAGCTTCGGGAAGTCGGGCATGATGGAATCATGAAACCATTCCTTCTCCCTCTTCTTCTGACCATGGCCCTGTACGGCATGGCGTCGGCGGCAGGAAACGAAACCAACGAGTCATTCACAAAGGCCAAGAGACTGCTTGAGCGCGAAGTGTACGCCGATCACCGCGTGACCGTGTACTGCGGCTACGAGTTCGACGAAGAGAAGCGCATCTGTCTGCCCGCAGGCTTCACCACGGACAAGCACAAGGCGCGGGCCGAGCGCATGGAGTGGGAGCACGCCGTGCCCGCCGAGAACTTCGGCCGCGCTTTCGCGGCATGGCGCGAAGGTGCGCCCGTATGCGTGGACAGCAAGGGAAAGCCCTACAAGGGCCGCAGGTGCGCGGAAAAGGCCAGCCGTGAATATCGGCTCATGCAGGCCGACATGTACAATCTTTTCCCTGCCGTGGGAGCCGTGAACGCCGTGCGCAGCAACAAACAGTATTCGGAACTCCCCGGCGTCCCTTCCGCCTTCGGCACCTGCCCGGCCAAGGTGGACGGCAACCGCTTTGAACCGCCGCAGCAGGTCAAGGGAGAGCTTGCCCGCGCCGGTCTCTACATGGAGCAGGAATATCCAGAATTTCGCCTCAGCCGCCAGCAGAAAAAGCTGTTTGAAGCATGGAGCAGGCAGGACCCCGTGGACGCATGGGAGTGCACGCGCACGCGCAGGATAGAGAAATTACAAGGCAACGAGAACAGCGTGGTCAAGAAGCTGTGCACAGACGCCGGGCTGTGGTGACTTTCCCTTGAGGCACAAGGATTTTAACGCTAGCCTCGCCGGAGGAGGATGGGACTATGAAAAATTTTGTGGCTGGTATGTGTCTTGTACTATGTTTTTCCATTTCTGGCGTGGCCTTTGCTGAAACGCAGATCGGAAATATGAGTCAACAGCAGTTTATGGCGAAAGGAAAAGCGCTGGTCGAAACTGTTCAGGAGAACAAAACGGACATTCCTTTTTCTG
>CAJJMX010000114.1 GCA_905192935.1 uncultured Mailhella sp.
TCTGCTCAGCGAGCAGATACGCCGCGGCGGCTGCTTTGCCTGCGCCGATTACGTGAACGACTGCCGCGGCTGTGACGTGGCCTCCAAGGAAATGGCCATGAAGTTCATGCAGCGCATCCCCGCCATACGCGACATGCTGGCCGAAGACGCCCGCGCCGCCTACGAAGGGGATCCGGCCGCCACAAGTCCCGGCGAAACGGTGTTCTGCTATCCTTCCATGCTCACCATGATCCATCATCGCATCGCCCATGAACTCTATGCCCTGAATGTGCCCATCATTCCCCGCATCATCGGAGAAATGGCCCATTCCCGCACGGGCATCGACATTCATCCCGGCGCGCAGATAGGCGAAAACTTCTTCATCGATCACGGCACCGGCGTGGTCATCGGCGAAACCTGCATCATCGGCAAGGGCTGCCGCCTGTATCAGGGCGTGACTCTCGGCGCGCTCTCCTTCTCCAAGAACGAGGACGGCTCCCTCGTCAAGGGCATTCCCCGTCATCCCATTCTGGAAGATAATGTCACGGTGTACGCCGGAGCCTCCATTCTCGGCCGCATCACCATCGGCAAGGGCTCGGTCATCGGCGGCAACGTGTGGCTCACCCACAGCGTGCCCGCAGGCAGCCGCATCGTGCAGAGCGGTCCCAAGGCCAAGCCCGGTGAATCGCTCACCGGAAAGTGCGACAAGAACGCCGAAAAGAAAAAGGACTGATCGTCAGCCATGCAAGGGGTCCGGCCGAAGGCCGGGCCCCTTTTTTCATGTCCTCTTCCCCTGAAAAAGCTCCATGCAAGCCTTCCAGGCATCGGCCGTTTTCTCAGAGCCTCGGAGGCTCCGGCCGGAAGAAGAACTTTCGTGCCTCAGGAACGCCAACGTTTAAAGAAGCTCATTACCGACCGAATACGGCGCTCCTCTCTTCCCTCGCTGTCATGTTCCCGTCACACTTTCAGGCCATACTGCCCGCCAAAAGGAGCAGCTCATGACAGCAGAAACATCCCTTCGCGTCGCCGTGGCCGGCGGCGGAAGCTGGGGCACGGCGCTGGCCCACGTTCTGGCCGTGGCCGGACACGAGGTCACCCTCGTCCTGCGCGATGCATCCGTGGCGCAGGCCGTCAACACAAGGCATGAAAATCCTCGTTATCTTCCGGGCAAAGCCATACATCCCGGTGTGAAGGCATCCACCTCTCAGGATGCTCTTCATAGCGCGGACCTGCTGGTCATGGCCGTCCCCTGCCAGCATCAGAGAAGCTGGCTTGAAAACGCGCGCAGCTCTCTTCCCCGCCGCTGCCTCGTGGTCAACGCCTCCAAGGGGCTGGAAAACGGGACCTGCCTCACCATGAGTCGTGTGGTCGCCGAGGAACTTGCCCCGCTTCATCCGCGCTATGCCGTGCTTTCCGGCCCGTCCTTTGCCGCCGAGGTCATGGACGGACAGCCCACGGCCGTGGTGCTCGGCTGCGAAGACGAGAATGTCGGCGCAAGACTTCGGGAAATCTTTTCCACTCCCTTTTTCCGCTGCTATTCCAGTACCGATGTCACGGGCGTGGAAACGGGCGGCGCGCTCAAGAACGTCATGGCCATTGCGGCAGGCATAGGCGACGGCCTGGGATTCGGCTCCAACGCCCGCGCGGCTCTCATCACGCGGGGGCTTGCGGAACTGTCCCGACTCGGCACGGCCATGGGCGCAAGGCCTCTCACCTTCATGGGGCTCTCAGGACTCGGCGATCTCGTGCTCACCTGTACCGGCGGACTTTCCCGCAACCGTCAGGTGGGACTGCGTCTCGGCCGGGGCGAAAAGCTGGAGGAAATCGTCGCGTCCCTCGGCATGGTGGCCGAAGGCGTAAAAACGGCCGTGGCCGCAAGGGACCTTGCCCGGAAGCTTCACGTTTCCGTGCCCGTCACCGAGGCCATGTGCCGCGTGCTTCATGAAAATGCCGACCCGGCAATGGCCGTGCGCAGTCTCATGGAACGGCCGCTCAAGGAAGAACAGGAGTAAAAAGGCGGCCGGCCCTCTTTTCCCCGTGCCTATCCCGGGAAGGGCCGGGAAACTTGCGTTCCTGACGCCCTTCCTCCGGCCCCGACGCCGTTCTGCACGTCGCGCTCCCGGAACTTTGCCCCAGCTCAGGCCATCGTTCCGAAGAAGAGTATGCCCCCTTCCGTCCTTCCCCTCTATCTGCCGGAGCTGGCGTTCTTCAGACGAGTGATGTTTCTGTGCGGCGGCTCGCCGAAAAGACGCTTGTACTCACGATTGAACTGCGTCGGGCTCTCATAGCCGACGGCAAGTCCGGCGCTTGCCGCGTCCACGCGCTCCGCAAGCATGAGCCGCTGGGCCTCGAAAAGACGCAGTCTCTTGTGAAACTGCAAAGGACTCAGACTGGTCACTTCCTTGAAATGCCGGTGGAACGTGGATGTGGCCATATTCACGCGCCGGGCCAGCTCCTCGACTTGAAGGGGAGAACGGTAGTTGTCCCGCAGCCAGGTGACGGCCTGCGCTATCTGCATGCTCTGAGACCCCAGAGTGTGGAAGCGGCGCAAAAATTCTCCCTGCGAACCGATGAGTATCCTGTAATAGATTTCGCGGACGATCATGGGCGCAAGCACGGCAATCTGCTCCGGCCTGTCCAGAAGCTCCGTCAGGCGCAGGAAGGCATCGAGCACGGACACATCCACGTCGGCCACGGACACGCCGCGAAGCGGACCTTCCTCCGTCGCGCCCGAAACGGGCGGGACTTCCGCCGCCAGTCTGGCAAGCATGAACTTGTCCACTTCCAGCGACAGACACAGAAAAGGAGCCTCCTCCGTGCCGTCCATGACATAGAAGGAGCTCGGCACGTCCACGCCCACGACAAGACACTGCCCCTCGCCGTAGACATATTCCTCCGTGCCTATGACGGACTTCTTCCGGCCCTGAAGCATGACGCCTATGCACGGATGATACAGGCTGTTCTCAAGCACGTCATGCGCGAGCCGGCGCGACATGCTCAGGCCCGGAACTTCCGTCTGCCTCAGGCCGTTCTCCGGCATGTGGCGCAGCACCAGTTCCTTGAGACGATCGTTGATACGCTTCCATTCATTCATGCGAACCTCCCTTGCCGGACCCCCGCTCCGCACACCGCAGCGCTCCGGACGCATCTTCTCCCTTGAGAGAACAAAATGATACGTCCGTCCCCGGGAACCAGACAGATACGATTCCTTCTTTTTCTTGCCTGATCCTCTCATGGCTCCGCCCCGAAGTCCATTTTCGACAAAGCCCGCGATTTCGGCTACAAGGACCTGTCTGTGCAACATCAATAAGGCCTTTGTCATGGAACTTTCCCTTGTCGTCATCGTCATTTTGTGCCTGTTCTTCTTCCTTGCCGGTTTCGTGGATTCCGTGGCCGGAGGCGGCGGCCTCATCTCCACTCCCGCCATGCTTCTGTGCGGCCTGCCGCCCCATGTCGCTCTCGGCACCGGAAAGTTTGCAAGCACTCTCGGGTCCCTCACCTCGCTGTGGACCTTTGCCCGCAATCATCTGGTGGTGCTGCGCATCGCTCCCGCAGGCTTCATCTCGGCCTTCATCGGCGGCATGGCCGGTTCCACACTCGCCATGCACGTGGACAGCGCCCTGCTCGGCAAGCTCCTCATTTTTCTGCTGCCCATCGGCATGGTCATCTCTCTGTTTTCGGGAAGACTCGTCAGCGAAGAAGGAGAACTGCCGGAAAGACATCTCTTCACCCGCGTCATCATCATGGGCTTTTTCATCGGCGCCTACGACGGCTTCTTCGGCCCCGGCACGGGCAGCTTCTTCATCATAGCCCAGCACCTCGTTCTGCGCATGGGACTTGTGCGCGCCTCGGCCACGGCCAAGGTGTTCAACCTCGCTTCCAACGCCGGAGCCTTCACCATGTTCGCCTCCGGCGGCGTGGTGCTCTATGCCCTCGGCATTCCCTGCGCCGTGGCCAATATTCTCGGCAATCAGCTCGGCACGCATCTGGCCATCCGCATAGGCACGCGCATGGTCAGAAACTTTCTCTACGTCACCCTCACTCTGCTCCTCATCTCGCTCATCTACCGCTTTTTCCTTGCCTGACAAAAAATTCCGCCGAAGGATGAAATCCCCCTCTGGACACGCTTTCCGATTGCTGACATTATCTTAACAATAATATTTCCTATCAACCTGAAAGGAGCCCCATGCTCTTCATCGAGAAATGCAAGGAGTCGGTGATATCGGTCGTGCCGATAGTCCTTCTGGTCCTCCTGCTTCATCTGACAGTTGCGCCCCTCGGCGACGCCCTGCCGAGATTTCTCGCGGGCGCCGTGCTCTTCATCATCGGACTCGGCCTGTTTCTGGTGGGCGCCGACATCGGCGTTCTTCCCGTGGGACAGAAGGTCGGCTCCACGCTCACCGGAAAACGCAATCTCCCCCTCATGCTGGTCGTGGGCTTCGTGGTGGGCTTCATCATCACCGTGGCCGAGCCCGACGTGCAGGTGCTGGCCGCCCAGGTCACGGGCGTGGCCCCGGTCATTGCGCCCATGGCCCTCGTGTGCATCATCGCCGCAGGCGTGGGCTTCTTCGTGGCCGTGGCCATGGGACGCATCATTTTTCAGCTGCCGCTCAAGCTTCTGCTCTTTCTCTGCTACGCTGCGGTCTTCCTCTGCGCTGCCTTCACGCCCGATCTCTTTCTCGGCATAGGCTTCGACGCGGGCGGCGCCACCACCGGCCCCATGACCGTGCCCTTCATCATGGCGCTCGGCGTGGGCGTGGCGGCGGTTCGCGGCGGCAGCCATGCCGGAGACGACAGCTTCGGCTTCGTGGGACTGGCTTCCGTAGGTCCCATTCTTGCCGTGCTCATGCTCGGGCTCTTCGCCTCTCCCTCCGCGCCGGCCGCCGCCTCCGCAGCAGAAGAAATTCCCATGGGACTTGCCGCACACTTTCTGCATCTGCTGCCGGAAGTGACGCATGAAGTGGCCATGGCTCTCGGTCCGCTCGCCGTGCTCTTCCTGCTGTTCCGCCTCTTTCTCATCAGACTTTCCCGCAGACAGACGCTGCGCATGGTCATGGGCCTCGTGTACACCTTCTTCGGCGTCGTTCTCTTCTTCCTCGGGGTGAAGGGAGGCTTCATGCCCGCAGGCGACGCCCTCGGCGCGCTGCTCTCCGCTCCCGAACACCGCTTTCTGCTCATTCCCGTGGCGCTCGTTCTCGGTGCCGTGGTGGTCTGCGCCGAGCCCGCCGTGTGGATCCTCACCGAACAGGTGGAACAGGTTTCCGGCGGCGCCATACGCCGTACGCTCATGCTGACGGCTCTTTCCGCAGGGGTGTCGCTCGCCGTGGGGATCGCCATGTACCGGGTCATCTCGGGCACGAGCCTGTGGTTCTTCCTCATTCCGGGCTACGGCGCGGCTCTGCTGCTCATGCGCTTCTGTCCGAAAATGTTCACGGCCATCGCCTTCGACTCCGGCGGCGTGGCTTCCGGCCCCATGGCCTCCACCTTCATCCTCGCCTTCATGCTGGGGGTGTCCAAGGGCGTGGGCGGCAATCCCGCCGTGGATGCCTTCGGCGGCATTGCCATGATCGCCATGACTCCGCTCATCGCCATACAGCTTCTGGGCATCGTTTTCAGCCGCAGAACGGGAGATCGCGCATGAACAACCATCGCAACGAAAGCGCAGGCAAACTGCTTGTCGTC
>CAJJMX010000115.1 GCA_905192935.1 uncultured Mailhella sp.
AGCGACATGATGACGCCAAACAGCATGGTCAGCGACATGCCGCCGTAGAGCGACATGCCTGCCGAGCTGAGAAAACGCTTGGCGTAGAGGGAACCGGCCACGAAGCAGAGCACGCCGAGCAGGATGACCGCCACTCCCGGCAGCGGACACGACATCTGCTCTCCTCCGGCAACGGTGAGCAGGGTCATGCCCGTCGTCGCCCCGACTATGGCCGCAGACTGTCCCCTGCCGGGACGCGGTCCGTGAAGGACGAGCCAGTCTCCGAGCACCATGAACAAAGGAACCGCCCCGTAGAGCAGCGCCGTCACCCCGGAAGGGACGCTCTTCTGCCCCAGCGCCTGACAGGCATTGTTCATGAACATGATGAAGAAGGCCAGCACGACGTAATGAAGGATCTCCATGGCATTTCTGGGCCTGCCGTGCTTTGTCAGCGGCAGGATGACGAGCATGAGGATCCCCGCTCCGCACATGCGCAGACCGTTCTGGAACACGGGAGGGAATCCGACAATCGTCAGCTTTATGCCGAGGAAGCTTCCGCCCCAGGAAAGATACAGCAACGCCAGACACAAACAGACCCTGAGCGTGGAGACAGGCCTTGCCTGCATGACGTCCTCCTTCTGCGGAAAATGCGCAGTCCTGATTCATGAGCCGGGGATCCCGGAAGACGGGGCGTCTGCCGGATGCGTCCGACAGAGATACCAGTCGGGCGCTCCTTCAAGGACCGTTTCCGGCCGGAGGAAGGAGCGCCCGTCAGAGTCATGACTCGAGCATGGCCTGCACGGCCTTGACCAGGAACACGGTGTCCGTGCCCACGGCCGCGCCCTGATAGCCCTGCGCAAAGCAGCTTCTCGCCTCGGCCATGGTGTTGGCGTAGATGAAGGCCAGCTTGCCGTTTTTGCGGCAGGCCGCAAGAATACGCTCCAGCGCGGCCTTGAACTCCGGCGTGGAGAAGCTCGCCGGCGCTCCCAGCGCCACGGAAAGATCGTACGGGCCCACGAAGATGCCGTCGATGCCTTCCATGGCCGCTATTTCCTCGATGTCCTTCAGGGCTCCGGCAGTCTCGCACTGCGGCATGAGTATGGCATGCCGGTTCGTCGCATCGAAGTAGCCGCCGAGGTCCTTCAGGGCAGGGGAGAAACCGTACTGCGCACTGCGGGAAAAGGCGAAGCCCCTCGAGCCCATGGGAAAGTACTTGGCGTACTGCACGAGTCTGCGGGCCTCGTCCGCCGACTGCACGTCGGGAATGATGATGCCCCGGGCGCCGAGATCCAGCGCATGCAGCACGGCCGCGCGGGAACTGTCGCGCACACGGACAAAGGGTTCCGCTCCGTGCAGCTGCATGGCACGGATCATGTCTCCCGTGCTTTCCTCGGTAAAGGGACCGTGCTCCGTGTCGATGATGACGTAGTCGAGCCCGGAGAGGCCGAGACATTCCGCCGCAATGGTTCCGCCCAGATGGCAGAAGGTGCCGACGACGCCCTGTCCGGCCCTAAGCTTTTCGTCAAACGCACTCATCTGGCCACCCTCTTTTCCAGCACTTCGCGCATGAGCGATATGGCAAGCCTGAGGTTGTCCATGGAGTTGGCGTAGGAGACGCGGACGAAGTCCTTGCCCATGGGACCGAACACATGGCCGGGCGTCATGGACACTCCGGCCTCGTCGATCATGACGCGGCAGAACTCGTCGCCCGTCATGCCCGTTCCGGTGATGTTCACGAAGATGTAGAAGGCGCCGTCAGGACGCAGGCAGGAGCATCCGGGCAGGGAGTTGAGCGCCTCCACCATGTAGTTCCTGCGCTTTTCATACTCCGCCACCATGGCGCGGGAAGGCGCATCGTCCTCCCTGAGCGCGGCCAGAGCGGCATACTGGATGAAGGTGCAGGGGCAGGACAGATTGTAGAAGTTCAGGCGCATCATGGGATCCATGAGGGAGCTGTCGCACAGCATGTAGCCTATGCGCCAGCCGGTCATGGCGAAGTACTTGGAAAAGCCGTGCAGAACGATGAGACGTTCCTTCAGCTCAGGCAGGGACGCCGCGCTGCAGTACTTCTTTCCGCCGTACACCATGTCGGCATAGACCTCGTCGGAAATGACGAGCAGATTGTGTCTGCGGGCCATGTCGGCCACCACGCGCAGGGAACGTTCATCGAGCACGGAGCCGCAGGGATTGGAGGGCGAATTGAGCAGAATGGCCTTCGTGTTCGGCGTCACCAGCTTTTCCAGGGCCTCGGCGTCCACCTGGAAGTCGTTGCTCTCCTCAAGGGCGTAGGACACGGCCTTCGCTCCCGTGATGTTGGGCAGCGTGAAATAGCAGAGATACCCCGGATCGGGCACGAGAATCTCGTCGCCGGGATTGAGATAGGCGTTCATGGCGAGGAACACGCCCTGCTCCACGCCCACGGTTATCATGACTTCCGAAGCCTCGTAGGAGGAGCCGTACATCCTGTTGTAGCGCTCCGCCACGGCCGCCCGGAGTTCGGGAATGCCCGTCACGGGACCGTAATGCACCTTGCCTTCATCGAGAGCCTTCTTGCAGGCCTCAACGATATGGGCGGGAGTATCGAAATCCGGCTCGCCGATCTCCAGATGGATGATGCGCTTGCCCGCCGCCTCCAGGCTTCCCGCGTAGGCGATGATTTCGCGGATCTTGGAGAGGGGAGCATTTTCCATTCTGTGAGCCTGAGGAATAAGAGACATAAGCAATCCTTTCATTCTGGCGGAACGGCAAATCTGCGATGCCGCTCCGCCGTTGCAGGTTCGATTCAGATTTTCAGAGCCGCGTCATGAGCGGAGTGCACGGCATCGAAGATCTTGCCCGTCTTCGTGCAGTCGCCGGCGGCCAGGAAGGGAATGCCCTCACGGCTGAGATCGGCGCAGAGCTGCTGATCCGGGCTGTAGCCCACGGCAAGAACAATGCCGTCGAAGGCAGGCAGTTCCAGAATGTTGCCGTAGCAGTCCTTCACCGTGACGCGGCCGTCGTCGAACACCTCGTTGAGGGAATGCTCGGTCATGACCGTGACGTGATGATCCTTCAGCTCTTCGAGCAGGAAGAAGCGGCCGTGCTTTTCCATGTCGGGAGCAAGGTCGGCGCGAAGTTCGACGATGGTCACCTCGCAGCCCCTGTCCGCCAGGAACGCCGCGCTTTCGCAGCCCACAAGACCGCCGCCGAGCACCATGACGCGGTGTCCGACCTGCGCGGTGCCTTCAAGCACGTCCACGGCCTGATGCAGGCGGGTGTTCTTCTTCGACGCCGCTTCCTTCAAAAATCCGGGACATACGGGCTTGCTGCCCGTGGCCACGAACACGACGTCGGCCTTTTCCTGCTTCAGCATGTCGGCCGTGACGTGCACGCCGGTCCTGACCACCACGCCGTACGCGGCAAGGCTGTGCTCGAACCACTTTGCCGCCGTGGCAAGAAGAGACTTTCCCGGAGGAATGGACGCAGGACCGAGCTTGCCCGCAAGCGAGGAATGTTCCTCATAGAGAACGACGCTGTGACCGAGAGAGGCCGCCGTGCGCGCAAACTCCATGCCGGCAGGGCCGCTGCCCACGACGATGACCTTCTTCTTTTCGGAAACGACGGGTCTGGGAAATCCTTCCCGGCCCACTTCGGGGTTGAGCGCGCAGCTCATGAGCGGCTGCTTGCAGCAGCCTTCGCAGCAGTAGATGCAGGGACGCACCGCTTCATCCCTGCCTTCCATGAGCTTTCTGGGAAGCTCGGGATCGGCGATGAGCGCACGTCCCATGCACACCATGTCCACGCCGCCGGGAGCAAGCAGCCCTTCGGCCACGTCGCGCCTGCCTATGCGGGCAGCCACGGCAAGACGCATGTCAGGCCCCACGGCCCTGCGCACGGCCCGGGCGCGGTCTCCGTTGAATCCGGCGGGAAGCGCCGCCGGGGATTCGATGTACCAGGTGTTGGTGCAGGTGCCGCTGCTGACGTTGAAAAGATCGACGCCGGCCGCGCATATTTCCCTGGCGATGCGGCAGCCGAGATCGAGCGTGATGCCGCCCGGCAGAAATTCCTCGACGCTGCAGCGGAAGGATACGGGAAAATCGGGTCCCACGGCCTTGCGCACGGAACGAATGACTTCCAGCGGGAAGCGCATGCGGCGCTCAAAGTCGCCGCCGTAGGCATCGGTGCGACGGTTGGTCAGGGGCGAGAGGAACTGACCGATGAGATAGCCGTGCGCACCGTGGATGTCCACGATGTCGAATCCGGCTTCCACGGCTCTTCTTGCGGCCTGTCCCCAGGCCTCCACGAGCTCATGGATCTCCTCTTCGTCCAGAACGCGGGAATTGGATTCCGGGGTCATGCCGGGCACGAAGGAAACCAGCGGCACGGCGTGGCCGGAAACGGCGGGCAGAGAATGCAGTCCGCCGTGATTGAGCTGCACGCCGGCCTTGCCGCCCGCCGCATGAATCGCGGCGGTAAAGCGGGAAAGCCCCCTTATGTACCGGTCGTCGTAAAGGCTGAGTCCGTTTTCAAAGCAGATGCCGGAAGGATGGACGCATGTGGCTTCAAGCATGTTCAGAGCCGCGCCGCCGACGGCGCGGGCGACATGATAGTTCATGAGCTGATCGCTCATTTCTCCACCGCTGGCGGCAAAGCGCGTCAGCATGGACGGAAAGATGATGCGGTTTTTAAATTCCGTCTTGTTGATCGTGACAGGCGAAAACAGCATGGACACCTCGGTATGAAAATGGCGCGCCTTCCCGTAAAGAGGAAGGCGCACGGTGAAAGAAGAAAAGGGAGCCGCTTCCGAGACGCCCCGGGGCATTATTCCATGTCAAGGCCGAGGACTCTGGCCATGTTCTTGTAGAGAAGGTTCGGAAGCACTTCCTGCTTGAAGGGCATGGCGAGGAAGAGATCCACGGCCTGCTTCAGCGGGATGTAGGGATAGCCGCTGCCGAAGAGGAAGCGGTCCTTCAGAAAGCCGTTGGCGGCCACCACGTAATCCTGAACGCCGGGCATGTTGTACATGTACATGTCGGGAGCAAGATACATGTTGGAGTGGCACATGCAGCTGAAGAGCACCTGCGGCACCCACGGATAGGAACCGTGCATGTTCACCACGGTCAGATGCGGGAAGTCGCGGCACACCCTGTCGATGTGTTCGGGATTGCTGAAGGAGATGTCCGGGCCGTTGCCGCCTCCGCCCATGAGGAACATGGGAATGCCGTGTTCCATGCAGTACTGATAGATGGGATACAGACGGGCGTCGTCCACGTACATGGGAATGTCGCCGCAGCCGGGTTCCATGCCGGCGGCATGAAGGTTGCCGTTGACCACGGTGCGCTCGATCTCCGCGAGAGCCGCCGCAGGATTGCTGCCGTCCACACCGGCCACGCCGACGAAGCGGGCAGGCTGCTCCTTCACGATGGCCATAAGATCGTCGTTGGACACGTGTCCCATGTCCGGGCTCTGACGACCGGTCATGACGCCGAGGGTGACACCGGCTTCGTCCATCTCCTGATACAGCAGCTCGGCGTTGCGCTGTTCGGCCGCCGGAGAGAGCTTCATGAGGAAGTTGTCGCTCCAGGCCTGGGTCTTCTTCGGATCACGGTACAGATTGCAGCGAAGATAGTCCTTGAGCGGAGGACGAAGACGGGCATCAATGATTTTCATACAAAGACTCCTGAATCATGGGCGGCCCT
>CAJJMX010000116.1 GCA_905192935.1 uncultured Mailhella sp.
TATGTCTATCATCAGCAACCTCGGAATCATCATGAAAACCAAGAAGTTGACGTATGAAGATCTGCAGCACATCTCGCAGGTCGCTCCCGACACCATCGCCAGAGCCAAAGACGAAAGAATTTCCACATGCAAGCTGGCCACTCTGGAAAAGCTGGCCTCGGCGCTCGACGTCGATATCTGCCAGCTTTTCAGCTATGCCAAGGAAGACGATCTCCCTTCCTGACTCTGACGGAAAGCATGATGAAACTCTGCGGATGCCATAAAAAAATACGGGAGAGAACCCGCGTCCTCTCCCGCAAAAACCGAATGATCTCGGCGCGGATCAGGCCCGCGTCGGATTAGAATTTATAGGCGAAGTTCAGAGCGGCACTCCAGGAGTCCTTGTCCATATCGCTCTTCTTGCCGTAGGCGGCCTTGTGATCGCTGTAGTCGAAGTCGTTGATGATGTAGGCGAGTTCGAGAACGGCGGTCAGATTCTTGTAGATGTTGTAGGTGCTGGCGAGGTTGAATTCCACGGCAGCATCGGAAGTGGTCATGTAGGCGAGAGGAGTATAACCGGCAGAGTGAGCATCGCTGTTGGTGCCCTTCCACAGAGTCACGGTGAACTTGTGGCTCAGATCCTCCATGAAGGAGACATCTTCGATACCGGCCTGCACACCCCAGGTGCCGGCGATGTTGTGGCGGGTGTTGGTATCGTACAGTCCGAATTCACCAGAGCCCAGGGCCGTGGTGGGATGGAATCGACCGGCATTGGTGGGGATCCAGTTCTGACGGGCGTACTTGACGCTGCTGCTGTCGCCGGAGCCGTACCAGCCGCCCAGAATCGGAGTGCCGTAGGCGGTCTTGTAGGAAGCCTTGGCCTGCACGTACCAGCCCTCACGATCATTCGGCGCACCCGAACCTTCGTAGTTGGCCGTGCCGTAGGCGCCGGAGACCTTCAGGGTGAAGGGATCGAAATAGCTCAGCATGAAATTGGAGCCGAACCAGTAGGCGTTGGCGTCGGCAACGGTAAGCATGCCGTCGGTGGAGCCGGGAACGGAAGCGCCGGCGTCAAGAGCGCCGTACATCACATAGGGAGTGAAGGAAACGCCGTCGAAATTGAACATGGCGGCAACGGAGAACATGTCGGACTTCCTGGACATGTCGGTATCGTTGCCGTTCACGGCAGTGTAGGAACTGCGGACCCAGAAGGCGGTCAGATCAAGCCAGTCCGCCACGGGAGAAGACACGACGACACCGTCACGACCGCCCCAGCCGGGATGCATGATGGCGTTCTTGCCGAAGGCGTCGGCAGGCAGGCCGATGAGCTGCTTGCCCATGCGGATCTTGACGGGAGTCTGAGGAATCATCCAGTCCATATAGGCCTGGCGCACGGCGATGTTGGAGTTGCGGCCGGTGGTATCGGTGCCCCAGTCGTAGCCGTTGTTGGCATCCTGGGCGATACCGGTCTGCAGCTGCAGATAGCCGGAAAGATTTTCACTGGCAGAGAAGGTCATGCCGAGACGCATACGCTGACCGGCATTGTCGAAATTGTCGCCGGAAGCGAGTCTTTCGCCAATGATGTAGGAGAACAGATATTCACCGTCCATCTTCACATCGACGGCGGAAGCGGGAGAAGACGCGGCGCAAAGCATGCCGGCGGCCAGAAGAAGCGTGGAAAGCTTTTTCATTGCAGTCATTCCTTTGAAAAATGGTTGATCGACACCTGTGGAAAATCCCTCATTTTCCATGGAACGACCCTGCAACAGCATTTGATAAGAATTTGATAAAAAAATTACAAATTTATTATAATAAACAAAGATAATTAATTATTTTCATTGAAATAAAAAAAATTTTACAACTGCCCGGCCACCACTTTTCAAGGCTCTCCGACGCGTTGTTTTCCGCTTGGCCCGCCGCAGCATATCCAAAAACAGGCAGGCTCATGACGACGAGCCGCCCTGCTTCCGCTCGTCCCTGACGATATCGAAGAAGAGGTCGACACTTCCGGACGCAGCAGCCCGCTGACGTCGAAAACATCACGTTCCTCCTCCGCTTGCCTGCATACCGTATTCTTCCCAGAGCGTCCGGTCGAAACGCATGCCCGGCCCGCAAGGAAGAATCAGGTCAGACGCCCCGGCCCTGATTCTTCCTTAAAAAAATATGCCCGGAACATCACTGCAGACGATGTTCCGGGCATACGAAGCCGTCAAAAACGGCTCAAGCCTCTGACAGAAAAGCGGTTACTGCTTTACGGCAAGAATGACGTGCGGGGCCTTGACGGCGGCCTGCACGCTTACGCCTTCGGCAATGCCGGCGTCTTCCAGGCTGTCCACCGTGCACACGGAGGTGAGTCTGTCACCGTTGGAAAGCTCCACCGCAACACTGGCCATGATCTGGCCCTTCTTGATGCCCGTAACCTTGCCGGGCAGCATGTTGCGGGAAGAAAGGAGATAGCCGTCCGTATCGCGGGCCAGAAGGACATTGACGCCCTTCACCATGGCCAGCACTTCACGGCCGGGACAAAGTCCGAGAGTTTCCGTGCTCTTGCAGGTGACAATCGCGGAAACCTTCAGTCCACCCTTGAGGTCGATATCGACCTCATCGTTCACGACGCCGCGCTTCACGGAAGTGACGACGCCTTCCAGAATATTTCTCGTGGTAACCTTCATCGGCTGTACCTCCATCAAAAATCATAGGATAACATAATCATGCTCTGAGGTCTGTCAATGACGGCGAAAGCGCCAGTGCCGCAAAAAAGCAGGGCACACCATGCCTGCCGCCTGCCAGATGGCATTTTCCCGAGCTCTCCTTCCCCGGCGTGCTGAAATCTGAAGGGACGGCTGCCCTTCGACGGCGCTCATGCAGGCATTGACCCGGATGGACGGCATGCCGGTCAAAAGAGATGCGGCCCCTACGGCCCCAGGACATCAATCATGCAGTCATCAGGCAGAGCACGCAAAAGCCCTTCCATTCTTGTGGAAAAGCGTTCAAAAAAACTGATGGTCCGGGCGCGTTCCCTGTCAGGCGTCATGTCAGACAAATCAGCGCAGGACAGCCACGACGGACGCCATGACATTTCTTCCAGCAGCGCCATGTGCTGCCTGAAAAACGGGCTGTCATCGTGTTCCCTGAGCGCGTCCACCTCATTTTTTATGTCGCTCAGCATGGTCTGCACGGTTTTTCTGTCATAAAAGTTGCTGCCGTACCAGTCAAAGCCCGCCTTCTGATAGTCAGGATTAGGCTCATTGAGCGACGGATCATGCCATTTTTCAAGAAACGGGTACAAATAGCAGTCCAGAACTTCCTCATCCATGGAAAACGAAACGGAGTCGGAAACGCTGCCGCAGAGTCTCTGCCCCGGCTCTGTTCCGTACACCAGAAAAAACGGACCATCCCCACAGACACCATGGCACAACAAAGGCTGACTCACAGGCAGCGCCATGGCCCTGAACCTCAGATACGGCATCTGAAGATCTTCCATGGAACCGGAAAGGGAAAGCCCGTACCAGCCACAAGACGAGTCGACCACGAGTTCAGCCCTGTCGGAAAAACGGAAAACATACCGATACCCGGTATGGCTGTGAGTCTTCATGTCCAGTTCATTTCCCGACAAACGATAGAGAGTGTCCGACTCCTTCTTTTCCACAATGAAAAAGTCCTGGAGATACCTTCCCTTCATGTGCCGACCGAAAAACATGTCGGCATCAAAATTCGGCGTGTTCAGACCTTCCATGCACAGCCTGGGAACGGCATTGACGCTTATCCTCGCACGCAGATTTCCACCGGGATGAAACTCCAGCGACGTTCCGCCCTCAAAATCAAGAATGAAGGGCTCGCACAGATGAACGGTCCGGGGAATCATGAGATGTCGCCGCGCTTTCTTCAACGCGTCTTCGGAGCGTGCTGTCCCGCGTCTGACCGCATGCTCATACTCATAACGCTCCATGGCGGAACACGTCATATTGCAGGCTGCACCGATGACTCTGACCCCGGTCAGACGCCTCTTTGCTCCTGTCATGTCTCTGACGGCCCTCACAATGCTTTCCGCGCCCACATACTCAGGAGCGCCCCACTCATACCAGTCGAAACGATCGCAAAATGCATTGTTGCCAAAATGCAGTTTCATCATCTGTTCTCCGCCGGTGAGCACAGGCTCCGGAATGTCAGGCGCCCCATCCATTTCCTATCGAATGGCACTCAGGAAAAAACAGCGGCAGGCAGGGTCACCGGATGACATGATACCACTCCGTCCCCCCAAAACAAAAGGGCTTTGATGACGCCAAGCGACAATCAAAGCCCTGGAAATATAACCGTATGGCGGAAAGGGTGGGATTCGAACCCACGTACCGGCTCATCACCGATAACTCGATTTCGAGTCGAGCGCGTTACGGCCTCTTCGCTACCTTTCCACAAACGTGTGTTGTACACGAAGTACCGCCTGCGGGCAAGCCTTTTTTCCGGCGCCCGCACGAAGGAACGTTGCCTCCAGCGAAGCAGCGCGGGGAGTTTCAGAATTTCCTTCAGCTGCGCCGCAGAAAAAACGCTCAACCATCTTCCATGATTCTGCCCTGCATCCAGGCCTGCCGGCGGACAAGCGTAAGCCCTTCCCGCCCAAGCTTTCCCTTTCGGACAGAAAAAAGGTCCGTCGTTGAAGGCGGACCTTTGATACCCTTGCCGGCAGGTGTTCAGCGTATCGCGGAACGAACCGTTATTCTTCACGCCCTCAGAGAGCAAGCGCGCGTCTTGCGTCCATATCGGCATGGAGCTGAGCTATGAGCGCATCCAGACCGTCGAAGCGTCGGTCCTGACGAAGCTTTGCCAGGAATCTGACTTCCAGCTCCCGGCCGTAAATATCGCCGGAAAAATCCATGATATGCGTTTCCAGCGTCAGCGCGGAACCGTCAAAGGTGGGATTTTTGCAGAAGCTCGTCACGGACATGTGCCACACCCCCGCGCCCTCACCGTCAAGCAGCCTTGCCGAGGTGGCGTACACGGCAGGAGCCGTCATGGCCTGCGTATGAGGCACGTCGAGGTTGGCCGTGGGGATGCCGAGAAGCGGCCCGCCCCTGCCCTCGCCGTGCACCACTTCGCCCTGCACGGAAAAAGGACGGCCGAGAAGCGCGTTTGCCTCGTCGAGACGTCCGTCGGCAAGAGCCTTTCTGATGCGCGTGGAGCTGACGGGAGCTCCGTCCACCAGGACGGCCTGCACCTGCGTCACGCGCGGAATGTACGTTTTCAAAAGATCGGCACCGGCCTGATCCCTGCCCATACGAAAATCATAGCCTATGAAAAGCTCGCTCACGGCAAGGTCGCGTTCAAGCACCACACGGCAGAACTCTTCTGCGCCTCTGGCGGCCAGTTCCTTCGTGAAGGGCAGCAGAAGCACGGCATCCACGCCCATCGCCTCCATATATTCCAGCCGCTGTGCCGTGGAGCAGAGCTCCTTGGGAGCACGGGAGGAGAGGACGGAAACGGGATGGGGGTCGAAGGTGACGGCCACGGCCGGAACGCTGCGCATTCTGGCGTTTTCCACGGTACGGCGCAAGAGCGCCTGATGACCAAGATGCACACCGTCGAAGTTTCCGACGGTGGCCGTGCAGGAAGTCCACGCTCCTTTTTTACGGAGCGCTTCAGGATGGGAATCTACGATCATGAGA
>CAJJMX010000117.1 GCA_905192935.1 uncultured Mailhella sp.
CTGCTCGAAGCCGACGAACAGGAGAGCATGATTGACCGCTACCTTTCCCGCGGCGAACTTTTCGTGCTGTTCGACGACAAGGAGGAGCCCCGGGCCGTGGCCGTGGTCACCAGAGAGGACGAAGGCGTGTATGAACTCAAGAATCTTGCCGTAGCCGCTCCCTTCCGCCGGCAGGGCCTCGGCAGACTCATGATCCGTTTTCTGCTCGGTCGCTTCAGAGGAAGCGGCGTCATGCTCGTGGGCACGGGCGACAGCCCCATGACGCTGGACTTCTACAAAGCCTGCGGCTTTCGCTTCTCCCATGTGGAAAAGGACTTCTTCGTGAAGAACTACGATCACCCCATAGTTGAAAACGGCAGAGTACTCCGGGACATGATATACCTCAGGCAGGAACTTCCGGTCTGAGGACACGCCTTTTTCCGTCATCCTTTTCAGCCGGAAGGCATGTCCCCCTGCATTTTTTACGGATGGACTGTCTGCAAAATGAAAGCCGTCAGTCTTCGAGACTCTTCACGCTCTCCCAGGACAGGTTGAAGGAACGCAGATACTTGTTGAGTCTGGCGGTATCGTCATTGCTGCTCTTTCTGAGACGGGAACTTGCAAAAAGCAGACGCCCCGCTTCGGAACGACGCTTGCATGACAGACACACTTCCAGCACTTTTTCCAGCTGCACCTTGTCGAAAAGATCGAGGTCCCGGTCTATGAAATGCGCAGCCCGGGCAATGAGGGGAAACTCGATGCCCTCAAGCTTTTCGGTCCTTCGGCGCCAGAGGCCCCGCAGGTAGGCTATTTCCCTGTCCACGGTCTCCTTTGTGATGATGCCCTGAAACGCGAAGGTGTGCATGCGCTCCATGCTGCTTGCAAGCGTGCGGAAATTGCCGGGCCACGCGGCTTCGGGAGAACAGGCGAATTCAAGATAGGCCTCCCGGGCTTCGGGCAGAAAGTCGGCAAAGATGCCGCGCTGCTCGGAAAGACGCTTGAGCTCATAGTCGATATTGGCCTCAATGTCTTCGGGGCGCTGCCGCAGGCTGGGCAGACGGAAATGCCACAGGTTGATGCGGGCAAAGAGATCCGTGCGGAACCGGCCGTTGCGGGCGTCGGCAAAAAGGTCGCGGTTGGTGGCCGTGATGAGCTGAAAGTTGCTGAACACGGGCTTGTCCGAACCGAAGGGGAAAAAACGCTTCTCCTCTATGGCCTTGAGCAGAAGCGCCTGTATGTCCATGCTCAGTTCCCCCACCTCGTCGAGAAACAGTATGCCCGAATGAGCCATGGCCAGCATGCCCTTGCGCTCCGAAGAAGCGCCGGTGAAGGCTCCGCGGACGTGCCCGAACAGCGCGGACATGGCCGAGTCGCCGCGGAAGGAGGCACAGTTCACCTCCACGAGAGGCCCGGTGACGAAACCGGCCTGGAGTCTGAGCTCGTAGATGCGGCGCGCCATCTGCGTCTTGCCCGTTCCCGTGGCCCCGGAAAGCAGTATGGGCGCGGTGGAACGGCTGGCCACGCGCTCTATGTCCTGCACGAGCTGATTGAATTCAGGATTCTTCGTCCGTATGCCGCCGCGCAGAATATCCTGCTGCGACTGCTTGCGCTGCTCTATGTCGCCTATCTTGGAGATCCAGTTGTTGATGGCGTTGTCGTATATCTGAATGGTGGAATGAATGCGGCCGAACCTGTCCTTGGAACTGCGCAGCTGTATGATGCGGCAGCGTATGCGCTTGATGTTCACGAGCATCATGATCATGAACGAATGCGCAAACATGTTGCCCGGCCCGAAATGCAGAAAATAGTCCTCATCCTCATCCCTGAAGGGGAAGGAACTGAAAAAGGAATCAAAGAACAGATAGTTCTCCGCAAAGGACTGCGGAGAGAAGTTGCTCCTCGTGTCTATGACCACGGGCACCACTTCCGTGTGCGGGGCAAGTTCCTCAAGGTCCTTCTGCAGGGCGCTCAGCCTGTCGCGCAGCGATGGCGGAATGAAGTAGTACAGCCGGTGAATGAAGAACTTCCGCACCTGCACAAGTTCAACCAGCGGTCTCCACAGCTTCCAGCGGGAATCGGCGTCGGCTATGTCGTGATCAATGGATATGGTGCTGAACACCACGTTTTTTTTCATGAATCCTCCAGACCGGCACGCCTCTGTTCATGATCTTACAGCTGTTCCCCCGAACAGCGGGACAAGGGCTCCCTATACCATAAATAACGGAATTCGGGGAACCTCGATCCTCTGCTTGTCATAGTCTCCACAAACGGGCATTCACCACGTTTTCGGGGTATTTTTCACATATTTTCCCAAAGAAGCAATCATCAGAATATTATCTGATAATCAAATAATTCTCTGAGAATTCTGCATGCATCAGCGAGTATCTTTTGCAATAGCGTGAATTTATTACACGTTATTTTTGCGCGATATGGCACGCTTCTTGCTCCTTTTTTGTCATGCAATCACGCATCTGTCACCAAGGAGCATATATGAAATCCGTCAAACACGATTGGGGTACTCTTTACGAGACCGATGTGCTTATCCTCGGCACCGGAGCTTCCGGCATAGGCGCGGCCCTGAACTCGGCCGGCAAGGGACTCGACGTTCTCATGGTGGGCAAGGGCACGCTGGAAAGTTCCGGCTCCCTCGGCGGCGGCAACGACCACTTCATGGCCGTGCTCGACACCGACGAACCCTTTGACAACGAGGAAAGCTTCGTCAAGTTCTACATGAAGTCCGCCTTCGGCTACCGCGAGCGGCAGATACAGCAGTGGCACGATGCGCTCAAGCCCTGCGTGAAAATCCTTGAAGAATGCGGCGTGGAATTCCTGCGCCGGGAAGACGGCTTCTATTTCCGCTCCGTGGGCTTCGGTCAGCCCGGCGCGTGGTGGCTGCACATTCCCAACGGCAGAAAGATCAAGCGCGGCCTGGCAAAGCGCGTCCGCTCCCTGGGCGTGAAGGTGCTCGACAACTTCCAGATTACGAAGCTCTTCAAAAAGAACGGCAAGATCGCGGGCTGCATGGGCTTCGACGTGCTTACCGGCGAAGTGTCGGCCATACGCTGCCGCACCGCGGTGAACAGTCTCGGCTGGCACGCCCAGCGCTGCACCAACAACTCCTCGCACAATCCCTACAACTGCTGGTTCACGCCCTTCACCACGGGCAGCTACTTCACCCTCGCCTACGACATCGGCGTGCCCATCGTGAACGCCGACATTTCCTGCCGCGGCACCATCCTTCCCAAGGGCTGGGGCGCTCCGGGCATGAACGGCATCAACAACATGGGCGGCCACGAGCTCAACGCCCTCGGCGAGCGCTTCATGTTCAAGTACGACCCCATGGGTGAAAACGGCATCCGCCGCAACCAGATGATGGGCACCAACCAGCAGCAGGTGGAAGGCTACGGCCCGCCCTTCTACATGGACATGCGTCATCTCAACGAACACGACGTGCATCATCTCCAGTACGTGCTCATGCCCGCCGACAAGGCCACCTATCTCGACTACTGCAAGGCCCGCGGCATCGAGTTCAGCAAGTATCCGCTGGAAGTGGAAGTGGGCGAACTCAGCCTCTCCGGCATGCTGCTTGCCGACGACAACCTGGAAACCCCGGTTCGCGGCCTGTACGCGGGCTGCAACTTCACGAGCTTCTCCGGCGCCATGTGCGGCGGCTTCGTGGCCGGCGGACACGCGGCTGAAAACGCTCCCTCGCTGGAGATGGCCGGTCCTTCGGAAGAGGAAATCCTCGCCGAATGCGACCGCATCCTCGCCCCGCTCCGCAATGAAAAGGGCACCATGAGCCACAGCGACTTCGAAGATCCCATCCGTCAGGTCATGGACTACTACGCCAAGTTCCGCCGCAACATGCCCGGCATGGCCGTGGCCCTCGACCGTCTGAACTTCATCAACGGCTACAGAGACCGCGTGCACGCGAAGAACCTGCACGACCTCATGCGCATTCACGAGGCCTTCGAAATCCTCGAACTGTGCCGCATACACCTCGACGCCTGCATGCAGCGCAAGGAAAGCGGCCGCGGCATGTACGTTCTTACCGACTACCCCGAAAAGGACCCCGCTCTGGCCAAGGGCCTCGTGGTCACCAGGGGCGAGGAAGGCCCCGTCTTCTCCTGGCTCGAGCCTGCCGCAAAATAACGACGCCAGGCCCGCGCTCTTCGGGGCGGCCGGGCCAGAAGCAAACGTCCCGGACGGCACCGTCCGGGACGGGCAAAAGCCCACCAACACGCTAAACACTGGAGTTACTCATGCCTCCCGTATTCCACGAAGATAAATGCATCCGCTGCGGCATGTGCGTCAGAGACTGCCCTGCCTACATCCTGGCCCTCGACAAGGAACACGACAAGACTCCTCACGTCATCGAGGAGTACAAACACGAATGCTGGCACTGCGGCAACTGCCGTATAAGCTGCCCCAAGGACGCCATATCCTTCGAGTTCCCGCTCTACACCCTCGTCTGACCGGAGGAAAACGCATGAACAGGCTCTCTTCCCTTCTGCTCGGTGCCGTTCTGGCCCTCGCCACCGCCCTGCCCGCCAACGCCGCCGACTACGTGCTTTCCCTCAACCTGGCCATTCCGCCCGTGCACAACCGCTGGACCATGGCCATCAAGCCCTGGGCCGACGAAATCACGAAACGCAGCGAAGGCCGCATCGTCATCGAACCCTACTTTGCGCAGGCCCTCAGCAAGCAGGCCGAAGTGGTGGAATCCGTACGCACGGGCGTGGCGGATCTCGGCGAAGCCACCTTCACCGTGGGCGGCCTCGGCCGCTATCCCTTCCATGAACAGATACTCAACCTCGTGCGGCCCAGTCTGTGCACCGTGGACGCGGCCAATCTCGTCCGCTCCCTGCACGAAAGCTTCCCCAAGGAAGCCATGCAGGACGTGGAAGGCACGCATCTGCTCTTCGTGGAAGGCCATACCATGGGCATGCTCATCGGCACGCGCGACAAGCCCGTGAAGAGCCTTGAAGACCTCAAGGGCATGAAGATCGGCGTGTCCGGCGGCGGCATTCGTCTGGAACGCGCCCGCGCCCTCGGCGCCACCGTGGTGGGCGTTTCCCTGCCCGACATGTACATGTCGCTGGAAAAGGGCGTCATCGACGGCGCCGTGGTGGACTGCGAAGTGCTCGTTTCCCGCAAGCTCGGCGACATCATCAAGAATCTCACCCTCGTGAACCTCGGCGGCTCGGTGTTCTACTGCGTCATGAACAAGGACACCTACGACAGCATGCCGCCCGACCTTCAGAAGATCATCGACGACGTGTCGCGCGAATACGCGCCCAAGCTGTTCAGCGATTTCTGGAACGACATGCAGTACAACAGCCTTGAACGCTGGCAGAAGGAACAGGGCGGCAAGCTCTTCATGCTTTCCGACGCCGACTACGCCAAGGCCGACGCCCTCGCCGAACCCACCTACAAGGAATGGGTGGAGTTCACCAAGGACAAGGGACTTCCCGCCGAAGCCATTCTTGCCAAGTTCCGCGAACTCGAAAAGCGCGACATGACCCCCTGGGCCCAGTCCCGCGCCGCAAAGTACGTGGAAAAGTAACATCGTCCGGCCGGGGGAAAAGCCTTCCCCCGGCCTCTCTCCTTTCGTCCCATGCCGGAGGGACGATCCGCCGGAACCGTTC
>CAJJMX010000118.1 GCA_905192935.1 uncultured Mailhella sp.
CATGGAGTCGGACGGGCTGTCGCCGCGGACCTCTGGTCCGGGGAGGAAAGTCCGGGCTTCGCAGGGCAGGATGCTGGCTAACGGCCAGAGCGGGCGACCGCTGGAAAGCGCAACAGAAAGCAGACCGCCGTTCTTCGGAACGGTAAGGGTGAAACGGTGAGGCAAGAGCTCACCGGCTGGCGTGGCGACACGTCAGGCCAGGCAAACCCCATCCGAAGCAAGACCAAATAGGGAAACCGGCCGGCCCGGCCCATGGTTTCCGGGTAGGTTGCTTGAAGGCGCGGGCAACCGCGTCTCTAGAGGAATGACAGCCGCCGCTCTTTTGAGCGGTACAAAACCCGGCTTACAGTCCGACTCCTTTTTCATGGGGAGGGAGCGAAAGTTCCCTCCCCTTTTTCTTCCGGAACAAGGCCCGGCAGGAAAACATCCTTCCCGGCGCACGGTCTTCCGGAACGCGGGCATGACCCGGAACCTTTGTCCTGAGAGGTCAACATGCAACATGAATGCTGGGGCGTCATTCTCGCCGCCGGTCAGGGCAGCCGCATGGCACAGGCCACGGGCGGAGAGGCCAAGCAGTTTCTGCCCTACCGGGGCGCTCCCCTGTGGTGGCATCCGGCCCGTGCCATGGCCGCATCCGCGCTGCTGCACGGTCTTGTCTTCGTCTTTCCCGCAGGCAGGCTCGACGAAGCAAAGGCTCAGGCCCTTGCGCTCAACGCCGGGGAATCTCTCGGAGTACCGCTGCGCTTTGCCGAAGGCGGAGAACGCCGTCAGGATTCCGTGCGTCATGCCCTCGCCGTCCTGCCGGACAGCTGCGAAAAAGTGCTCATCCACGACGGCGCGCGCCCCTTTCTGCGCACGGCCCTTGTGACCAGGCTGGCCGACGCGCTGCATGCGGGCGAAATCTCCGGCGTCATTCCCGGCATCTCCGTCACCGACACCATCAAGGAAACCGACGCTTCGGGCCTTGTCCTGCGCACGCCGGAAAGGGACAGACTGCGCGCCGTGCAGACGCCGCAGGCCTTCTTTCTTTCGGAGCTGCGCCAAGCCCACGCCCGCGCCGACGCCGAAGGCTGGAACGTGACCGACGACGCCTCGCTCATGGAGCGCTGCGGCCTGCCCGTGCTCGTCGTCGAAGGTGACGGCGACAACGTGAAAATCACCAACCCCCAGGACCTCGCCTTGCTCTCCGAATCAAAACCCCTTCTGCCCTGCTGCGGCTACGGCTACGACGTGCACGCCTACGGCGGCAATCGTCCCCTCACTCTGGGCGGCGTGGAAACAGGCGGCGAGTATCTCGTGCTCGCCCACTCCGACGGCGACGTGCTGCTCCATGCCCTCATGGACGCCATTCTCGGCTGCTTTGCCGGCGGAGACATCGGCCGCCTTTTCCCCGACAACGATCCCGCTTTCGACAATGTTTCCTCCTCAGTGCTGCTCGACCGCGTGCTGACGCTGGCCGCAGAAGCGAATGTCCGTCTTGTGCACGTCGACCTCACCGTGGTGGCGCAGAAGCCGAAGCTCGCCCCAAAGGCCGACGCCATACGCCGCAACGTGGCAAGGCTGCTCGATCTGCCCCTCGATCATGTGGCCTTCAAGGCCACCACGGAAGAAAAACTCGGCTTCACGGGAGAACTCAAGGGCATCAAGGCCGTGGCGCTCGTCACCGCGCTCAGGGCTCAGGACTGAGCGTCGCCCCGCCTTGACGAAGCGACAAGGCGCTGCGCCGTCTTCAGCGACACGCGGCCGCAGAAACATGCCGCACATTTTGCCAAGCGGGGCAGCAGGCCCCGAACATTTGCAGGAGTCACCATGTCCCGTTACGACGTTGCCGTCATCGGAGCCGGGCCCGCGGGCCTCATCTGCGCGAGAAACGCGGCCCGCAGAGGCCTTTCCGTAGCCCTTGTCGACCGGCACGAGCATCCGGGGGTCAAGCTGTCCATGGCCGGAGGAGGCCGCGGCAACTTCACCAACCGCACGCTGACGGAAAAGCACTATCTCACGGACGACCCTTCGCTGGTACGCGCCGTGCTGCGGAGCTTTCCCTGCGAAAAGACGCTCGAGCTTCTGCGCTCTCTGCGTCTGCCCTTCGAGGAACGCGACTTCGGACAGATCTTCGGCCTGCGTCCGGCCGCCTTTTTTGCCGACAGACTGGCCATGCAGTGCGACGATGCTGGCGTGGACTTCTATCTCGGGTGCACGGCGGCATCGTTCACGCCGCCCTCGCGCACGCCTGCCTTCGGCCGCAGCGGAAAAGAAGAGGACTTCAGCTTCTTCGCCGGAGGGGAAAAGGTGACGGCAAGACGCCTCGTTCTTGCCGCAGGCTCCTCCGCCTGGCCCTCGTCGGGCGCAAGCGACGCCATGGCAAAACTGGCCGCCGCCTGGGGACACGACGTCGTGCCCTTCACGCCCGTGCTCGTTCCCTTCGTCCTGCCCGCAAACTGGCCGCTTGCCGGTCTTGAAGGCATAAGCCTCAACGTGCGCGCGGGCATCAGACGCGGCGGGGAAACCATCTGGCCCGACCCGGCGGGCATCCGCTCCCTTCTCTTCACGCACCGGGGAATAAGCGGTCCGGCCGCTCTCGTGGCCTCCTGTTACTGGAAGGAAGGCGACGAGCTCATTCTCGACTTTCTGCCGGAGCTGCCCGTGCTCGAACTTCTCGACGAGAAGGCGCACGGCAAACTTCTTGCCCGAAACATGCTTTCCCGCTTCATGCCCGCGCGTCTTGCCGAAGCCCTGTGCCCCGAAGAGCTGGCCCGGAAAAAATGCGCGGAAATGGGCAGGAAGGACAGACTGCATCTTGCCGATGTCGTACACCGCTTCGCATGCCGTCCCTCGGGGACCGAAGGCATGAAAAAGGCCGAGGCCGCCGCAGGCGGCGTGAAGCTCTCCTGCCTGACGCGCCGTCTCGAGAGCCGGAACATTTCCGGACTTTATTTCTGCGGAGAAATCCTGAACGTTGCCGGTCTTCTCGGCGGCTACAACATTCACTGGGCTCTGGCAAGCGGCGCTCTTGCAGCCTCGGCCATGACGGAAACGCGCTGATCGAAAAACAACAAAGACCGCCGATCCCCGTCATCGACAGCAGCACCTTTGCTTTGATCACGTCATTATTGATGCATCTGCCGAAGTTTTGCATCATGACAGGTAAAATGTTGCGTCATTCATCATTCGGAATATGAGTTCACGGCATTCTGTAACGGACTGTAACAGCAATTGACAGCCGGTCGTGCTTATATTAACAAGAATATAAAAAATGCAGTCAGACCGCGCTGTTCCATGATGCGGAACCGGTGAGAAAACACAGGTTTTCCCGGCGCTCTTCAGGCTCCGGGAAAAGGGTGCGTCCCTGTTTCGGAACGGCCCCGCCTGCGGCGTCATCTGAAGGCATCTTCGGCTTCATCCGGACATGCCTTCCGTGCTCCCGCAGGAGCAGGGCGCCTCTGCGATGCGCGCGCCAACTTCTGCCTTCCTACCGACGGATTCTCCGTCCGGTCTGTTTCCCCCGGGAAACGCAACTTTGACAAAGGACCTCTGATGAAAATCGTTGTGATAGGTTCGGGCTATGTGGGGCTGGTGACGGCCGCATGCTTTTCCGAAGTAGGACTCGATGTCTGGTGCATGGACATGGACGGAGCAAAAATCTCCACGCTGAAAAACGGCGGATGTCCCATCTATGAGCCTTCTCTGCCGGAACTTCTCACCCGCAACGCAAAGGCGGGCAGACTGCACTTCACCACTTCTCTGGAAGAAAGCCTCGAAGGCGCCGATGTGGCCTTCATCGCCGTGGGCACGCCCGAAGGCGAGGACGGCAGCGCCGACGTGAGCTACGTATGCAGCGCGGCCCGTTCCGTGGGCGAACTCATGACGGGCGATCTCGTGGTGGTGGTGAAATCCACGGTGCCCGTGGGTACCTGCGCCAGAGTCGAGGCCATCCTTCATGAAACTCTGGCAGCCCGGGGCGCAGACTTTGCCGCAGACGTGGTTTCCAATCCCGAATTTCTCAAGGAAGGCCATGCCGTAAGCGACTTCATGATGCCGGACCGCGTGGTCATAGGCGTGGAGAGCGAGCAGGCCCGCAGCATCATGAGCGAACTGTACCGCCCCTTCATGATGACGGGCGACCGCATCCTGTTCATGGACCGCGCCTCCTCGGAGCTCACCAAGTACACGGCCAATGCCATGCTGGCCACGCGCATATCCTTCATGAACGACATCGCCAATCTGTGCGAGCGTGTGGGGGCAAGCGTGGACATGGTAAGAAAAGGCATAGGCATGGATCACCGCATAGGCCCCAAATTTCTTTATGCCGGCTGCGGCTACGGCGGCTCATGCTTTCCCAAGGACGTGAAGGCGCTCATAGCCACGGCAGCCTCCCACGGCTACGGCATGGAAGTGCTGGAGGCCGTGGAAAGGGTGAACGCCCGTCAGAAAACCGTGCTTTTCGAAAAGATCTCCCGACATTTCCGGGGCAGCCTGGCCGGCCGCACCGTGGCCGTATGGGGACTGGCCTTCAAGCCCGGCACCGACGACATGCGCGAGGCTCCCTCGCTCGTGCTCATTGCCGCCCTGCTTGACGCGGGCTGCACCGTGCGCGTCTTCGATCCCGTGGCCATGGACAGGGGACGCGCCCTGCTCGGCGATTCCGTCACCTTCGCCCGCAGCATGTACGATGCCGCCGAAGGCGCGGATGCCCTCGCCGTAGTCACGGAATGGAAGGAATTCCGCCTGCCCGAATGGAAAAAGCTGCGTACGGCCATGAAGAGCCCCGTCATCTTCGACGGACGCAACGTCTACAGGGAAGAAACGCTGAAGAGCGCCGGCTTCACCGGCTATAGAATCGGCTGATTCTCCCCTATTCTCCGTTTCCGGCGTTCTGCGCCGTACAGGGTCCTTCTTCCGCGTGAACGAGGAGCCGTTTGCATGAGAACGGCCTGCACATGAACATACTTATTACCGGCGCGGCCGGATTCATCGGCTGTTTTCTGGCCCGGAGGCTTCTTGAGAGCGGGCACAGCGTCACAGGCATCGACGAAATCAACGACTACTACTCTCCCCGCCTCAAGACGGCAAGACTCGCGCTTCTCGGCATCCATGCCCAGGATCCTGAATACGGAACCGTCGAACACAGCCGGACCTTTCCCGGATTCCGCTTCGTCAAGATGCATCTGGAAGACCGCGAAGGACTCATGAAGCTCTTTGCCGAAGGTTCCTTCGACATGGCCGTCAATCTGGCCGGTCAGGCCGGTGTGCGCTATTCTCTGGAAAATCCCTTCTCCTACGTGCAGAGCAACGTGCTCGGCTTCGTCAATCTTCTGGAATGCTGCCGTGCCTATCCTGTCAGGCATCTGCTCTTCGCCTCGTCGAGCTCGGTGTACGGCGGCAACGAAAAGACGCCCTTCAATGAAGAGGACCCCGTAAATACTCCGGTCTCTCTCTACGCCGCCACCAAGCGCTGCGATGAGCTCATCGCTCATGTGTACGCCCATCTCTACCGCATTCCTTCCACGGCTCTGCGCTTCTTCACCGTGTACGGCCCCTGGGGCAGACCCGACATGGCGCCCGTGCTCTTCGCCAGACCCATCCTTGCCGGAACGCCCACCAAGGTGTTCAACCACGGCCATCTC
>CAJJMX010000119.1 GCA_905192935.1 uncultured Mailhella sp.
AAGAAGTACATCGAAGAAGGCAACTTCGGCGGCAAGGGCTCCGAAGCCCACAAGGCCGCCGTCACCGGCGACACCGTGGGCGATCCCTACAAGGATACCGCCGGTCCCGCGGTCAACCCCATGATCAAGATCATCAACATCGTTGCGCTGCTTCTGCTGCAGGCTCTTGCCTAAAGCCCGTATGAGGGCGGATCCCCCGCCCTCAGGCGCATGTTTTCAGAAAGCCGCGGTCCGTCCGCGGCTTTCTCTTTGTCTCTCGTAACCTTCCCCTTTCCTTCCGCATATTCCGGGCCCCGGCCGCATACCGGCCCCTCCCCGCGACCCGCCCGCTCTTTTTCAGACAAAAAAACGGTCCTTCCGGCTCCGTCCCCCGGGACGGCTCCGACAGATATTTCCCGGCCGGTCCTTCAAGGCCCGTCCGTCCTGCGTCCAAAAAATAAAGGAGTCCCATGAAAGCCATCGTTTCCAGCGTGTCCGGCAACACGCGCATGTACCTCTTTCTCTTTCTGCTCACGCTGGGCAGCACGATAGGCCTTCAGGGCTCTTCGCTCCTCTACACCAACTACGCCGTGGAAGTGGGCGGCTTCTCCGCCGCCGACAACGGCCTCGTGGTGGCCCTCCGGGAAGTGCCGGGATTCCTCTGCTTTCTCGTGGTGCCGCTCATGCTTCTCATGAAGGAACACCGGCTCTGCGTGCTCTCGGTCATCATCTGCGGCATCGGCACGGCCGTCATCGGCCTTTTTTCCTCCTTCTGGGGCATCGCGGGCGCGGTCTTCGTCATGTCGGCGGGCTATCACTTCTTCGAGACCATCAACCAGTCGCTCATGATCCAGTATTACGACCTCGCAAGCACTCCCGTCATCATGGGAAGGATGCGCGGACTTGCCGCAGGAGGCAGCCTCGGCGTGTCTCTTCTGGTCTTTTTCGGCGCAGGTCTGCTCTCCTACGAAACCATGTTCGCGCTCATGGGAGCCGTGGTCGTGGGACTCGGCGCCGCCTGTCTCTTCTTCGATCCCTCGAGTCCTAAAGTCACGCCGCAGAAAAAAGGCATGGTCTTCTCCTCCCGCTACTGGCTCTTCTACGCGCTCACGCTGCTCATGGGCGGCCGGCGTCAGATCTTCACCGTGTTCTCGCTCTTCCTGCTCGTGGAAAAATTCGGCTTCTCCGTGCGCACCGTGGCCGTGCTCTACATGGTGAACTACGCGGTCAACTGGTTCTTCAATCCCCTCATCGGCCGCATCATCAACCGCATAGGTGAACGCAGACTCCTCACCATCGAATACACGTCGGCCTTCTTCATCTTCCTCGGCTACGCCTGGACCGACAGCGCGCTTCTTGCCGGCATCATGTACGTGCTCGACAGCCTGACCTTCAACTTCGCCATTGCCGTGCGCACCTTCTTCCAGAAGATCGCCGATCCCTCCGACGTGGCCCCCAGCATGGGCCTTGCCCAGACCATCAACCATATCGCCGCCGTGCTCATTCCGCCTCTCGGAGGCTGGCTCTGGGTCACCTTCGGCTATGAGCTTCCCTTCTACTGCGGCATGGGTCTCACGGTGCTCTCTCTTCTTCTCATCCAGTTCATGGACAGAGAAATAGCCAGAGCAAAAAAAGCCGTCTGAGCCGCGGCCCGATCCCTGCAAAGGCATCCTGCCGCGCGTTTTCCACCCGCACGGACACAGGCATAAACGCTTGAGGAGCAGGCCCGGCTGGTGTAGTGTCAGACAAGCCTTTTCAAGAGGGGAAAAAACATGAGCGAACTGGTACGTTTCGGGGTGTCGCTGGAACGCGATCTGCTTACGGCCTTCGACCGTCACAGCGAACGCAAGGGCTTTGCCAACCGTTCCGAGGCGCTGCGTCACTGCATACGCCGGGAACTGTCGGAAGAAATCGTCTCCGACCCCAAAGCTCCCGTGGCCGGCGTGCTCACGCTGGTCTACGACCATCATGACAACGACCTGCCCGCCCGTCTCACCGCCCTTCAGCATGAAGCCCACGGCATGGTGATCGCCACCATGCACGTGCATCTTGACGAACATCACTGTCTGGAAACCATGGCCCTGCGCGGACCTGCCGCCGCTGTGAACGAATTTGCCGACCGGCTTCGTTCCTCGCGCGGCGTGCTCCAGAGCTCCTGCTCTCTTACCGCCATAGAAGCCGTGCCCGAGCGCCATGCCTTCCACGATCACGCACATAAGGATCACGCATGAGCACGACTTCAACCATCACCCCTTCCCTCATGGACGTACAGAGCAGCCCTTCCAGCGTGGCTCTCGACATCGACCGCGTGGGGGTCAAGCATGTGGAACTTCCCCTCGTGGTGAAGGACAGGGACAAGGGCCGCCAGCACACCGTGGCCAGCGTGGATATGGGCGTCGACCTTCCGGCAGCCTACAAGGGCACGCACATGAGCCGCTTCGTGGAAGCGCTCGAAAACTGGCGCGAGGCCAGCTCGGAAGAGCTCGACTACAATTCCATGAAACGTCTGCTCTCCGACGTGCTCACCCGTCTCAACGCCCACAGGGCCTACGCGAAATTCTCCTTTCCCTATTTCCGCACGCGCCGGGCCCCGGTTTCCGGACAGGCCGCGCCCGTGCGCTACCTGTGCCGCCTCACCGGAGAACTGGAACAGGGCCAGGAAGGCCCGCGCTTTCTGCTCGAACTCGAGGTGCCCGTCACCACGGTGTGCCCCTGCTCCAAGGCCATAAGCCGCGCCGGAGCCCACGGTCAGCGCGCCACGGTGCGTATGGGCATACGCATGAGCCGCTTCGAGTGGCTGGAAGGATTCATCGACATCGCCGAGGAATCCGGTTCCGCCCCCATCTACACGCTGCTCAAGCGCCCCGATGAAAAATTCGTCACCGAACAGGCCTACGACAATGCGCTCTTTGTGGAAGACGTGGTCCGCAACGTGGCCACAAGGCTTGAACAGCACGCTCACGTGACCTGGTTTCGCGTGGAGGTGGAAAGCGAGGAGTCCATCCACGGACACAACGCCTTTGCCAGCATAGAACGCTCCGTCGCAGGAAAATAATTCCTCCGGCTTTCCGGCATCTTCGGACAACGCGCCGCCACTGCCTCGCCTGCAGCGACGGGCAGGGAAAATTTTTGATTTTATTTTTCTCCGAAACGGACTATGCTCCCGTAAAAAGGCCTTTCCTCAATTCCAGACAAGAGAGGACATTCATGAGAACCTGTCACGCACAAAAGTCAGCCCATGGCGGTCTGATCCCGCCATGGCGTTCCTGTGCGCTCCCCGGCGTTCTCTTCTGAAAGGCCTTGCCCGTTCTTTTCGTCCCCCTCGCCCAAAGCGGCCCTCTGCCGCCTGCCGGACACCCGCGGCCTCGTCCGTCTTTCTCTCGAGAAAACGCCCCGTCGTACCGTTCCCGCCTCGTGCCGGGCTTTTTTTCGGCAGCACGCCGCACCTCATCCTCTTCGAGTCATTACCGTGAGCGACTATCAGATCTTCATATACATAGCCATTGCCATCTATCTGCTTCTCATGCTCTACATCGGCCTCATCTGCGCCAAGCGCAACAGCAACGCCCATGAATACTATCTGGGCGGCCGCAAGATGGGCCCCATCGTCACGGCCATGAGCGCAGAAGCCTCCGACATGTCCTCCTGGCTGCTCATGGGCCTGCCGGGACTCGCCCTCTTCACCGGCATCGCCGAACCCGGATGGACCGCCATAGGTCTCGCCATCGGCACATATCTCAACTGGCTCATCGTGGCGCGCCGCCTGCGCGTGTACAGCGAAAAGATCCACGCCATCACCATTCCCGACTTCTTCGCCCGCCGCTTCCATGACAGAAGCAGTCTGCTCGTCGGCATCTCGGCGCTCATCATCGTCATTTTCTTCATTCCCTACACCGCCGCCGGTTTCGCTTCCTGCGGCAAGCTCTTCTCCACGCTCTGCGGCCTCGACTACGTCACGGGCATGCTCATCGGCACCGTGGTCATCGCAGGCTACACCATCCTCGGCGGATTCCTGGCCGCGTCCATGACCGACCTCGTGCAGTCCATCATCATGACGCTCGCGCTCTTCATCATCGTGGCCTTCGGCATCCACATGGCCGGAGGCTGGGACGCCGTGAAGGCCGCCGCCAGTCTCGAAGGCTACATCAGCCTCTCCCACGCCACCAACGTGGTGACGCATGAAATTTCGGAATACGGCACCCTCACCATCTTCTCCACCCTGGCCTGGGGCCTCGGCTACTTCGGCATGCCCCACATCCTGCTGCGCTTCATGGCCATCCGCGACGAAAACGAAATCGCCATCTCCCGCCGCATCGGCTCCACCTGGGTGGTCATCGCCATGGGCTGCGCCATCTTCATCGGCGTCATCGGCTACGCCATGATTCAGGCCGGCGCGCTTGCCCCCTATCAGACCGGCTCCGACGCCGAAACCATCATCATCAAGATCAGCGGCCTGCTGAGCTCCTTCGGCGTCATTCCCGCCTTCATGGCCGGTCTCGTGCTCGCCGGCATTCTGGCCAGCACCATGTCCACGGCTTCCGGTCAGCTCCTCGCCGCAGCCTCCAGCGTCTCGGAAAACCTCTTCAAGGGCGTGTTCCACATTCAGATGACCGACCGCTCCACCATGCTTTCGGCCCGCGGCACCGTGCTCCTCATTTCCATCATCGGCACCGTCATCGCCTGCGATCCCGAAAGCTCCATCTTCCAGATCGTGTCCTTCGCCTGGGCGGGCTTCGGCGCCTCCTTCGGCCCGGTCATGCTCTTCGCCCTGTTCTGGCGGCGCTGCAACCGCTGGGGCGCCCTCTCCGGCATGGCCGCAGGCGGCATCATGGTGTTCGTGTGGAAGTACCTCGTCAAGCCCATGGGCGGCGTGTGGGGCATCTATGAACTTCTGCCCGCCTTCCTCGTGGCCTGCGCCGTCATCGTCGTGGTCAGCCTGCTCACCGACAAGCCCGACGAAAACATGCTGAAGGACTTCGACGCCGTGAACAGCGCAAAGTAAGCTTTTTGCGGCAACGCCGCATGTTTCCAAAACAGATGAAAAGGCCGCCGGATATCCTGTCCGGCGGCCTTTGTCGTGCTTTTACGACCGTGCGCGATGCCCCGATCCTGTCGTATGCCGTGTTACGGTCCACTCCGGCCAGAAAAGCCGCCGTCTCACCGGGCGGGACGGAAACATGACCGGCGGCAATCAAAACTCTCAGGAGCTCAGTTTCCTCCCGGCTGTTCCGAATGTTTTCCGCATGTCCGCGGCCGGCACGCAGGAGCAAGAGACTCTTCTCTTCGACGACGAGTCGTCCGGACTTTCTGCCCGGAACATAGTCAGGACCACCCGTAAAACGGGTGGCTTGTTCAGCCCTATAAGGGCTTGTTACTTACTCGCGCCTTAAGGGCGCCGGCTTGAACTTCTCTGGTCGGCGCCCTCTCTTTTTCAACAGTTCAAGCCCCCATGTACTTTGACTCGTAGCCTGCTCCTAAAGGAGCTTTCCCTGCTTTGGACTGAACGGATCCGTATATTCTTTGCACGTCCTCTTATCGAGCATAATATCTTCTCTATCCTGCTCCCGTATATATTTTCTGATTGTTGCTTCGTTCAAACCTACTGTGCTGACGTAATATCCCACGCTCCAGA
>CAJJMX010000120.1 GCA_905192935.1 uncultured Mailhella sp.
GAAAAAAGGCCGCCCTTGTGAGGGCGGCCTTTTTGCATGTCGCACGCCTGACGGGCGGCGGCTACTTCTTCAGAAAGCTGGCGAAGGGAGAAATGGCACGCAGATTGCTCACGATGCCGGGCATCACTTCGATGACGCGGTCGATTTCTTCCTGAGTGTTGTAGCGGCTCAGGCTGAAGCGCACGGAGCCGTGGGCGTAGTTGAACGGAACGCCCATGGCGCGCAGCACATGGGAGGGCTCAAGGCTGCCCGAGGTGCAGGCGGAACCGGAGCTTGCGCAGATGCCGTACTGATCGAGCTGGAGCAGAAGCGCCTCGCCTTCCACGCCTTCAAAGGAGATGTTGAGGGTGTTGGGCAGACGGTGTTCCTGATCGCCGTTGATCTTGCAGTGAGGAATGGCGGCAAGCAGACCGGCCTGCAGACGGTCGCGCAGGGCGGAAACCTGCGTGCGCTCCGTGTCCATGTTGGCTGCGGCGAGTTCGCAGGCCTTGCCGAGACCGATGATGTAGGGCACGTTCTCGGTTCCGGCGCGGCGGCCGCGTTCCTGATGACCGCCCTTGAGGTAGGGACGGAAGCGGGTGCCGCGACGCACGTACAGAGCGCCGATGCCCTTGGGGGCGTGGAGCTTGTGGCCGGAAAGGGCCAGGTAGTCGATGGGCAGCCTGGCAAGGTCGATGACTTCCTTGCCCACGGCCTGAACGGCGTCCACATGGAGCTGAACACCGTGAGCCTTCACGATTCTGGCCACGTCTTCAATGGGGAAGATGGTGCCGGTTTCGTTGTTGGCGTACATCATGGAGACGAGCGCCGTGTCGGGACGGATGGCGCGCTCGAGTTCCTCAAGATTCAGGCGGCCCTTGTCGTCCACGCCGAGCCAGGTCACTTCATAGCCCTTGTCCTCAAGGTAGTGACCATAGGCGAGCACGGCGGAATGTTCAACCTTGGTGGTGATGACGTGGCGCTTGTCGGGCTGGGTCTCCGTGGCGGAATACCAGGCGGAGTTGTCGGACTCGGAACCGCAGGACGTGAAGATGATTTCTTCCGGATCGGCATTGAGGATTCCGGCCACCTGAGCGCGGGCCTTCTGGATGTAATGACCCATCTGTCCGCCGAAGGTATGCATGCTGGAGGCGTTGCCGTAAAGCGGGCCGAAGGCGGGCATCATGGCTTCCACGACTTCGGGAGCGACCCTCGTCGTGGCGTTGTTGTCGAGATAGATCACATCAGTAACTTCAGCCATGTCATGCCTCCACAACATTGATGGCGGGGTCCACCTGCTCGCGCAGGGTCTTTTCCACCAGATTCTTCAGCGTCAGCTGGCTGGCGCTGCAACCGGAACAGGCGCCGCGAAGAGCCACGATGACGTTGGTTCCGTCCACATCCACAAGCTCGATGGTGCCGCCGTCGAGGGCGAGGCGGGGAGCAATGTCCTCATTGATGATGGTCATGACCTTCTGCATGCGCTGCACGTTGGTCATGCGGGGAACGGGACGGATTTCCTCGAGAGGCTTTTCCATGGCGTGCAGCTTGTCGAGAATGGACTGGATGTCGTCCTTGCAGCTGCCGCAGGCGCCGCCGGCCTTGATGAAGTCGGTCACTTCCTCAACGGTGGTGAGGTTGTTTTCCTTGGCGACCTTGATGATCTGCAGGTCGGTCACGCCGAAGCACTTGCACACGAGACGGCCTTCTTCGGCCTGAGACTTGGAGGGAAGCCCCTTCCAGTGACGGACGGCATCCTCAAGAGCCTCTTCTCCCATGACGGAGCAGTGCATCTTTTCCTTGGGAAGGCCGCCGAGGTAGTCGGCGATTTCCTTGTTCGTCAGCTTGGCGGCCTCGTCCATGTGCTTGCCCTTGATGAGCTCGGTCAGAGCGGAGCTGGAGGCAATGGCGCTGGCGCAGCCGAAGGTCTGGAACTTGGCGTCTTCGATGATGCCCTGGTCGTTGACCTTCAGCATGAGCTTGAGGGCGTCGCCGCAGGCCAGGCTGCCGGCCTCACCTATGACGTTGGCATCTTCGAGCACGCCCGCGTTGCGGGGATGCAGGAAGTGGTCACGGACAGTCTCGGTATATTCCCACATGGTTATACTCCTGATATGCGAAGTCGGCCCGGGGCCCTTCGCGTTTTCTTCAAGTGTTTTCACAGCAAGGTTAATCACTTTCCGGCCAATGTCCAGAATCGTCCGGGCAAGTTCTGAAAATCCTTTGCTCCTCGCTTCGCATGCGTGCGGGCTGACGCGGCTTTCACAGTCTGAGAGAGAATGTCGGGAGATTCTGAGGGACGGCGGAAGATTGTCGGCATAAACGCGCTGCGGTCATTCCGTCAGGACGGGACCTTTCCGATCTCAAAGGGCTTTTGAAGGCCGAACCAGAACTGAAACGCCTTGTCCCACTCCGCAAAGGAAGGGACGGTTTCATCTCTCGGTGCATCCGGAGGCAGGGCGTTGCCTTTGAGGTCGATTTCGTTGTTCGCCAGTTCCTGCACCCAGCCGTGGAAGAAGTCGAGCGCCCGGCGGAAGTTCTGATCCGAGGAAAGCTCGTTCAGCCGTTCTTCAAATTCGGCGGATCCGGGACGGATTCCCGTTTTTTCCCCGAGCCAGTGAAAAATGACATCTCTCGAGCGCTCCATGGAAACGTTCCTTCCCTGGAGCTTTTCGAGTATTTCGGCAAGTTCCGGCTCTTCGATGCGGGAACGGGAGACGAAGTTTTCAGGCACGGAGAGCACGGCGTCCAGATCCTCGACGCTCAGCTCCCGTTCCGGTGACGACTGCATGGGGGAGTCGTCCTGGGAGTCGGCATCCTCCAGAAAGTAGAATCGCAGCCAGTGTTCATAGCGCATGGCCTTCAGAAAAAGCTCGGCAAAGGATTCCGGCATGGTTGTTCTCCTTGGCATGAAGTTCCCGGCAGGGATACGGTTCTTTTCCCGGGACGGAGCTCTCATGTCAAGCGGGGGCGGGGAAAATCTTTTCAGTCTGCCTCTCATGCGTTCCGAAGGCGGAGCTTATGCGGCATGAAGGGCGTAATGATGCAGAAGTGGCGCAGTTTTTCCCGGAAGACTGCGGAGGCATGGGAAGGAACGCCGGAGTGCGGGGCGCGCTTGCCATTTGTCTGCAGCTTTGGCACTATAAAAAGACTTCACCAAGGGGGTTACGATGGATTTTCTTCCCATCAGACGCGCTCTTCTGAGCGTGACGCATAAGGACGGACTCGCGGAATTCGCCGCATTTCTCCACAAGAAGGGCGTTGAGCTGGTTTCCACCGGCGGCACCATGAAATTTCTGAAGGAACAGGGGCTTCCCGTGACCGCCGTGAGCGAGGTCACCGGTTTTCCCGAAATCCTGAACGGTCGCGTGAAGACGCTGAATCCGCGTATCCACGGCGGCATTCTCGCCAACAAGGACGTGCCTGAACATATGAAGACGCTTGAGGAACTCGACATCAAGCCCTTCGATCTCGTGGTCGTGAACCTGTACGACTTCAAGTCCGCGCTGGAAAAGCATCTCGATCCCGCCGCCATGGTGGAGGAAATCGACATCGGCGGCCCCTGCCTGCTGCGCGCCTCCTCCAAGAACTTCAACAGCATTCTGGTGCTTTCCGATCCTTCCTACTATGCCGAGGCCATGGAAGAGATCGAGAAGGGCGGCGTGAGCCTTGAATTCCGTCGCCGCATGGCCGCCGCGACCTTCCGCACTACCTCCAACTACGACGACATGATCGCCACCTGGATGGCCGGAGGCGTACAATAGCCGCCCGGGTCGAAGGCAATACCGCCGGTCTGAAACCCAGTGAGCTGAAGGCTCTCAACAGACTGGGACAGCGTCGCTACTCGCCGCAGGGAGGTTACAGCTCCGAGCAGGCGAGAGAGCTTGCGGCGCTGTCCCGTCTGCTTTCCCGCCAGATAGGTCTTGCGCTGGACAGACAGGGGCGGGTGAACATGGTCATCGTCGGGGATGCCTCCTCCATTCTCATTCCCGAACTTCCCCATGTGCGTACCGGCGCCGGCCGTCTGCGCGGTCTGCGTCTTCTGCATACGCATCTTGTTCCCGAAGGTCTTTCCCATGAAGACCTCATGGACCTTCTTTTTCTGCGTCTCGATTCCGTGAGCGTGCTTACCGTGGACGAGTGGGGGCAGCCCGGCATGTTTCAGAGCGCGCATCTCATGCCGCCTGCGCCGGGTCAGGAGGATTCCGGCTATCAGGTGGGCGAGATGCTGCCGTGGGACCGTGTGGATACCGATTTCACGGTACAGGCGGAAACCCTGGAAGAAGAGTTCGGCCGCGTCATCGACGATGCCGTGAGCACGGGGGAAAAGGACGAAGGCGAGCGGGCCGTGCTGGTTTCCGTGTCTCTGGAACCCCGCGCGGTGCAGGAGCGCCATCTTGCCGAGCTTTCCGAACTGGCCCGTACCGCAGGCGTGAAGGTGACGGGCTCCATGATCCAGCGTGTGGCCGCCATTCATCCCAGGCACATCCTGGGACGTACCAAGCTGGCCGAACTGGAGGTCCTTGCGCTTCAGGGACAGGCTTCTCTCGTCATCTTCGATGGAGAGCTGAGTCCGGCGCAGCTCAACAGCCTTTCGGAGCTGACGGAACGCCGGGTCATGGACAGGACGCAGCTTATTCTCGATATTTTTGCCAGGCATGCCGTCACGCGGGCGGGCAAGCTTCAGGTGGAGATGGCGCAGCTTCAGTATTCTCTGCCGCGTCTTGCCGGACGACATCGTTCTCTGGACCGCCTTGCGGGCGGTATTTTCGGCAACAAGGGCCGGGGTGAAACCAAGCTTGAGCTGGAACGCCGCCGCATCCGTGAGCGCATCACGCGCATACGCAAGGATCTTGAGGAGCTCAGAAGACAGCGCTTTCATACCCGGGCACGCCGGGCCCGGCAGGGTCTGCCTCTGGCCGCGCTGGTGGGCTATACCAATGCCGGAAAATCGACGCTGCTCAATGCCCTGACGAAGGCCGATGTGCTGGCGGAAAACAAGCTTTTCGCCACGCTCGACCCCACGACGCGCCGTCTGCGCTTTCCCAGAGAACGGGAACTTGTGCTGGCCGATACCGTGGGTTTCATACGATCCCTGCCCAAGGAACTCACCGAGGCCTTCCGGGCCACGCTGGAAGAGCTGGATGCCGCTGACCTGCTCATTCATGTGGTGGATGCGTCGCATCCTGAGAGGGATCAGCAGATGGAATCCGTGGAGCGGATTCTGGCGGAAATGGAGCTTCAGGGCGTTCCGCGCATCACGCTCCTGAACAAGTGGGACGCCGTTCCGGTAAGCGAGAGGGTTCCGCTTCTTCTCGACAGACCGGATGCCATACCCGTTTCCGCGCTGACGGGTTCGGGACTGGAAAAGGCTGCGGCCGCCATTGAACGGCTGATGTTCGACGAGGGGGCGTGGCAGCGCCGCGATCCGCAGAGCTGGGAAGAATTTGAAAAGCGAGGCAAGGCAAGGAAAAAGCGCGCCGAAGAGGAAAAAAGACTTGACGATACCGAGCCTTTTCGATAAATAACACCAACACACCATGTCCCCATCGTCTAGCCGGCCCAGGACAGCGGCCTTTCACGCCGTCAACGGCG
>CAJJMX010000121.1 GCA_905192935.1 uncultured Mailhella sp.
AGATCCTGATTCTTCACGGGCTTCTTTGCCGAAGTCAGCCAGTTGTTGCGCAGCCATCCCGCGAGCCAGCGGTCCTTGATGGCCTTCGCCACATACTGAGAGTCCGTATAAAGCTCCACGATGCAGGGTTCCTTCAACGCGCCCAGGGCTTCCAGCACGGCCAGGATCTCCATTCGGTTGTTCGTGGTGCGGGAAAATCCGCCGCTCATCTCACGACGTGCCGGACCTTTTGTTCCCTCACAGGTGAGCACGGCCGCCCAGCCGCCCGGCCCGGGATTGCCGAGACAGGACCCGTCGGTATGGATGGTCACCGTTTTCATGGCTGCTTTCCGGCCGACTGTTCTGCCGCACGACGGGCATCTTCGATATGCTCCTTGCCGTTGTTGTGCAGAAGATACTGCGAGGTGTAGTAGAAATCCATGAGCTTCTGACGCATGGAGGCCGCCCGTTCCGGCTGCTCGGCGGAAAGGTCGCGGGCGTTGTTGTCCGGCGTGCGCTCATCGAGACGGTAGAGGGCATCGCCCTTGGGACGCACGGCATACACGTAGCCGTCCTCAAGAAAATAATGCACGCTGTCGGTATCGCTGATGAAGGCCACGGCATCGGCGTCGTTGGCGGGATCGAACAGATTGCGGCCCAGCGTGTTGGTGTAGAAGTCCAGTCCGGCGAGAGAGGCCATGGAGGGAAGCACGTCGGGCTGGATGTGCGGAGCCGGATTCACGCCGGGAGCGACCTGACCGCCCGGCGCGTAGATGAGAAGCGGCACATGCCACGCCTGAAGATTGCAGGCGCGCACGGCGGGCGTGATGTTCGTGGAGTTGAAGTTCAGGCCGTGGTCGCCGAAAATGACGAACACGGTGTCGTTGAACCACGGCTGCTTCGAAGCCTTGTCGAAGAAGCGGCGCAGGGCGTGGTCGGAAAGATGCAGGGAGCGGTACTCCTCGGCGCTTTCATAGCCGTACCAGGCGAGGGCCTCGGGCGACGGATCGGGCGGGGACACATAGCCTTCGTTGTCGTCGGGGATGGTGTAGGGGCGATGGAACGACGCGGACTGTATCACGGAGATGAAGGGCTTCCGGCTCGACGAAAGCACGTCCACGGCCTCGCGGAACATGGCGATGTCGGAGACTCCCCACACGTCGGTGTTGGGAGCTTCCCAGGCCGACTCCTCCAGAAGATGCAGATCTTCCACATTGTGCTGGAGCATGCCGCGGATGTTGGCCCAGTTGGCGTTGCCGCCTATCATGTAGTATTTCTCGTAGCCGGTGAACTCGTTGAGCACGGAAGACTGATCCACCAGCTTGGGATTGCGCGACGTGGTGCCTCCGGAATGATTCACGTCCGGCACACCGCTTATGGTGGTGAACACGGCTCTCGCCGTGGTGCGCGTGGGCGCGTAGAAGTTGGGATAGTACAGACACTTCGGCGCCAGTTCCCTGAGGAAGGGCGTCGGATCTATGTCCCGGCCCAGGGACGCGGGCATGGACGGAGCCAGGGACGTGCGTTCCCAGCAGAGCGATTCCATGATGATGACGACGATGTTCGGACGCTTTGCCATGTCCCTGCCGGGGAAATGCCGTATATAGGTGAGCGGCGGAGAGCCGGCCGGAACACGCAGATATTCGGCCATGCGTGGCCATGCCTCGCGGGTGGCCTCCACATTCGGGGGAATGGCCTTGCCGTAGTTGCGCGTGTCGTACAGGTTCTGGATGGGATTCACGGCAAGGATGGCGATGTTCTTGTCGGCGCTGAAATAGGCGTTGCTCCAGCGCAGCGGGAAGAAGTTGGAGCTTATCTGTCCGTATCCCGCAATGAAGAGCATGACGAGCGAGAGCACCGTGACCAGGGCCCGCCACTTGCGGCTGCACCCTTCTCCTCCGCTTTTCGGACGGATGGGAAAAGCCGCGTGGGAACGCAGAAACCTGGTCAGGATCCACACGTACAGCGCAACCGCCGCAGCAAAGGCGATCACGATGACGATGACGGGATAGCTCTGCCACACCATGCGCACGGATTCGGACGGATCTTCCAGAAAGACCCTGGCCCCCATGTCGATATGCTGATGCAGATAGAAGAAGAAGCCGAAGTCGAAAATATAGACGAGCATGGCTCCCGCGGCCATGAGCCCCGTGACGAGACAGAGCACCCGCCTCGCCATGGACGGTCCTTCCTTGGAAACGGCGCGCTCAAGACGAGGCCAGAGCAGACAGAAGGCCAGAGGCAGCGTCATGAACACCGCCATGCGGGCGTCGAACTTGAGTCCTATATAAAGCGCCTCGGGAATATGCCCCCGCTCGGTGATGTCGGGCAGAAGGAAATAAAAAAGCGCCAGTCTGGCGGCAAAGAAGAGCGCCGTATTGAAGAGGACAAACAGCGCGATGTCCACAAGCGGCTGGAAGGCCGCAAAGAAAGTGCGTCGAGAGCTCATGGTTGCTCCTTGGGCAAACGGCGTCGGAAAGAGCGCCTTTGGCAAAAGAGGCTACACGCGGTCGGCGTACAGCCGTTCAAGAAATTCTTCCATCACGTCGTCCATCTGACTGATGAACTGCGTCAGCTTGAAGGTGCGGCGGCAGGAGGAACACTGCATGTACGCTTCATGGCAGGTGCGGCGTATGTCCAGAGGTTTGCCGCATTCCGGGCAGGTCAGGGTGGTTCTTGCCTCGCGGGGCGCAAAATAGAAAGCCATGATGTCTCCGTGGATGAATCTTTTTAAGAAGGGCCGGAAATTTCCGGCAAGGATACGGCGGAAGAACGCCGCTACAGGGCCTGACGATAGCGCAGCGACTGGCGCAGCGTCTCCCTGTCCATATACTTCACTTCGGCGCCCAGCGGAATGCCCTGGGCCAGGCGTGTGATGCGAACTTCAGGGAAGCGCGCGCTCACCTGCTCCTTGACGAAGGTCGCCGTGGCTTCGGCCTCGGCCGTGGCTCCGAGAGCAAGGATGAGCTCCTTCACCCGTCCCTCGGCAAGACGGGAACGCAGCCGGTCCATTTCCAGCGTTTCCGCAGGACTGTGATCAAGAGGCGCAAGAAGGCCGCCGAGTATCATGTAGTAGCCCTTGTAGAAGTTGCCCTCCTCCATGGTGAGCATGCTGTCCCACTCGGCCACGAGACAAAGCTGGCTCTCGTCGCGTTCAGGATCGGAGCAGATGGGGCATGGGTCGGAATCCGAAAGACCGCCGCAGCGGCTGCACAGATGAAGGGTATCCCGCAGTTCATAAATCCCCTTGCCCAGGCGTCGGACTTCGGCCTCGGGCCACTTGAGCAGGGTCATGGCGGCGCGCATGGCGGACTTCGGCCCGAGTCCCGGCAGACGGGCAAGCTGGTCCACAAGATTTTTCAAAGGTTCGGGAATACGCTGCACGTAAACGTCCTTGACAGGTCAGAAAAAAACAACGTCTCTCCCGGGAGTGTTCCCGGGAGAGACCGCCCGCCCATGCGGGTGAATGACAAAAGCTCTATTCGACGAGATGACCTATGCGGCTGAGTCTGGGAGTATGGGTATCGCCGTCCCACGACCAGTAGATGCGCCAGGCCTTGCCGTGGATGTAGGAGCGCGGCACGCAGCCCCATGCCCGGGAATCCTCGGAGTTGTCCCGGTTGTCGCCCATGACGAAGTAGGAATCCTCGGGCACGGTCACGGGCCCTATGTTGTCCAGCCTTCCGATGACGTCGGGATACAGCTGCTGGATGTAGTCTTCCTTCACGGGCTGCCCGTTGCGGTAGAACTGCTTGTTGCGCATTTCGATGACGTCGCCGGGCAGACCCACCACGCGCTTGATGTAGTCGGTGCCGGGGTCCCGGGGATACTTGAACACGATGATGTCGCCGATCTTGGGATCGGCGCCGCGGAAGAGATACTTGTCGGTAAAGGGAATCTTCACGCCGTACACGAACTTGTTGACCAGAACATAGTCGCCTATCTGCACGGTCTGAAGCATGGAGCCGGAAGGAATGGTATAGGCCTGAAACAAAAAGGTTCGGATGATGAGAGCCAGCACCACTGCCACGAGCAGCGCTTCGCCGTAATCGTATAGAATGGATTTGCCTTTCTTTTCAGAAATTTCGGACATGGTCGTCACTGGGCCGAAGGCCGGGTTGAAGGACAAAAGAAGGGTCTGGAACGAGCGGAGATTAGCACGGCGGGAAAGGACGCGCAAGGCGGCATTTTCCGCTGTTTTTTCCGGGGGTAATCTTCCTTCCGATTCCTTGCGCTGCTTGCACCTGCCGGACAAGTGTGGCAGATTGGGAGGGCATTCCAAAGGAACGGAGAACTTTCCATGATTCAGATACCTCAGGGCTTCCGTCTCGGTGCGGCCAACGCCGATTTCCGGGGCAAGCATCTCGACCGCAACGACCTTTCCCTTGCCTTCAGCGACGTGCCCGCCACCGTCGCAGGCGTGTTCACCACCAATCTTTTCCGGGCCGCTCCCGTCCTCGTCTCCGAGGAACACATCAAAGAAGCCGGCGACAGGGGTGTGCGCGGCGTGCTGTTCAACTCCGGCCAGGCCAACGCCTGCACCGGCGAGACCGGCAGGGAAAACTGTCTGCGCACGCTCGACATGGTACGGGACGCCCTGAAGGACGCCGGCGTGAACGTGTCTTCAGACGATCTTCTGCCCGCCTCCACCGGCGTCATCGGAGCGCAGATGCCCATGGACAAGTGGGAAGCCGCCGTTCCCTCTCTCGTGGCCTCTCTCGGCAAGGTGGATATCGAAGGCCTTGCCCGCGCCATGATGACCACGGACGCCTATCCCAAGATGTCCGGCCGGGAACTTGCCCTTGAAGGCGGAACCGTCCGTCTTGCGGGCGTGGCCAAGGGCGCGGGCATGATCTGCCCCAACATGGCCACCATGCTCTCCCTCGTCATGTGCGACGCCTCCGTGGAGCCCTCCGCCTGGCGCGCCATGTTCCGCCGCGCGGCCGATGCCACGTTCAACCGCGTGAGCGTCGACGGCGACACCTCCACCAACGACTCGCTCTACGGCCTTGCCAACGGCGCTTCCGGCGTCACGGTCAGGGAAAGCGAACTTCCCGTCCTGGAAAAGGCGCTCACCGAAGTGCTCGGCGAACTGGCCTACATGCTCGTCAAGGACGGCGAAGGCGCCACCAAGGTCATGCACATCCACGTCACGGGCGCCGCCTGCGACGAGGACGCCGAAAAGGTGGCCCGCACCGTGGGTCATTCCCAGCTCGTGAAGACGGCCATGTTCGGCCGCGATCCCAACTGGGGCCGAATCGTGGCCGCCGCAGGCCGCGCGGGCGTGAACTTCGATCCCATGGCGCTGCGCGTGACCCTCTGCGGCGTGGAGCTGTTCCGCAACGGCCGTCCCACGGACCTCGACTTCGACGCTCTGCTTGAGGAACCTCTCAAGAACGTGGATCTGCCTCTCGACATCGTGCTCGGCACAGGTCCCGGCGAAGCGCGCCTGCTCCCCTCCGATCTTTCCCACGGATACGTGTCCCTCAACTCCGACTACCGCTCGTA
>CAJJMX010000122.1 GCA_905192935.1 uncultured Mailhella sp.
TCGATGCGCGTCGTGAGTAGATGGATTTCCCGGCGATGGAGCAGCAGCTTCTTGTCGCGGTCGGGGTCCTGAAGCACGTAGCCGCCGCGGTCGTAGGGAGCGATGCGCATGCCCACGATGTAGGCCTCGCCCTCGCGGCATTCGACAAAGCTGTCGCCGAAGCTGACCTGTCCGGCCCGGATGCTTTTGACTTCCGGTCCGGTGATGACTATGCCCGCTTCGAAAAATTCAAGAAATTCATAATACTGACGGGCCTTGCGGTTGTCGATGCGCGGCGTGTCGGCCATGGGGATGCTCCTGAAGAAAAATCGGAAAACGTTTGCCTCAGAAAAGAGAGCGGAACAGCAGAGGGAGGCAGAGGAGGTTTTTCCAAGGATTTCACAGGCTGAGTACCATACAAGCCGTCATCCTGCAAGAAGGACGGGAAACGCCGTCCGGACCCGTGAGTTTGCCGGATCCGGACGGCATGCGCTCTTTGGACTCCCTTCGTGCCCTGCGGCCGCTTTTCAGAGGTCGGCCGTCCGGGGAGTTTTCGTTACGGGCACGAAAGTCGGCAAAGGCGCGGGAAGGCTGTTTTGATTTACATGAGTCCTATATAGTTCCAGTACGGTATCCAGACCGCCACGAGCAGCACGCCTGCCAGAAGCGTGCGCAGGCCGAGAGCGGGCAGAATGTGTCTGAGCGTTACGCAGCCTGTGGTGAACAGATAGAGGAACATGACGCCTTCGTAAGGGAAGAAGTACTGGTCGAGGCCGAGCTGGAAGGCGTAGAACAAAGGCAGCGGATTGACGCCCATCTGAAGGCCGAGCTCTCCGAAGGCGGGCGTGAAGGCCACGGTGGCGGCAAAGGGCGTGAGCAGGAAGTTGGCCACCGTGCCCGCCACGTAGGAGCACACGACGCTTATGGTGGGGGGAAGCCCCTGCAGATAGGGCATGATGGAGGCCACGGCCCATTTGTTGGCGCCGACGACGCCGGCCACGGCGCCTATGGCCATGCAGCCCGCCACGAACACCAGAAACATGATGTTCAGGTTGTTGAAGGTGTTCACCTGAAGGATGCCCATGCCGGGCATGTAGCACAGCAGGGCCGCGAGGCAGAGGATCCAGACGGCGTTGAGTCCGGTAAAGGGTTCGAGCATGAAGCCGAGCACGCTGATGAGAGCCAGCACGAGGAGGCGCTTTTCCGCCGTGCTCATGGGGCCGAGTTCCTCCATGCGCTTTTTGAGCACCTCCCTGAGGGTGTTTTCATCAGGCATTCTCGTGGAGCCCCGGGTCAGATACAGGGCAATGAAGCAGAGCACGATGTACAGAAGGTTGTTCATGCCCATGTGGGAGAGGTATTCCCAGAAGTCCACGTGTTCCCCGATGGACTTGAGCAGTATCTGGAACGCCCAGATGAAGGATTCCGACGTGTGCAGGAACTGCATGGTGGGAGCGGAGGAGGCAAAGAAGCATCCCAGCATGATGAGCGAGGACATGCGGGATTTCGTATCCAGTTCCAGCGCCTGAATGATGCCCATGCCGATGGCGCAGAAGATGACCGTGCGTGCGAACCCTGAGGCCAGCAGCAGTCCGAGAATGATGCCGCCCACGCCGAAGCCGATGAGCATGCCCCGGAAGGTGCCGCCGGTGAGCAGCATGCAGCGCAGGGCGACACGTTTGGCCAGTCCTGTCTGATCCATGGCTTCGCCGAAGATGGCGGCGCCGAAGGTGGTCCATATGAGGACGGTCGTCCAGGGACTGAACACTACTTCCGGCGTGGCGAGATTGGTAATCAGATAGGCGAAGGTGAGCGCCGCAGACACGAACACGGCGGGCAGCAGGTCGAAGACCCAGATGACCACGGCAACGGCGGTCAGGGCGAGATACAGCGGAAGATTGGCGTAGGTATCACTGGGGGCCAGGGTGTAGAAGAGCGAGGCGGCCAGAAGAACGGAGAGCCATTTCAAGGCAAGGCTTCGTGACATGGGCGTATTCCTTGAGAGAGCTTCAGGATAAATTTCACGTGAGGGGCCGGAAAGAAGGCGCGCAGGCGGGATGCCTGAGCGCACAGAAGGTAGGAGGGGCGATGTCGGAAGGATCCGGCATGGTCGGGTGCCGGCGGGGTCTCCGGCCTGCCGTCCGGGAAAGCGCGGCAGACCGGAGGCGGAGTCGTCAGTTCTGTTCTTCCGGAGCGTGCACGGACGTGCAGACGGGGAAGTTGAAGTTGTCCATGTAGTAGCGGTAGGGCTTGACCGGGTAGCGGTCCAGCGGCACGGCGTCGAAGCTGGCTTCCATGCCGTCGCGGCCCTTGCGTATGTTGATCCATGCCGGTCCGCGCGTGTCGTCCCTGTTCGGGTAGTCGGCGCGGTAGTGACCGGCGCGCGATTCCTTGCGCAGCAGGGAGGCGCGCAGGAAGGCTTCGGTGATCAGGGTCATGCCGCGGGCCTCGGTGAGCTTGACGAGGTAATGCGGATCGGCCGCTCCGGCAAGGGGAAGCACTTCGTCACGGAAGGCTTCCAGACGGGAGAGGGAGCGGGCAAGACCGTCCTGAGTCTTGAGAATGCACACGTCGATGGGGGCCATGAGGCGCTGCATCCTGCGCACGATGTCCTTGGGCGATACGCCTTCCTTGCCGAGAGCGGCGGTGTCCTTGTGCAGAGCTTCGACGGCAAGAGCTTCGTCGAAGGAGGTCTCGCCCTGATCTGCGGCACAGAGACCGGCGTTTTCGCCGGCGATCCAGCCCGTGGTGGCGGTAAGGCAGCTGTCCCATCCGCCCATGTACACGCCCGGGGTCACGCTGCGGGCGCGACCGGCGACATAGAGGCCGGGTACGCCGGTAAAGCCCTTCTTGTCGGCCTTCACGCCGCCGAAGCAGGTGAGCACCTGAGACATCCATTCCGTGGTCTGATGGAAGAAGTCGATGCCGAGAGCCTTGAGCTTGGTATCGTTGAGCTTCATCCAGCCGCCGGTGGGCGTCATGTCGCGTATGCCCTTTTCGCTGAGGGTACTGGTGTCGAACCAGATGGGGCCGCGTCCGGCCAGTACTTCAAAGGCCATGCCGCGCACGTTGTAGTGGGGGTCGGCCTTGGCGCCGAGCTTGGGCGAGTAGCGGCGCATGAAGTCTTCGCCCTTGCCGTTCAGGAAGCGTGCGCCGTGCGGCAGCAGACCGGTCTGGCCTTCCCAGGCGAACAGCTTGGGAACGTTCCAGTTTTCTATGAATTCCATGTTGCGCAGGGTGGCCCCGGCTTCATAGGCCAGCAGACTGCCTTCGCCCGCGCAGGTGTTGAGCAGATACGATCCCTTCCAGCCGCCGGCATGGGCGGCCAGGATGACGGCCTTTGCCCGTATGAGGATGGATGCGCCGCTCTGACCGTGGAAGCCTGCGGCGCCCACCACGCGACCCTGATCCTTGATGAGCCTCGTTATCTCCACACGGCCCATGCGCTTGACGTCGAGCTCCTGCAGACGCTTGTTCAGCACTTCCGTGGTATGGCTGCCGCCCTTGCCGTAGGGGTGGTAGAAATAGTAGCGCATCTTGTCCAGACCCCGCTGGGGGATGGACTGGAGCACGCCGTCTTCACGGTAGAAGCGGTGTCCCATTTTTTCCAGATCCATGAAGCGGTCGTAGGACAGTTCCAGGATCTCCTTGAGCACGTCCTGTTCGCACAGGCCGTCGTAGTAGTAGGTCAGCTCGTCCACGAGGTCCGAGGCCTCGAATTCGGGCTGCTTGACGATCATGTCGCCGCCGGACATGCTGCCGAGTCCGCCCCAGTCGCGCGGTCCCTTGTCCACCATGAGGACGCTGGGTACATGTTCGCGGGCCTTGATGGCCGCCCAGGTGCCCGAAAAGCCGCCGCCGATGACCAGAACGTCGGTCTGAAGAGTGCAGTCGTAGTTGTTCATATCCGGCCTCCTTCACCGTCGTACAGCGTATAGGGAAGACGTTCCTTGAAGGGGTGGACGTCGATGGCCTCGGCAGGGCAGTGCAGTTCACAGCTGAAACAGGTCATGCAGTCGTCGCCGTAACGTATGGAGGCCTTGCTGCCGCAGGTGAGGCAGCGCATGGCTTCGGCCTGGGCGTCGAGCTGATCGAAGCCTGCGACGGCTTCGTCGAAGAGGCCCCCGTTCATGTCGACCTGGCGCTCGTTGCGGGGCAGATGGGGAAGTTTGTCTATGGGCATGGTTTCCACCACGGTACGGGAGACGGGCGTTTCGTCCTCAACCAGCAGACCGTTCAGGGCTCGACTCATGGCACGGGCCGCATCGCGGCCGCCCACGATGGCCTGAATGACCGAGGCGGGACCGGTGACGGCGTCGCCTGCGGCGAACACGTCGGCGCGGCTGGTCCGCATGGAGGACCCGGAAACCACGATGCGGGGACCTTTCATGTCCACGCCGGAAGCGATGTCGGCAAAGTCGCCGGTCTGGCCGATGGCAAAGATGACCTGATCCGCCTCGAGGCGCACGGACTGAGTTTCATCGAGCACGGGAGAGAACTTGCCTTCGGCGTTGAACAGCGACGTGCACACATGGAATTCCACGGAGCAGGCCTTGCCGTTCTCGCCCTCGATGCGGGCCGGACCGAGGCCGGGATGGAGAATGACGCCCCGTTCAAGGGCGTCCTTGATGTTGTGCTCGAAGGCGGGCATGTGTTCACGGTCCTCCAGACAGCACATGTGCACTTCTTCGGCGCCGAGCATCCTGGCGCTGATGGCGGCGTCTATGGCCACGTTTCCGCCGCCTACGACCACCACGCGGCGTCCTGCGGCGGGGGCGCTGCCCGTGCGCAGATCACGCAGAAATTCCACGCCCGTGAACACGCCTTCCAGATCCATGCCTTCAAGAGGCAGGGTCTTGCCGGCGCTGAGTCCCGGTGCCAGGAGCACGGCGCGGTATCCGAGATCGCGCAGGTCGGCAAGACTGAGGTCTCTGCCTTCGCCTATGCGGACATTGCAGCGGAATTCCACACCCAGAGCCTCCAGCTTGCGCACATGGGCGTTTATGATCTCGTCCGGCAGTCTGTAGGCGGGAATGCCGTAACGCAGCATGCCGCCGGGCTCGGGGAGAGCTTCGAACACCGTGACGGGCCATCCTTCCAGAGCCAGATACCAGGCGGCGGCAAGTCCCGCCGGACCGGAGCCGACCACGGCCGCCCTGGAAAGATGCCGCACGGCGGGACGGGCGGGAAGTTCCTGAAGATCGAGATCCCCGAGGAACTGCTCGAGCGCATTGATGTTCACGCTTTCGTCCATGGAAGCACGGGTGCACTTGCTCTCGCAGGGATGGAAGCACACGCGGCCGGTGAGGGCCGGGAAGGGAGTGCCCTTTTTGAGCACTTCCAGCGCCTCCTTGAGACGGTTCTGCTGAAGCAGGTGATTGTAGGTGCGGATGTCCGTGCCCGCCGGACAGGCGGCCATACAGGGCGAGAGCGTTTCCTGCCGGGTATCCAGCCGGAACACGTCGAGACTGCACGACTTGAAGCACTGGCCGCAGCCCGTGCA
>CAJJMX010000123.1 GCA_905192935.1 uncultured Mailhella sp.
ATGGGCTGGGCCAACCGCATCACCATGATGCGCATAGGGGCGGTGCTGCCCATACTTCTGCTCATCCACTTTCCCAACGTCTACACCTGCTGGATAGCCATGTTTCTCTTCGTGGCCGCCGCCGTCACCGACTTTCTCGACGGCTACATCGCCCGCAGGGAAAAGCAGGTGACCAACTTCGGAAAGTTCCTCGATCCTCTGGCCGACAAGCTGCTCATCTGCTCCATTCTCATCGAAATGGTGGGACTCGGCTGGGTCCCGGCGTGGATAGTCATCATCATCATCATCCGCGAGCTGGCCGTCACGGGTCTGCGCGCCGTGGCCGCCGACAAGGGCGTGGTCATCGCCGCCGACTGGTACGGCAAGTGGAAGACCGTCTTTCAGATCATCGCCATGGTGCCGCTGCTCATCCATTTCCCGGTCATGGGTCTGCCCGTGCATCTCATCGGCTCCGTGGTGCTCTACATCGCCCTCGTGCTCACCATTTTCTCCGGCTGCAACTATTTCTATCTGTTCTACCGCCAGTGGCGCGATCATCTGGCGAACAACTAGCCCCGCCCTCGTGACGCCGTGTCCATGAATCACCGCATATCCTCAAACAGGGCCTTTTTCTGGAAGCTCTCGCTGCTCGTGCTTGCCGTGCTGCTCAACATCGCTCTGGCAAGCCGCATCATATGGGGCTCGCACAGCCTCTACACCTGGCGCGTGCTCAAGGAAAAGCAGAGCGAGCTCTCCGAGGAGCTGGCCGCCCTCGATGAAAAGCGCGCCGCCCTCTCCCGCGAGATCCGCCTTCTGAAGACCGACCCCGCCTATGTGGAGAAGGTGATCCGTCAGCGTCTCAACTACGTGAGAAAGAACGAGATTCTCTATCTGTTCGACAAGAGCAGGGAAGATGCCTGGTCCGGCGCGGACTCCGGCGGCAGGCATGAGTGAAGGCCCATCGTTCATGAATTCACCCCTTACCGAAAACTCCCGTCCCGAAAAGGCGCTCTGGTATCAGGAAGTTCTCTCCCTCGACCCCGCCTCCCGCATCTTTCTGCCCTACGCCCGTCTGCTTGCCGAAACGGGCCGCCGCATGGAAGCCGTCGAAGTGCTCCGCGCAGGCCTTGCAAGACATCCGGAATTTCTCGACGCGCGCCTTCTGCTCATAGACCTGCTTCATGAATGCGGTCAGGATGCCGCCGCAGGTCTTGAAGCCTCGGGCATCATCGAATCCCTCTCCCGCTCTTCCGCCCTCTGGGACATCTGGAGCAGACTGCCCGGCGTGCGTGCCGACCAGTCCGCCATGCTGCTCTTCTTCGGAGCCACCTTCCGCAAGGACGGCCCCAGTCTCGCCGACGTGTTCGAGGCGGGCATGCAGGCCCTGCGCGAAAAGGACAGGAAAGACGCCGGCAGGGAAACCTTCAAGGAAGCCTCCCCCGCGGCGGAGGCATTGCCTGAAACGCCGCACCTTGCTCCCGGCGACGCACACACGTCGCCCTTCACGGAAGATGCGGCCGTCAACGCCGAAAAGACCGGAATCGTCCCGGACGCCCCGGCCGCGGCCTCTTCGCAGAAGGCCCCTCAGCCTCTTTCCGCCCCGGAACAGCACGCCGCGACTCCCGCCGCTTCCGATCCCGGGCAGCCCGCCGCCGAGGCTCCCGAAGACTCCGGGCCGGAAAACGCGCATCCCCGGGCCTTCGTCATGGAGGAAAACGCTCCCTGGTACAGCCTCGATGCCGTGCCCGATGACGACGACATCTTCGACGAGGACGAGGAAAAATCCGCAGCGCCGGTGCTTCCGCCCTCGGCCATGCAGCTTCTCTTTCCCGAAAACAGCCTGCCCCCGGCAGACGGGAACGAAGGCGCTCCGGAAGGATGCGCCGTGCCCCGCTCCTCGGCGGAAGGCAAAAGTTCCCTGTGCACGCGCTCCATGGCGCGCATACTCGAGGAACAGGGCGCGACGGGCGAAGCCGCGAACATTTACAGAGAACTGCTTGAAGTGAGCTCCTCGGCCGAGGAACGGGCCGAACTGAACGCCAAGCTGGACAGCCTCATGCAGGGCACGGAAGCTGCCGCGCCCGAACAGCCTGCCGATTCCGGTCTTCTGAACATGCTGGAAACTCTGGCCGTCAGGCTGGAAAACAAATCCCGCGCCTGACGCGCGACAGGAGACATCATGCGCACCCGCATACTCCCTCTTTTCCTCCTTCTTCTCTCCGCCTCCCTTCTGCCGAATCTTTCCGGCTGCGCCGAGATGAAGGGCGCCTACAAGGAAACCAAGACCTTCTATCATACGCACATCAACCGCCCCTCCACGCTGAACACCGAGGAGCGCACCGTGCTGGAAAAATCCCAGCGCGATCTCGTGCAGAGCATCATGCCCATAGATGAAGAGCTGACGAAGCTGGAAAAGGCGCTCGACGCCCTGGCCACTCCGCCCGATGCCGAGGGCGCGGCCAATCTTCTGCGCCGCTTCCCGTGGCTGTCCGGCCTCGCCATGGTGGCCCCCGACGGCACGCTCGGCGCCTCCATCCCCGGCACGCCCATAAAGCAGCTCGACTACACGCCACTTCTGGAACTCGCTCCCAAGGCGCTGCCCCGCGATCTGCGCGCGTCCATACAGGACACCCCCCTCGGACCGGAAATCCTTCTGGCCCGTCCCTTCCTTCAGGAAGACAAACTTCAGCTCCTGCTCGTGGCCACCTTCGACTTCCGTGCGCTGCTGCCCTTCGCCGCCTCTCCGGGCGACTTCATCGTGCGTTCCGGCGACGTTCTCATATGGAGCGGCGACATGGATTACTCCGCAACGCCCCTGGCCTCCATCAACTGGACAGAATATCTCAAGGAACATTCCGACGGCATATTGAGCAACGAGAACGGTTCCATGATGTGGATTTCCCGCTATATAGGTGGAAAGCCTATAGTTTTCGCCGCGCCCGTGCACTAATGACAGCTATGCGATGCTTTCAATTCACATATTGAGCCTTATTGCACATTCATCCTTGTTTATGGTATAGGTACTGTCAAGTAACAGGAGCTCCGAATCCTGCGCAGCGCCTATGAATGATGCGACAGACCGGAGCCGACACCAAGGAGCCTGGATATGTCTGAAGTCACTGCAATTGAACACCTTATCGCATCACAACGCAGATGGTCGCCTCACGCTACGGGTCAGTTCACCTCGCTGATGCACGACCTTATCCTTTCGGCAAAGATTATTTCCAGAAACGTCAACCAGGCCGGTCTGGTCGATATTCTGGGCGCGACCGGTGCCGTCAATGTGCAGGGCGAACAGGTACAGAAGCTTGATACCTTCGCCAACAATACTCTGGTGTACAGAATGCAGAGTTCCGGCGCCGTATGCGCCGTAGGCTCCGAAGAAATGGCCGAGCCCTTCTTCGTTCCCGAGAACGAACCCCACGGACACTACGTCATCTTCTTCGATCCTCTGGACGGGTCCTCCAACATCGACGTGGGCGTGAGCATCGGCACCATCTTCTCCATCTACCGCCGCTCGGACACGCAGAACTACTGGGAGCTCAACGCCGAATCCCTCATGCGTCCCGGCATCGAGCAGGTCGCGGCGGGCTATTTCCTCTACGGCTCCTCGACCATGCTCGTGTACTCCACCGGACACGGCGTCAACGGCTTCACTCTGGACTCCTCCATCGGTGAATTTCTGCTCACGCATCCCAACATCCAGATCCCGCGCGTGGGCAAGTACTACTCCGCCAACCACGGCTACTACAACTACTGGGACGAGGCCACGCAGAAAGCCGTCCACGCCTTCTCCCGTCCCGAAGGCATGCCGCCCCGCTCCACCCGCTACGTGGGTTCGCTCGTGGCCGACTTCCACCGCACCCTGCTCAAGGGCGGCATCTTCTTCTACACCGAAGATGCCAAGCATCCGAGCGGCAAGCTGCGTCTGATGTACGAGGCCGCGCCCATGGCGTTCCTCGCCGAACAGGCCGGCGGCAAGGCCACGGACGGCAGAATGCGCATCCTGGAGAAGGTGCCCACCGCCATCCATGAACGCACGCCCCTCATCATCGGCTCCGCCGACGACGTGGATCAGGTCCTCGAAGTGTATCGGGAGAACGGCAAGGTCTAGCCGCTCATCTCAGATCGTCATCAGGCCGCGCGCCGGTCCCTCCGGCGCGCGGCCTGTTCTTCCCTGAAGTCCGTCTCCCTGCGGGACACACGCGGCAGGCCCGTCTTCTCCGCGGCGGATCGCGCTTCCCCTGCGGGACGCTCTTCAGATTCACGACAAAACGCCAAACGCCTTTCGGGTACAACATGCTGGTTCTGGGAATAGAAAGCTCTTGTGATGAAACCGCCCTCGCGCTTGTGGACGACAACGGCGTCCGCGCCTCCGTCATATCCAGTCAGGCCGACATCCATGCCCTTTTCGGCGGCGTCGTGCCCGAGCTTGCCTCGCGCGAGCACGCCAGGCTCATAGGTCCCCTGCTCGACAGCCTGCTGCGTCAGGCGGATCTCGGAAGCGACCCGTGGAAGGCCATAGACCGCATCGCCGTCACGCGCGGGCCGGGCCTCATGGGAAGTCTTCTCGTGGGCGTGGCCTTTGCCAAGGCCCTCGCCATGGCCCACGACATTCCCCTCATCGGCATAGACCATCTTCAGGGGCACCTGCTGGCCGCAGAGATAGAGGACCATATCCGCTGGCCCGCTCTCGGCGTGCTCATTTCCGGCGGACACACGCACCTCTACCGCATGGACGGCCCCGTGGACATGACCGTGCTCGGCAAGACCATCGACGACGCCGCGGGCGAAGCCTGCGACAAGTTCGCCAAGGCTGCGGGACTGCCCTATCCCGGCGGAGCCCTTCTCGACGCCCTCGGCAAGAAAGGCACGGCCGACCCCCATCTTTTTCCCCGGCCCTACACGCACAACGACAATCTCGACTTCAGCTTCAGCGGCCTCAAGACCGCCGGAGCGCTCTGGCTCTCGCAGCATCCCGAGGCCCGCTTCCCCGCCGGAGACACCCCGGCCAGAGAACGGCTCGACCTCGCCTGTCAGGAACTGTGCGACGCGGCGGCCTCCTATCTTCTCGCCATCGCGGAGACCCTCGTCATCAAGGCGACCCGCGCCATGGAACTTTTCCGGCCGGAGAGCATCGTCGTGGCCGGGGGCGTGGCCGCCAACAGCGTGGTGCGCCGGAAGTTCGCAGAACTTGCCGAAAAACGCGGCATCCCGCTCGTCATTCCCCGCCTCTCCCTCTGCGGCGACAACGCCGTCATGATCGCCAAGGCCGGATGGTACGCGGCAAAGGCCGGAAGAGTGCATGATCTCTCGCTTTCCGCCATTCCCCGGGGCCAGGTCATCCCCAGAGACTGGAAGACTCTCTGAACTTCTCCGCCTTGACAGCCGCATACCCTGTACCTACAATCATTCCGCATCACTTTTTTTCGTGATAGGACAATGATGCACCGGAGGCCTCTCCGGAGTTCACCATAATCCATGTTAA
>CAJJMX010000124.1 GCA_905192935.1 uncultured Mailhella sp.
CTGGCCGGTCGTCTTCCCCACGCACGTGGGGGTGTTTCTAAGCTATTTCCAGATTTCAGAAAGATTATAAAGTCTTCCCCACGCACGTGGGGGTGTTTCTCGCTGCGCAAGAGGCCATTCCCGCCCCCTATAGTCTTCCCCGCAGGCGGAGAGTGCGGACTCTCCGCCCTGCTCCACCTCTCCCGTGCACGTTGATCTGGCCAAAGCAACCGCACAACGCCCACACCTATCCTTTTCCTCCGACGTCTTTGCCGCGAGCCGGAGTTTCCCGCTCACATCGCTTTCTCTTCTTTTCTCTCCTTGCTTTCAGTCTCCTTCATCCTGCTGTCCCTGCCATAAATCTTTTCCCCTGCGGCATCTCCGGCCGGACAGGGGACTTGCCCCGACCGACGATTCTGTATAGTGTAGGCCAATAAACTGCTCGACGGATAGTCAGATGCTGCGAAAAATATTGCTTGTTCTCGTTCTTCTCGTGCTTGTGGCCGCTGGCGGCCTTTTCACACTGGTGGCCACAAACAGCGACATCATCATCGACAAGTTCAACGCCTACGTGGAAAACAGCACTGGAGCTCCGCTCGTGACGGAAAAGGCGCCTGAACTTACGCTCTTCCCCAATCGAGGTCTGGAGCTTGCTGCAAGTTCCTGGAAAAGCCCCGACGGTTCCCTTGAATTCAGCTTCAGCCGTGCCTCGGTGATGATTTCCTCTCATGCGCTCTTCACAGGCAAGTTCAGCATCAAGAACTTCTCCGTGGATGATCTTGATCTGACCATGCGGCTCAAGAAATCCATTCTGGAACATCTTGACGGCATACCAGCCAGCGTGGAGCACCGGCGTGACTTCGACGATCTTATTCAGAGCATTCTGCACGCGCTGCGCATTGCGCCCGACAACATAAGCATCAGCCGCGGCAAGGTCCGTTTCATCCAGCCGGACGGCTCAACCGTCATATTCTCCCCGGTCACGCTGACGGCGACCAACGTACACCCCGGCACCGCCACCAAGTTCAATCTGCAGACAGACATTGAAGGCTCGTCCCCCTACTTCCATGCAGGGGTGGAGCTCAACTGCTCTGCCCTGCTTGACAAGAAAAAGGCCTCCTTTGCCATTGAAAAGGCCATGCTTACCCCAGGCAACGGTGTCTCGTTCCGGGAATATCTCAATCTCTCGGGCGAACTCGACTATGATTTCGACAGTGACGCCCTCACTCTTTCCCAGCTGCGTTTCAAGGGGCCGGATCTTTCGGCCACGGCCTCGGGCAGCGTGGATTCACTTGCACGCATGTACAGTGATCCCGTGCGCGGCGATGCCTCGCTCAAGGTGGAAATCGAAGGCGATCCTCAACGAATCAGCTCCATCATTCATCATCCTCTGCCCTTTGCCGACCACAACATCTTCAGTGACTGCGCCTTCAGTGCAGAAATGCGCTGGTCCGGCGGTAAAATGACCATGACCGGCATCCAGGGCAAGGCGGACGATCTCACCTACAGCGGCAATCTCACCATTTCTCCGAATCCTTTCGTCATTACCGGAGACCTCAAGCTCGGCGACCTCAACATCGATGACTACCGCAGCAACGATCCCTCCTCGCCCAAGAAGCTGGAAAGCCGTGACTTCACCCGCTGGCCCCGCGTAAACCTGCAGCTCGACGCCGACCATGTACGCTGGAACCGCGTACACTTGGAAAGCGTGCATACCCGCCTTGCCGGCCAGAACGGAACCTATGAGTTCAATCCCCTCTCGGGCATTCTGACAGGCAGTCCGGTCACCGCCGCCATGAAAATCGTCATGCTGCCGACCACTCCGCTTTCCTCCCGACTTTCCGCCAACTTCAGCGTTCCGCAGGCCAATCTTGACGAGCTCTCCCGGGCCGTGGCCGACCGCCCTCTGCTGTCCGGCAGCGGCTCCATCAACGCCTCCATATCGTTCACGACGTCGCGTGGTCTGCCTTCCCTGAACGGCAAGGGGAGTCTCACTTCCTCGCAGGTGGAAACGGCCTTCAGCATCCTGCCTTCCAGCATTCCTCTGGCCGGCAATCTGCTTTCCTCCAACAGGTTCGACAGACTTTTTCTTTCCTTTGCCGCAAAAAGCGGACAGGTCACGGTGGACAGACTGACGCTTGAAGCCCCCCGTCTTTCTCTTTCCGGGTCGGGAGACGTGGATCTTGTGTCCAGAACCATCGACGCATCAGGATCCGTGCAGATGCCCGGAAGTGCCTCTCTGCCCGTCCGTCTCGAAGGAGATCTTGCCTCCCCGCGCTATTCGCTTGCCGGCGAAGAATCCAAGCATACGCTCTCGTCCAAGGACCTCGACCTCGACCTGCCCCGTCAGCTGCGCGACATTTTGGGCAGACAGCACTGAGAATCAGGAGATTTCATGGCCCCCATTTCCTCCAAAAAAGGTGCAGGCAGACGTGCCGCCGAACTCTTTTCGGCCTCGGGCGGCAAAGACGGCATCCCTCCCGTCCGAAAGAATATCGTCAAACGCCTCATGCACGGAGAGCTTTCGCTGACGGTCACGTTCTGGACATGCTGCATATCCATTCCTCTCGTGGGGCATCTTCTGTTCAGTCGCATCATCTATCCTGCACTGAATCCGCACACCTGGTATGGCTCGACGGCTTTTCTTGCATGGCCGCTTCTGGCCCTGCTCTACGGTCTGATCGCCTCCCTCGGCCTTTGGCACAGTCGCACAGGATTCCACGGAAATCCTCTGTGGCGCAATCTTGCCGGTCCAGCAGCCGTCATATTTGCCGTGGGCTTCACAGCCTACGCCGTCATGATGGCCGCGTCATGGTTCATGCTCATTTCCGCGTGAGGTGCAGGCATGTCTCTGGAAAAAGCAAAAGCCCATCTCAGGCTATGGAACAAGGACAAGGACATTAAAGAACACGATCACTCCAGCGCCACCGTCGAGCTGGCTGCACAGGCACTCGGCACGGATCCCTGCCGCATAGCCAAAACCCTTTCCTTTCTGAACGGCGAGAGGACCATACTTCTTGTGGCTGCAGGCGATGCCCGGGTAGACAGTTCCCGTTTCAAAAAAGTCTTCGGCGTGAAAAAAGTAAAAATGGTCCCTGCAGAAGAGGTGGAGACTCGAACCGGACACGCCGTAGGCGGCGTGTGTCCCTTCGGAGTCCCTGACGGAGCAGACGTCTATCTCGATACCTCTCTGAGCCGCTTTGAAAGCGTATTTCCCGCCTGCGGCAGCGCAAACAGCAGCATAGAACTTACCCTGCCTGAACTTGAACGGTGTTCCGGGTCCAAAGGCTGGGTGGACGTATGCCGTGACTGGCACTAATTTCCCCTTTTGTCTTTCGCAGCCCTTGACAAAGCAGGGGAAGAAGTCATAGTCAAACTAACGACGAAAGGCTGAAACATGATGAAAGGCGCGACAGAAAGAGTTTCTATCGGCATCAGGCTCATGCTCCTGATGATTTGTTGCGTCCTTCTTATGCCCGTAAGGGGGCAGGCCGATGAACGCAAGGAAGCGGACAGCTTCCGCATGTCCACCCTCACGCTTGCCATCAGCGGCATCAGCAATCCCGTATCACAGCTCAAGACCTTTGCCGATTCCGACGGAACATCTCTGCGCTCTCCGGGCAAACGCCAGACCAGCGCCTCTTCCGGTCCCGACGACGGCGGCTCTCCTGCAGCTCTGCCTTCCGTACCTCCCCTGCCGGACTTCTTCCTCTGCGCTCAGGAACACTTTGAAGTGCATGCCTGTCCTCCGGAAAGTCACGGGCTCATCCACTGGTTCTCTCTCGCTCCTCCTTCCACGCTGAACGTCTAGTCACGGCTCGAGTTTCTGTTCCGCCTTTGTGGCGATGAACAGGTGTTCTGTCTGTACTTTACGTTTCGAGCTTTTCTTCAGGCTTTTCCTCGGTAAGCAGCGGTATATTGCGTCCGTTGGGCTCTCTGCCGCTCCTGCGACGGCCGCACCGGTCTGCCTCTTGCCGAAATCCCGACTCCCGCCTTCACGAAGAGCTCATGCGAGGATTTCTCATGCGTTCCCTGCGTTGGCGCTCCTGCGTCACGTTGCTGGTGGCTCTGGCGTGCGCCGCCTGCCTATCCGTCAACTTTGTCTCTCCTCCGCGCTTTGCCGAAGCGTGGCTGCCCGATCCCATACGCCTCGGACTCGATCTGCGCGGGGGCATCAACCTCACGCTCGGCGCCGACATCAATCAGGCCGTTTCCCAATCTTTGTCCCTTCTGGGGCAGGATATCCGTTCCAGCGCCAACGATGCGGGAATAAGGACCCGCCTCCTCCGTCATGCCGACGGTCGAACGCTGGAATTCGTGCCGCTCAAACACGAGGGAATCGAACAACTCTCCAACCTGCTGCGCGACCGATTCGGACAGATGGCAGTCGGGTCTGCCATCTCGTCCGGGTCCGGGGAAAAACTTCTTGTCTCCTTTCGCCCGGAATGGGAAAAACAGCTCCGCGAACGCATCATGGAACAAACCATACGCACACTTCGCGGCCGTATCGACGCCTTCGGTGTGGCGGAGCCCGACATCCGCCGCCAAGGCGACGATCAGATTCAGATTCAGCTGCCGGGTGTCACCGATACCGGCAGAGCCCTTCAGCTCATAGGCCGCACGGCGCAGCTCACCTTCCATCGAGTACGACGCGATGTTGCCGCTACGGGCGGTGTCCTTCCGCCAGGAACAGCATGGTATCCGCTGGTGGAAGGCACACGCTCATGGACAAGCGCTTCGCGTACGGATCTTTCCGGCGGCCTCATACTCGACCGGGAACCGCTGCTTTCCGGCCAGGATATCGTCGACGCCCGTCCCGCATTCGATGAACGAAACCAGCCATGCGTGGCCATACAGTTCAGCGCGCGCGGTGCGGATCAGTTCGAGCGTGTCACGGAAGAACTTCTGCACCAGCAGTTCGCCATCGTGCTTGACGGCGTAGTACAAAGTGCCCCCGTCATCCAGCAGAAGATAAGCGGAGGCAAGGCCACGATTACCGGCTCCTTCACCACGGAGGAAGCACAGGATCTCGCCGTAGTTCTGCGCTCAGGCTCCCTTCCCGCCAAGGTGTCCGTACAGGAAGAACGCACGGTGGGTCCGTCGCTGGGTGCAGACTCCATACGCGCAGGCCTCGTGGCCGGAGCCGTAGGCTCTCTCGGCGTCATGGTCATCATGCAGGTATGCTACGGCTTGTCCGGACTTCTTGCCAACGCCATGCTGGTATTCACCATAAGTCTGCTCTTTGCCGGACTCGGGCTGTTCGGTGCGACCCTTACCCTGCCCGGCATTGCAGGCGTGGTACTTACCATCGGCATGTCCGTGGACGCCAATGTGCTCATCTTTGCGCGCATACGAGAAGAAATAGGCCGGGGGCTCTCCATGGCCCGGGCCGTCGCTGCGGGCTTCCGCGAGGCTCAAAGCTCCATTCTCGACTCCAATCTCACAACACTGCTTACGGCTGCTGTGCTCTATCAGTTCGGC
>CAJJMX010000125.1 GCA_905192935.1 uncultured Mailhella sp.
ATCAGAGCTGCTCCATGACGCGGATGGTTTCCACCACGGCGGCGGCGGTTTCCGCACCCTTGTTGCCCACATGGGCGCCGGCGCGCTCGATGGCCTGTTCCAGCGTGTCGCAGGTCAGAAGGCCGAAGCCCACGGGAAGCCCGGACTGCAGCGACACCTGCGCGATGCCCTTGGAAGCTTCGGCGCAGACATAGTCGAAATGGGGAGTGCTGCCGCGGATGACGGCGCCGAGAGCAATGATGCCGCTGTACTGCGAAAAGGCGGCCAGCTTCTTGCACACGATGGGCAGTTCATACGCGCCGGGCACGCGCACCACGGTGATGTCCTCCTGAGAGGCACCGTGACGGGTCAGGTAGTCGATGGCCCCTTCCACCAGATGCTGAACGATGAAATCGTTGAAACGCGACGCCACAATGGCGATCTTCAGGCCCTGGGCATTGAGCTGTCCTTCTATGGTCTTGACGGAATACATGGTTTCCTCACTCTGTCTTGGGGCATACCCGCCGAAGCAGGTGGCCCATTTTTTCTTTCTTCGTCAGCAGATAATCTTCATTGTAGCGGCCGGGCTCCTGCTCGATGGGCACCCGCTCCACGATGTCGAGCCCGTAGCCTTCCAGACCCACGATCTTGGTGGGATTGTTGGTCAGAAGCCGGAGCTTGCGAATGCCCAGATCCACCAGAATCTGGGCGCCGACGCCATAATCGCGCAAATCGGGCCGGAAGCCAAGACGAATGTTGGCTTCCACGGTGTCGAGGCCCTGTTCCTGCAGCGCATAGGCCTTTATCTTGTTGGCCAGGCCGATGCCGCGCCCTTCCTGGCGCATGTAGAGCAGAACGCCGCGCCCTTCCTTCTCGATCTGACAAAGCGCTGCGGCAAGCTGTCCCCCGCAGTCGCAGCGCATGGAGCCGAACACGTCGCCGGTCAGGCATTCGCTGTGCACGCGGGCGAGCACGGGCTCGTCGGTGGTCACGTCCCCCTTCACCAGCGCCACATGCGTACGTCCGTCCACGGAATTTTCGTAGGCGATGATGCGGAAGTTCCCGTATTTCGTGGGCATGGAGGCTTCGGCGGCGCGCCTGACGGCCACTTCGCCATGCTCCAGCCTCCAGCGGATGATGTCCTTGTTGGCGGCGATGTGAAGATCATGCGCGGCGGCAAATGCCTCAAGATCGGGCATGCGCGCCATGGTGCCGTCATCCTTCATGATCTCGCAGATGACGGCAGCCTCCCTGAGGCCCGCCATGCGGCAGAGATCGACGCTGCCTTCCGTCTGTCCCGCACGGGTGAGCACACCGCCCTTCTTCGCGCGAAGAGGAAATATGCAGCCGGGAGAAACCAGATCCGAAGGCTTAGCTCCGTCGGCCACGGCGGTGCGCACGGTATGGGCGCGTCCGGCTGCGGAAATGGGCGGAAAATCGCTCTTTCTCGCGTCTATGGACACGGTGAAGTTCGTGCCGAACCTCGAGCCGTTGCGCCTCGTCATGAGCGGAAGCTCAAGAGCGTCGGCGCGTTCCGCGGAAAGGGAAAGGCATATGAGTCCTCTTCCCTCGCGGGACATGAAGTTGATGATTTCAGGCGTGACGAACTCGGCGGCCGCCACAAGGTCGCCTTCGTTCTCGCGGTCCTCGTCATCCACAAGGATGATCATCCGACCGTTTTTCAGGTCGTCAAGGGCTGTTTCCACACTGCACAGGGGCATATCTATCCTCAAAAGCCGAAGCCGTTACGGCGCAGAAAGTCCATGGTCACTCGCTCCTCGGGGGCCTTCCCGTCGCCGGAAGCGACATAGGGCTGCATGAGGTGCTTCACATATTTGCCGATGACGTCCGTCTCAAGATTCACCGCCGACCCCGGACGCCAGAAGGCCACGGTCGTCACCCGCCAGGTCTCGGGGATGACGTTCACTTCCAGAAACCCCGGGCCGCAGTCGTTCACCGTCAGGCTTATGCCGTCCAGCGTGACGGACCCCTTGGGCACGATCTGGGAACTCCACTCCGGCGCGAAGACAAGACGCACGCATCTCGACTGACCGACGGGCCTGACGCTCTCCACATGAGCCACGGTGTCCACATGGCCGCTCACGATGTGCCCGCCGAAGCGCTCGCCCATGGCCATGGCACGTTCCATGTTCACGCGGCCGCCGACGACAAGGGCTCCCAGATTGGAGCAGGACAGCGTTTCCGCCGACGCAAAGGCCGTGAAGGAAGGCCCGGCGGGAATCCAGGTCTCCATGGTGAGACACACGCCGTTGCAGGCGACGGACTCGCCTATCTCCGGTCTGTCCCAGGGAAAAAGGGGATGAAAGCGGAAGAGCATGTCTCCGCCTCTCTTCTCCATGGCCTCGATGCGGCCCTGCCCTTCCACAAGTCCGGTAAACATGGCTAGCCTCTGTCTGCGCGAAAATAAAGATGGATGTCGCCGCCCACCACGGAAGTCTTCACCACGCGCATGCGCAGGGCGTCTTCCATGCTGTCCACCGTGCGGCCGGCAAAGACGGGCGTCGCATCGGCGTCGCCGAGAATGGTCGGCGCGAGATGAAGATGAAATTCATCCACAAGACCGCGCTCCAGAAGGGAAAGTCCCAGTTTGCCTCCGCCCTCGCAAAGCACGTACAGACAATGCTCGTCTTCGCGGAGACGGGTGAGCACTTCTTCGGCATCAAGGGCATGCTTTCCGGCGGGGCAGTCCACGCCGTACACCCTTGCGCCGCGGTTGCGCAGGGCCGCCGCGGACGGCGAAGCCGCCTGAGCCGCCGTGCTGAAGAACACGCAGTCGCCGGGGCGTTCATCGAGCAGATGGCACGAGGCGTCCCCTGCGGGAAGACGGGAAGTCATGACCGCAGCCAGCGGCTGACGCTGCGCGCTTGCCGTGCGTGCCGTCAGTCTGGGATTGTCCAGAAGGAAGGTATTTCCGCCCACGAGCACCGCGCCGCCGGCACGGCCTATGTTCTCACGCAGACGCATGACCTCCTCATGGGAGGCGCGGTTGGAAATGAGCTGGGAGCGGCCCGCGCGGGTGGCGATGCGCCCGTCGAGCGTGGATGCCATCTTCAAGATGACGTAGGGACGACGGGTCTTCTGCCATACGATGAAGTCCGCCACAAGGTCACGACATTCATCTTCAAGGACGCCCATTTCCACGGAAACGCCCATGGAACGGAGATACTCCGCTCCGCCCGCAGCCTGAGCGTTCACGTCCGGCATGCCGACGACCACATGGGAAATACCGGCCTCAAGAATGGCCTTCGTGCAGGGAGGCGTCTTGCCCTGATGATTGCAGGGTTCCAGCGTGACGTACAGCGTGCAGCGGGAAACATCCACGCCCTTCTCTCTCGCATCGCGCAGGCAGTTGACCTCCGCATGCGCCTGACCGCAGACCTGATGCCAGCCCTCGGCGACTATCTTTCCGTCCTGCACGAGCACGGCGCCTACCGTAGGATTGGGAGCCGTGCTCCAGCGGCCTCTTTCGGCCAGTTCCAGAGCCGCCCGCATGAATGTTTCGTGCTGATTCACGCCCTGCCTCCTTCATTTTCTTCTGTCGATGCGCCCTGCGTCATGGGGGAATTCTCTTCTCCCGCAGGACAGGCCTCGTCGGCGCCGTGAGGAAGATGCAGGACCTTCACGCCCGCTTCGGCCAGCATGGCCTTGGACAGTTCATCCGGGTAATTTTCAGAAACCCATATTTTCTTGATGCCGCAATTAATAAGCATTTTCGCACAGATGAAACAAGGATACGTCGTGCAGAAAAGCTCTGCCCCGCGCAGGGAGATGCCGTGCACTGCGGCCTGAATGATGACATTCTGCTCGGCATGTATGCCCCGGCAGATTTCATGACGCTGCCCGGACGGGATGCCGAGTCTGGAGCGCAGGCAGCCGGACTCAAGACAGTGCGGCACCCCGGACGGAGCGCCGTTGTAGCCTGTGGCCAGAATACGTCGATCCAGCACGGCCACGGCCCCGACCCGTCTTCTCAGACAGGTGGACCGCTCCGCCACAAGATAGGCAATGTCCATGAAATACCGTGGCCAGCTTGCTCTGCCGCCCTGCGCCATAACGCCTCCTGGTTCATCACCGGAAACTATCACGTGCGAATCCGTTTGAAAACAGGGAAAAAAAGCGGCCCCGCGCACGAAAGAGCGCAGGGCCGCCCGTCTTTTACCAGGCAAACAGCGGGAACTGAAGGGCAAACGCCTCCACTTCACCGCGGATCTCGCCGAGGCGGGTTTCGTTGGTGGTGTTGGCAAGCACGTCCACGATCCAGCCGCCCACCTTCTCCATGTCCTTTTCCTTCATGCCGCGAGTGGTGAGCGCGGCCGTGCCGAGACGCACGCCGGAAGTGACGAAGGGAGAACGGGTCTCAAAGGGAACCGTGTTTTTGTTCACCGTGATGCCGGCAAGATCGAGCGCATGCTCGGCGTCCTTGCCGGTGATGTCCTTGCGGGTCAGGTCGAGCAGCATGAGATGGTTGTCCGTGCCGCCGGACACAAGGTCGTAGCCTGCGTCGACGAGGCAGGAGGCAAGCACCTTCGCGTTGCGGATGATCTGGGCCTGATATTCCTTGAACTCGGGACGCAGGGCCTCGCCGAGAGCCACGGCCTTGGCCGCGATGACATGCATGAGCGGACCGCCCTGGATGCCGGGGAAGACCTTGCTGTTGATGTTCTTGCCGTATTCCTCGCCGCGGCAGGTGAGGATCATGCCGCCTCGGGGACCGCGCAGGGTCTTGTGCGTCGTGGTGGTGGTGATGTCGGCCCAGGGAAGCGGAGAAGGATGCAGTCCGGCGGCCACGAGACCGGCGATGTGGGCCATGTCCACCATGAGCTTCGCGCCGACCTTGTCGGCGATCTTGCGGAAGCGCTCGAAGTCGATGATGCGCGAATAGGCGCTCGCTCCGGCCACGATGAGGGCCGGATGACATTCCTCGGCCTTCTTTTCGAGCTCGTCGTAGTCGATGCGCCCCGTTTCACGGTTCACGCCGTAGGGAACGAAGTGATATTCACGACCGGAAAAATTGACGGGGCTGCCGTGCGTCAGATGGCCGCCGTGGGTCAGATCCATGCCCATCACGGTATCGCCGTCCTTGATGAGGGCGAGATAGGCCGCCATGTTGGCCTGGCTGCCCGCATGAGGCTGAACATTGGCAAAGTCGCAGTCGAACAGCTTCATCGCTCTGTCTCGGGCGAGATTTTCCACAATGTCAACGAACTCACATCCGCCATAATAACGCTTGCCGGGATACCCTTCAGCATACTTGTGCGTCATGATGGAGCCCTGAGCCTCGCGCACGGCAGAGGATACAAAGTTTTCCGATGCGATGAGTTCAAGCTTGCTCACCTGACGGCGGGATTCCTTCCAGATGGCGTCCGCGACCTCGGGGTCGCGCAGAATCAGTTCGTCCATGGTTCTCCGTTCCTGAAAATTGAGGGCCGGTTGCTCCGGCCCTG
>CAJJMX010000126.1 GCA_905192935.1 uncultured Mailhella sp.
GCAAACAAAGGCACGCCTGAGCGTTGAAAAACGGCTGCCCGCGTTCAACGACGTTTTTCCAGAGCTTCGGGCTTCCCACTTCTCTTAAAAATCTGGACCCCTTCCATCAACACCGATGTTGCCGCGAGGCGGAAATATCGGCCGTCCACCACAGGCGGGTCCGAGAGGACACACCTGCACTGACTGAGCAGCCCGAACATTGTCCGCCGAGACATCCGGCCTTTGCGCAACTCCCCTCCGCCCTTCCGACAGCCTCTGCCTACCACCTTCTGACGCCATACGGAGCTGCGCCCTTGCTTCCGCACTCCCTTTGCGCTGCAAACAGGGGGGCGATGGGGGAATTATTCCCTCCGCATGCCTTCGGAGGAGCGCAAACTCGGTCGACCACGCACAGGTGCAGCTGCACAGGCCTGCACAGACTCAGCTGCCCAAAATGCGTCCGCCGCTCCTTCCGGCCATATCGTCACGCTTCCTGCCCTTCCGGCCGTTTCAAACCTCTGTGCCTCGTCCGCAAGGACAGTCAACAAGGCATGACCACAGGCAGCCCTGACCCGAAAACGGTGAGTCCCCAAACTCGTCCGGGAACAGAGTATCTGCCTGTTTTCTGTCCGCTTTCCCTGCCTGATCACCTTTCCCCTCATTCCACGTCTTTCTCCCGTTCTCCGAGCCTTGTTTCTCCGTCTTTTTTCGTGTTTTAAGTTGACAATGATTTTCAGTTTCATTAGCTTCAATCTGTCCGTCATGTGAACGACGTGTCAGGTGTATGCCGCAGGACTCCCGCTTTCAGGCGGACTCCTGTTCCATGCCCTTTTCCCTTTTCATTTTTTTTTCTGCAATAATTGAAAAATAATTTCATTTTTATCAGGAGGACCCCATGTCACAGATGAATCTCCGCCAGCTTGCCCCGGGCCAGAAGGCGAGCATCGTCAAAATCACCGCTCATGGAGAACTCGGCCGCCGCATACGCGACATGGGGCTGATACCGGGCATGTCCGTACAGGTGGTGGGAAAGGCGCCTCTGCGTGATCCCGTGGCGCTGCGCATCGAGGGGTCGACCATTGCGCTTCGCAACAGCGAGGCCGACTTTGTTTCCGTGGAGGTCAAATGAGCTGTCCCATGTGTGAAAAGCGCGGCATTGCCGGTGAATCCGCCCTTACGGAAGAGGAAAAAAGAAACGGTGTACGCATTGCTCTTGCGGGCAATCCCAACTGCGGCAAGACCACGGCCTTCAACGCCTGGACGGGAGCGCATCAGCATGTGGGCAACTACCCCGGCGTGACCGTGGAAAAGAAGGAAGGCTGGACGAACAGCGGTTCCCGGAAGGTGCTGCTCGTGGATCTGCCCGGCACCTATTCGCTGACGCCCTACTCCATGGAAGAGCGCGTGGTGCGTGACGTGCTGGCGCCTGAACAGGCTTCGGAAAGGCCCCGCGCGGTCATTGATGTCATCGACTCCGCCACGCTGGAACGCGGTCTTTTTCTGGCCGTGCAGATACGCGAACTCGGTCAGCCCGTGGTTCTGGCCTGCAACATGATGGACGAAGCCCGCAAGGCGGGCATGAGCATAGACCTCGACAGGCTTTCCGCACGCTTCGGCGTACGCGCCGTGCCCACGGTGGCGCGCTCGGGCGAAGGACTCGACAAGGTTCTCGCCCTTGCTCTGGAAGAAGCGCAGAAGCCTTCCGAACCGCTGACCATAAGCTACGGACCGGACGTGGACCCTGCGCTTTTGCGCATGACCGGACTGATAGAGGAAAAAGGTCTCCTCACCTCCAGGTATCCTGCACGCTGGACGGCCCTCAAGCTGCTGGAAGGCGACGAAATCATACGCGCCCAGATGGAAAATGCCGACGCCGATGCCGCGAAGGAGCTTGAAGCCATACGCGAGGAGCTTGTTCTCCACCTTGCCTCCACTCTGGAGACCACGCCCGACGCCATCATCGCCGACTACCGCTACGGTTTCATCAACAGCGCGCTCAAAAACGGCGTCATACGCAAAAGCGACGCCAAAGACCGCCTTGCCTTCACCGACAAGCTCGACAAGGTGCTGACCAACACCATTCTCGGCCCGGTCATCATGCTCGGCGTGGTGTATTTCATGTTCTGGACCACATTCATCGTGGGAGCGTATCCGCAGGGCTGGGTGGAAGACTTCTTCGGCTGGCTCGGAGAACTGATGACCGGCGTGCTGCCCGAAGGGCTCGTGCAGTCGCTGGTGGTGGACGGCATCATTGGGGGCGTGGGCGGCGTACTCAGCTTCGTGCCGCTCATTCTCATCATGTTTCTCATCGTCTCTTTCCTTGAGGACAGCGGATACATGGCGCGCATGGCCTACATGCTCGACCGCATCATGCGTGCCTTCGGCCTGCACGGCTCCTCGGTGATGCCCTTCATCATTGCAGGCGGCATTGCCGGCGGCTGCGCCATTCCCGGCGTGATGGCCACCCGCACCATGCGCAGCGAAAAAGAGCGCATGGCCACCATGATGACCCTTCCGCTCATGACCTGCGGCGCGAAGATTCCCGTGTTTCTCATGCTCACCGCGGCGTTTTTCGCCGACAATCAGGCGGGAATCATGTTCTCCATAACCCTGTGCGGCTGGGCCGTGGCCCTGCTCGTCTCCCTGTTTTTGAGAAAGACCGTGTTCCGCGGAGACTCCACGCCCTTCGTCATGGAGCTTCCGCCCTACCGCCTGCCCACGCTGCGCAGCATTCTCACCCACACCTGGGAGCGCGGCTGGATGTACATCAAAAAGGCAGGCACCGTCATTCTGGCCATATCCGTCATACTCTGGGCCGCGCTTACCTTCCCGGCCCTCACCGAAGAGCAGTCGGCGCCCTTTGAGGCGAAGATCGCCGCGCTGGACGAACAGATAGCGCCCCTGAATGAACAGATAGAGGCTCTGAAGGCACAGCTCGAAGGCACGGAAAACTCCGACGGCTCCGCCATGCGCGATATGCTGAGCTCGCTGACCGCTCAGAAGGACATGCTGGAAGGCGCAAAAGCCGACGAGGAAAACGCCCTTGCCTCCGAAACCGTGCGCAATACCTGGGGCGGCCGCATAGGCCAGTTCGTGGAACCGCTGTTCCGGCCCCTCGGCTTCGACTGGCGCACCGACGTGGCCCTCCTTTCCGGCGTGGCTGCCAAGGAAGCCATACTCTCCACCATGGGCACGGCCTATTCCATAGGTGAAACCGACCCCGACGAGCCTGATTCCCTTTCCGCCAGACTGGCCGCCGATCCCGGCTGGTCCAAGACCGTGGCGCTCTCGCTCATGCTGTTCGTGCTCATCTACTCTCCCTGCTTCGTCACTCTCGTAGTGCTCAAGAACGAGGCCGGAGGCTGGCGCTGGCTCTTCTTCAGCATGGTCTTCAACACCGGCGTGGCTTACCTTGTAGCCTGGGCGGGAACCCTTGTGGGCAGAGTCCTCTGGGGATGATCGCCTCCCCTCTTTCCGAATCTTCCCTCACTGCCAAAGCATCCTCGTAACGAAGAAGCCCCGGACCTCCGGGGCTTCTTTGCGTTCCGGCTCTTCATGCCGTCGATCAGCTTTCCTTTTCTGCCGCTCGCCAGAAAAAGTCGTCCTTTTTATCCTCTGCAACGCGCGTCGACAGGAAAACAGCGTTCCGCAATACTCTTTCCCGCGTCTTCTTTCTCTGACGGTCTCTCCCTTCATAAGCGCGGAAGCAGCTTCTGTCTTTTCTGTTTTTTCTGTTTTTTCCATAGGATACCACATCAAATAACCTTTTGTGTCTCCGTGACGCGCATCTTTCTTCAAAAGCGCATCCCGTTCTGTCTTTCCCTTTTGTGAAAAATTCGTTAGTTTTTTCTGCACCCAATAATATCTCTGCCTTGAAAAATGCCCTTTACGCCTCCAGAGGTTACCCTGCGCAGTATCTATCAGCTGTTCCCGGCTCTCGCGCACAGAGCCTTTTTCTATTTCATCATAGGCCAGACCATATCCATGCTCGGACTGTGGATGCAGAGACTCGCCATGAGCTGGCTCGTGTTCCGCCTCACCCAGTCTGCCTTTCTTCTCAGCATCGTGGAGTTTGTGAGCCTCGCCCCTCTTCTGGTGTTCGGTCTCATGGCCGGGGCGTGGCTTGAACGGCACGATCTGCGCAAGGCTCTCATCACCACGCAGATGCTCTGCATGTTCGAGGCCGTGCTGCTCACCGTTTCCACCTTCTCAGGCATAGCCGGCTATCCTCTGCTCGTGGCTCTCAGCCTCGGACTCGGCATCATAAGTTCCTTCGACATGACGGCACGGCAATCTTCGGTGTCGCTCATGGTTTCCGACCAGGCCGCCGTCAAAAGCGCCGTGGCCCTCAATTCCATGGCCTTCAACATAAGCAAGCTCGTGGGCCCTTCCATTGCCGGCTTCGTCATCTACTTCTGGGGTGAAGGCATATGCTTTCTCATATCCTCCATCACCTACGTGCCCATCATCTGCATGCTCCATTTCCGGGTGCGCCTGCGTGAACGCGTGGCCTCCCATGAAAAAAAGAGTATGTTCGGCGATATCGTGGAAGGCATACGTCACGTGCAGAGCGAGTTCTTTCTGAATCATATTTGCCGCCTTCTTGCCGTCTTCTGCACCTTCAGCATGTGCTACAGCGTACTGTTTCCCATGTTCTCCACCAATGTTCTGAACGGCGGCTCCCAGACTCTCGGCTGGCTTTTCGGCTCCGTGGGTGCGGGCGCCTTCGTGGGCGGCGTGGTGGTTTCCGTGCGTCTCGTGCTCAGACACGTGCCCACCTTCGTCGTACGCACCACCACCATCACCACGATTGCCCTCCTCGTGTTCAGCTTCTCCTCGAACATCTTCATCTCCCTGGTCGCGGCCTTCTTCATAGGCTACGGCATCACCGCCACCAACATCAGCGTGAACACTCTCTGCCAGACCACCTCTTCCGACGACTGCCGCAGCCGCGTGCTCAGTCTCTACATCATGCTGACCTCAGGACTCGGCCCTGTGGGCGGACTGGCCTTCGGTGCTCTGGCCGACATTATGGGAGCTCCGTACACCATGATTTTCTGCGCCTCCGTCATAGCTCTTGCCATCCTGCTGTTTTTGCGACATTTTCGCGCCATACGCCACAGCCTCTCACAGACTCTCGCGCATCTTTCCTGACCCTTTTCCCCGGCCGGACGCTTACCGTACGACTTCGTGCCGGGCCTGATTCCCAAGGACTGCGTCTTCCCATGAACGGTATCTTTTCCGCACTCATTACCGTGTTCGGCATCATGTTTCTCGGTCTTCTGGCCGAGCGCCGCCGCATTCTCGCTCCCACCATGGCCCTGTGCCTCAACCAGTTCGTCTACTGGATAAGCCTGCCCGCCCTGCTCTTCACGCAGATGTGCTCCATCCCCATGGACGGCCAGGCCACCACCTTCATATGGGCGACCCTCGCCGGGTCCCTGATCTGCTACCTCATCG
>CAJJMX010000127.1 GCA_905192935.1 uncultured Mailhella sp.
CTCTTTTCGGCGTCGCCCCGGTCATCATCGTCAATGTCCTTGCCCCGAAGACGCACAAGAAAAGCGCAACGACGCAGAATGTCACTCTCGACTCCATTACCGGCAGCGCCATCGTGGCAGAGTCCGGCATCATCGCTTCCACTGTGACGCTCTCTGCCTCTGGCGGAGAGCCGTATGACAGAGGAGAAGATTTTGAGCTGACGTATGATGATGAGGGAAGACTGGTCATTACCAGTCTCTCCGATGACGGCGTATTCCGTTGCGAGACTGGTACGGTGATCACCTTCTCGGCAGAAAAGACTGATCCGTCCATGGTCGAGTCCGATGACATCGTCGGCGGCGTCGATGTCTCCGGTAACAAATCCGGATTTGAGCTCGTCAATGACTGTTTCCCGCGCTTCCGCCTGGTGCCCGGCATTCTCCTCTCTCCCGGCTACTCTTCCGCTCCCGAAGTCGCCGCAGTCATGGCCGCCAAGGCGTCCAACATCAACGAGCTTTTCAAGGCCATCTCCATTGTCGATGCCCCAGCCGACACAGTGAAGCAGTACAGCGGTGTTGCCGCCTGGAAAAACCAGAACAATGTGACGGACCCCTATCAGATCTGCTGCTGGCCCATGATCAGCATGGACGGCACGCTCTACCATATGAGCACGCAGCTTGCCGGTCTGCTGGGTCAGGTAGACAGCGAAAACGACGATGTTCCCTATGTCAGCCCCTCGAACAAAAACTTCCAGATGACGGCGACGGTGCTTGAAGACGGCTCCGAGGTCTGGCTGACTCCTGAAAACGCCTCCTATCTGAACGGCGAAGGCGTGGTCACCGCCCTGAACTTCATCGGCGGATGGAAATGCTGGGGCAACCGGACGGCCTGCTATCCCTCTGTGACCGACCCGAAGGATGCCTTCATTCCTCTGCGACGGATGTTCAACTGGATCGGCAACACGCTGGTGCAGACGTACTGGCAGAGAGTCGATTTTCCGCTGAACCGCAGGCAGGTGGATACCATCGTCGACTCCGTAAACATCTGGCTGAACGGTCTTGCCGCCCGCCAGTACATCCTCGGCGGACGTGTCGAATTCAACAGCGAGGAAAATTCGACAACCGACCTCATGGACGGCATCGCCCGCTTCCATGTGTACGTCACGCCGCCGAGCCCGAACAGGGAAATCGATTTCGTCCTTGAATACGACGCGGACTATCTTTCCACGCTTTTTGCATAGGAGTGAACCATGGCTGGTGAAAACAAGGTAAAAGAGCGTCTTATCGCGTTCCGCGTGTACAACGACGCCAATGATCTTCTCGGCATTGCCACGGTCGATCTTCCGGAACTGTCTTCCATGACGGACACGGTGACCGGCGCGGGCATCGCAGGTGAAGTGGATTCGCCCGTGCTCGGGCACTACCAGTCCATGACCTGCACGCTCAACTGGCGCGTCATCGAAAAGAAGGCCCTGGAACTTACTGCGCACAAAGCTCATGCGCTGGAGCTCAGAGGCTCTCAGCAGGTCTACGACGCTGGCGGCGGCGTGTACTCCACAGAAGCTGTCCGCATTACGCTGCGGGCCATCCCCAAAACGACGACGCTGGGCACCTTCGAGACCGGCGCAAGTACCGACTCCTCTCAGGAATTCGAGGTGGTGTACATCAAGATTTCCGTGGGCGGCAAGGAAGTCGCTGAAATCGACAAGTATAACTATATCAGCAAATTCGGAGATGAAGACATCCTTTCCTCCGTCCGTGCTGATCTCGGTCTGAGCTGAGTTTTCCTCCTCCACATGCCGGGAGGAAGCTTTTCCCCCGCTGCCTCCCGGCTGAAACACAGGATATGATCAATGCTTTACAGGTTCAAAAAAGAATTCTTCTTTGAGGACAAGGGCTACAAGGAAATAGATATCCCTCTGGACAGGCTCACCGGTGCGGACATCAACCGCATACAGAGACTGTGGCGCGCTGCCGGCAATATGGCCGTCATGCCCGTACTGGATGCAGGATTTTGCGCCTATTGCGCCGCAGATGCAGCAAAGCTCCCGCTGGAATTTTTTGAACGGCTTCCCGGCCAGGACTATCTGCGCCTGACGCAGAAAATTTCGGATTTTTTTCTCGCCTCGGACTGAAAGTTGAAAATCCGGCGGGAGAGCTCAGGCTGATAAGCCTGGCTCTCTCACAGCTGTGCGGCGGCTGCGTGCTGGACTGGATGAAGGTTCCGCTTGTGGACCTTGGCGGATGGATTGAGACAGCGGAAGAAAAGCTCAGACGGGAAAAGAAATGGCAAAAGTCTATGAAATAGCGTTCAGGCTGGCCGGCCAGCTTTCTCCCGCCTTCACCAGATCTTTCTGGGAAGGGGAAAAGCTCATGCGTTCCTTCGCGGAGCGCACGAAGGCATTGGATGAGCAGGCTGCAGCGCTGTCAGGCATGAGCAAACTTTCCGAAGAGGTACGGAACGCCGATGTCGAGCTGAGACGGGCTCAGGCAACCTTCACCGAGCTTTCCGCAAAGCTTCAGTCCGGGCAGGCCTCGCTGACCGCTCTGGAAGAGAAGTTTCAGAAGTCCCGGTCTGCGGTGGAAACGTCCAGAAAAGCCGTAGACGCGCATAATCTTTCGCTTCAGATGGCGCGCGCGGAGTTTGACCTCTCCAGCCGTGAACTTCAGGCTGCGAGTACCTCCACGCAGGTACTTGCGTCCAGACAGCGGCAGGCTCAGTCCGCTGTGAGCCGGTTTGAAAAAGCTCTGAAGACCGAGCAGGACGCATTGAAACGTGCCAGAGCCGAGTCGGAAGCCGTCAGTGCGCAGCTCAAGGCACGAGGCGCTTCTCTTGCGGATACGGAGTCGGCTCTGGCAAAAGTGCGGGCCGAGGAAGAGCGTGCCCGCAACGCTGTGCTCTCACATACGAAAACGCTTCAGCGTGCCAGGGCAGAACTCTCCCTTGTCAACGGAGAAATCGAAGCGGCAGATGCTCCTACGCGGGACATGATCGCTCGCTACCAGCAGGCCGGAGCAAGAGTGAACCGGCTTGAGCAGGCGCTGGAGGCGGAAAGGACCGCCCTGAAAAAAAACGTCGCTGAATCAAAGGAACTGGGCGCGGCGCTTCGCACGGCAACCAAAGAAGAAGCCGCCTTGAAGCGGACTGTCGATGCCTCAGAAAAGGCGGTGAAAAAAGCATCGGACGCTCTGGACAAGAAACAGTCCGCCTTGCGGGAAAACAAGCTGGCCGCAGGTATGCTCGGCTCGTCGCTTCGTGACGTGGCCCAGCGTGAGCAGGAAGTCGCCAGCGCCGCAGAAAAAGCAAAAGCCGCCCAGGAACGACTTGCCAGAACGCAGAAAAGGCTTGCTGCCGCTTCCGCCGCTCAGGAAAAAATAAGCGCCATGCGTTCAAGCAGCATGAGGGCCATCATGTCCACGGCTGCCATGGCCACCGGCAGCGTGGGGCTTCCCGTGCGGGAAGCCATGAAGCTGGAAGACTCCATGGCTGAAGTCCGCAAGGTCGTGGATTTTGAGACTCCCGACGGACTGCTCAATCTTCAGAAACAGCTTCAGGAAATGTCGCTGCGCATTCCCATGGCTGCCGATCAGCTTGCCATGATTGCTGCCGCAGCCGGACAGTCCGGCATTGCGGAAAAGGATCTGGCCACATTCACCGAACAGGCCGCCAAAATGGGCGTTGCCTTCGATATTTCCGCCGAAGAATCCGGCGAGATGATGGCCAAATGGCAGTCCGGCATGGGCCTGTCACTGGAAAAGACCTATGCCCTGGCTGATGCCGTCAACTTTCTTTCCAACGCCAACGCCGCCCAGGCGAAGCAGATTGGAGAAGTGCTCAAGAAATACGGACCGCTGGGGAAGCTTGCCGGTCTGACAGAGACGCATATTGCCGCCTTTGCTTCCACGGTGATTGCCAGCGGTGCTGAGGCGGAAGTCGCGGCGACCGGTATCAAGGCCTTTATGCGTGCCATGGGCAAGGGAGGCTCCATGAGCGATGCGCAGAAAGCAGCCTTCCAGAACGCCGGTCTCGACTACAGGCAGCTTCAGAAAGACCTTCAGAAAAACGCTCCTGAAACCATTCTGGAGACGCTTGAGGCCATACAGAAGAAGATCCCGAAGGAGAAGTGGAACCAGTATCTGTCCGTGATGTTCGGCGATGAAGCGGCTGTCGCTATCGGCCCCATGATGCAGAACACGGAAGCTCTTCGGAAGAACTTCGAGCGCATAGCTGATCCCGTCAGATATGCCGATTCCATGCTGAAGGAGTTTGAGGCCCGAAGTGCCACGACCTCCAACAGTCTGACGCTCATGGGTAACGCCGGGAAGTATGTCGCTACGGTTATGGGGTCTCCGCTTCTGGAGCCCATTCGGGAAATTTCTCTGGAAACCGTCAAGGCAGCAAGAGCTGCCGGGGCATGGATGGAAGCCAACAAGCCCCTGGTTTCCACCGCCATGAAGCTCGGTGCCGCGCTCACGACCGGCGTCATAGCCTTCCATGCCCTGCGTCTCGGTGTGCTTTTTGCGATATCGCCTTTGGTCTCCGTCTATAAGACATGGCAGAAAATGAAGATCGCCATGACCGCGCTCAATATCGCTATGAGGGCAAACCCCATAGGGCTGTTGATCACCGCAGTTGGAGCGGTAGCCGCCGGATTTGCGCTCGCCTATGAAAACTGTGAGGCGTTCAGGAATATGGTGGACGCTGCGATCTCTCTTGCGGTCGACAAAATTTCTGGCCTGATCGAGATGCTTGAAAAGGCCGGAAAATTTCTTGGAGACATCATGGGCGGCGCGGATGACGCAGTAAAGGCCTATTCCGCCATGGGCAACGGAAACGGCCCGGCCTGGGCAAGCCAGGAACAGCTGGAAGCCATCGAGAGCGGTGACCTGAACGCTCTGGCCGTGCCTGCCATGGCGTCCGGCGGCGTTGTTACCGGCCCCACTCTTGCAGCCATCGGTGAAGGCACCGAGCCGGAGGCCGTGCTGCCTCTCTCCCGGCTGTCTGCCCTGCTCCACCAGACAGGAACAGGCACGTCCTCGTATCAGATCACGTTTTCTCCCGTCATCAACATCAGCGGCGGAACAGATGCCTACGAGGCTGTGAAGCGAGGCATGAAGGAAGCGCAGACGGATTTCCGGCGTGAGTTCGACAGAATGATGCGGGACAGAGAACGCCTGTCCTATGCATAAGGGGGTGACATGAAGACGACACTGAGCCGTATGGGGGAGACCTGGGACATGGTGGCGAAGCGCGTGTATGGCGATGAGCATTTCATGAACGTGCTCATCACGGCCAACATCAACCTGCGGCATATCGTGCTCTTCCCTTACGGCGTAGAGATCGCGACACCGGATATTGATACCAGCTCCACCGCTTACGACATCAACCTGCCGCCGTGGAAAAGGAAGTAAGTATGGAAC
>CAJJMX010000128.1 GCA_905192935.1 uncultured Mailhella sp.
GCTATTCATGACCACCGGCCGGGCTCCTGACGTCGCCCGGGGCCCCCGAGCGCTGTTAAAAAGCTGAAAGAAACAGGGGGGGCGCGGGGGGAATTATTTCCCCCGCATTGCCTTTTCGGGGTCCGGGGCGGAGCCCCGCCTGCCTTTCCTGCCTTTCCTGCGTTTTCTGTCTTTTCTGCGTTTACGCTTCGTTCTTGTTGCGGCAGACGCCGGGGCCGGAGAGGGAGCTTTTTCCGTTGCCTTCCGGGGAGACTCTGATCTGGAGTCCGACGCGGTCGCGGACGGCCTGGACGTGGGAAATGATGCCTATCATTTTTCCTTTTCTGCGGAGGGAGGCGAGCATATCGAGGGCGGTGCCGAGGGATTCCTCGTCGAGGGTGCCGAAGCCTTCGTCGAGGAAGACGGAGTCGACGCGGACGTTACGGCTGGCCATCTGGGCGAGGCCGAGGGCGAGGGCGAGGCTGACGATGAAGCTTTCTCCGCCGGAGAGGTTGCGGGAGGAGCGCACGGCGTCGGCCTGGTAGCGGTCGATGACGTTGAGGGTGAGGGCCTCGTCTCTGCTGTGGACGAGCAGGTAGCGGTCGGTCATGAAGGCGAGCTGGCGGTTTGCCATGAGTATGAGTCTTCGGAAGGTGAGTTCCTGGGCGTAGTTGCGGAACTTCTTGCCGTCGGCGGAGCCTATGAGTTCATTGAGCGCGGCCCAGCGGCGGCAGACGGCGGCCTGCGCTTCTCTTTTTTCCCTCAGCACGGCGGCGCGGGCCTTTTGTTCATTGTTGGCATTGAGACGTTCCTGAAGGCTTCCGAGGCGTTGCAGGGCGTCTTCGCGTCCGGCGCGGGTCTGAGCGAGGGCGAGTTCGGTGTCCTCGCGGGAGGGCAGGGGCAGGGTCTGGGCGTTGCGGCGGCGGGCAAGTTCTGCGGCGCGGGCGTCGAGACCGGCGGACTTTTCGTCGAGGGCCTTGCCGGCGCGGGTGAGAGCGTCGAGTTCCTCCCTGTTCATGACGGCGGCGCGGCAGTCGGCTTCATCGGCAAAGCCTTCGGCGTCGAGGCGTGCGCGGAGCGTGTCTTCGAGGTCCTTCACGGCCGAGGCGCGCTGTTCGAGGCGCTCGGCCAGGGCGGCGGCGTCGCGGCGGGAGTCGGCAAGAGCGCGGGCGGCCTGTTCGAGGGCAGTGCGGCAGGCCTCCTCTTTTTCTTCTTTGAGGCGCAGGCGCTCGGTTGCGGCCTTTTCCTCGTCGTCGGCACTGCGGTCTCCGAAGAGGTCGCGGCGGGCCCGGTCGAGCGAGGCAAGGGCGTCGGCGCGTTCCGTGCGGTTTTTCACGGAGGCGTTCCATTCGTTTTGTGCGGCGTCGAGAGCCTGCGTCCCCAGAGCCAGAACCCGCGCGCTCTCCGTCAGCTTTTCGCGGGCTTCGGCCTCCTTTTTCGTCAGGGCGGCGTAGGCGTCGCGGCGCTCTTCGAGAGCATGCACGGCCCGGGCGAGTTCTTCGGTGCTGTTTCCGTCCTCATGGAAGGCGGAAACGCCGCGACGAAGTTCTTCGCGCGAGAGCTGCGCCTTGCGCGTCTTGTCGGCGGCGTCCCTGGCCAGCGCCGTCTTTTCCGTGCCGAGGCGCAGAGCCTCCTTTTCCGCCGCCTGCACGGCCTTTTGTGCCTCCTCATGGAGTCGGCGCAGCTTTTCCGCGTCGTCGGCCAGAGCGCGGCCGGCCACGGTCTGGGCGTCGAGCGTTTTGAGAAGCTCTTCGGCTTCGGCCAGGGCGTCGGCGGCCTCGGCGGCCAGACGCTCCAGAAGCGGCGCAAGAGACGGCGCGTCTGCCGTGAGCGTGAGCGCGGAAAGAAGCTCGCGTTCCCAGGGGTCCGCCGCCGGGGAAACGGAATCTTCGATCGACGCGGCAGGGCAGGGCGAAGCGGCGGCGGTTCCGTCCGGCAGGGAAGAAGCGGCGTCCTTGCCGGGAGTGCTCTCATGGAGCGCGCGGGAGAGCAGCGGGGAGAGCGCCGAGAGCGCCCGACGCAGTTTTTCCGTCTGCTCTCCGGCGTTATTTTCGGCTTCCGCGCAGGCTTCGCGCGCGTGCACGGCGTCGCGCCTGTGTCCGGCAAGGGCGGCGGTGAGCTCCTGCACCTGCGTTTCCAGCTCCCTGACGGGCTTTTGCGATTCGTCAGGCAGGGCGGGCGCTTCTTCGGCAAAAGGATGATGCGTCGCGCCGCACAGCGGACAGGGAGAACCTTCGCGCAGACTGCGGCGCTCCTCCTCGTAGGAACGTATCTTGGCTTCAAGCGCCGTTTTTTCCCGCAGGGCGGAAAGCTTTTCCTGCAGAAGCGCCAGGTCGCCTTCCTCCTTCTGCACGGTCAGGGCCAGCTCTTTTTGACGCTCCGTCAGATTCTTTGCGCGCAGAAGCTGCGCCGTGCGCTCCTGCGCGGCTTCCAGCGCCTTTTCCAGCGCATTTTTGCGTGCGGTGAGCGCGTCGCGCCGCGCCCGATGAAAGGCGACGTCCTTTCCGTCGAGAAGCGCGGCAAAGTTCCAGCGCGCCTCGTCCAGCTTCTTCGCGGCCTCGTCAAACGCGCGGGACAGCGCTTCGGAAGAGCGGCGGCATCCGGCAAGGGCGGTCTCCTTTTCCGCAAGTTCCCGTTCCCGCTCCCTGAGCGTGTCCATGGTTTCGACCAGCGCGGCTTCCTCCTGCCTGAGCAGCGAAAGACGCATGGAAAGCGATCCGGTCACGTCCGCAAGCGCGGCGTCGGCGGCGCGGGATTCCTTCTCCTTCGTCAGCGCGGCCAGCGTCTCTTCCGCCTCTTTTTGCGCCTGAGCGGCTGCGCTCCGTTCCTTTTCCCGGCGCTCAAGCTCCGCACGGCGGCCTTCGAGCTCCCTGTCCAGCGCGGCAAGATCGCGGCGGCGCGCGTCAAGTTCCGTGTCCGCGGCCCGTACCTTCTTCCACGTCTCCCGCGCGCTTTCCATGGCGCTCTTTTCTCCGGCAAGCTCCGCCCGCGCTTCCTCCACGGCAAGCTGCGCCGCCTTCTCCGACTGCTCGAGTCGCGGAAGCTCGGCGGCAAGCTCCAGACGCCGCTGCCTGTCGCGCTTCTCCTCTTCGCGACGCACGTTGAGCGCTTCCAGCGTCGGAGAAAACGCCGCCGCCCGCAAAGAACGCGCAAGACGCTCCTTCTGCGGCTGAAAGGCCGCCTGTTCGGCAAGGAGCTCCTCCCGCTCCGCGGCAAGGGCGCGCTCGTCCTTCTCCAGCGCCTCGGCCTGCTCCACGCGCGAGAGATCCTCCGAAAGTTCCCTCTCCCGGCGCTCCAGCGCTCCGGCCTCTTCCGAAAGCGCGCGCTTCTCGTCTTCCAGACTCTTCTCTTCCTCAAGGGAGAGCAGATCGCGCGCCGCAAGTTCCGCGTCCAGCGCGTCGAGTCGGAGCTTCTCTTCCCGGCTGCGCTCATGCACCTTGCGGGAAATCTCCGTGTAGATGCCCTTGCCCGTGATCTTTTCCAGAAGCGGCGCACGCTTGTCGCCGTCGGCCAGCAGAAACGAGGCAAAGTGTCCCTGCGCCAGCAGCATCGACTGCGTGAACCGCGCAAAGTCCATGCCCGTCAGCTCTTCCACCTTCGCCAGAACGGCCCGGGTGTTTTCCGCCAGCGCCCGGCCTTCGCTGTCGTAAAGCCGGTGCTTCGGCTGCTGAAACTCGCCCGCCGCACGCCTGCCCGCCCGTTTCTGACTCCAGCTGCACACAAATTCCCCGTGCATGGTGCGGAAGCGTACCTCCGCCAGGCACTCCGTCGCCTGCCGCGACATGATCTCGTTGCTGCTCTTCGTCACCTTGTCGAGCCGCGGCGTCGCCGCATACAGCGCCAGACAGATGGCGTCCAGTATGGTGCTCTTGCCCGCGCCCGTGGGACCCGTGATCGCAAATATCCCGCCCGCTTCGTACTCCGGACCGTCAAGACGTATGGTCCAGTCGCCCGTGATCGAATTGAGATTCCGTATCCGTACGCTTACGATGCGCATGCTTCCTCCTCCCCGTCGCGGACCGCAGCCACGGTCTCCCGGAACGCTTCCCGAAGCTCTTCCAGTTCCCTGTCCTGCGCCTCGCGCCCGGGATAGGCTTCCCGAAGCCGACGCTCAAACACTTCCTCCACGCCGAGATCCTCAAGATCCTCCTGCGCCGGATCGGCGTCCATGCCCTCGGCCAGAAAATGCGCGTTGCGTATGCGCAGCACCTCAAGCTTCCCGGAAACGCGCTCCTCCACGCGTCTCCTGAGCTCCGGCACGCTCTCTTCCCCGGTGTGCAGCACTTCGGCCCATACGCTTTCCCCCGTCGCGGAAAGCTCCTCAAGCCTGCGCTCAATGGCCTCCATGTCGCCTTCCACCTTCTCCATGCGCTGAAACACCGGAACTTCCACGCCGATAGACGTTATCCTTGCGCCGTCGGTGCTCAGTATCCGTACCTCGTGTCCGCGTTTCGCCTCGTCAAAGCCCATGGCCAGCGGCGAACCCGTGTAGCGCAGCCGCTCCTCCCCGTGCACCTTCTGCGCCGCGTGCAGATGACCGAGCGCCACATAATCGAAATTTTCCGGAAAGACATCCGCTTCCACCTGACCCAGCGAGCCCACGCACAGATCCCGCACGCCGTCGTCCCCGGACGTGCTCCCCCCGGCCGCAAACAGATGCCCCGTGGCCAGTATCGGCACCTTTCGCCCCGCTCGAAGCCGCTCCGCTGCCTCGGCCGCAAGCCGGTAGTGCTCCTTCATGCCTTCCGCCATGAGCCGGTCGCGCTCGTCCATGCCGTCCCCGTCCTTCGCACGGTACAGATCGCGGTCCCGCAGAAACGGCACCGCACAGACGATGAGCTCCGTCTCCCCGTCGGCGCCGCACAGGTTCAGCACCTCCTCCTCAGGCGCGCGAGCCCGCCCCGTCACATGAACGTGCATGGACGAAAGAAGACCGGCCGGAGCATCCAGAAACGCCGGGGAATCATGATTGCCCGCAACGATCACCACATGACGGCATGAACTTCCCTCCGAGGTCACCTCCCGGAGAAAATCATAGTACAGCGCCTGCGTCTGCGTGCCCGGCGCCGCACTGTCGAAAACGTCCCCGGCCACTACAAGAGCTTCGATCCCTTCACGGTCCATAAGCTCCCTGAGCCACGAAAGAAAACGACGGAACTCCTCGTGCCGCCGCCTGCCGTATAAACTGTGTCCTAAATGCCAGTCGGATGTGTGCAGTATCTTCATGCGTACCTTGCCCCCGCAGCCCTGAATCGCCGCCGCGTCGCGTGTCCCCATGTACCACGCCCCCCGTCCCCCTGTCATGCAAAAAAAAGAAAGGCAGAAAAGGCAGGAAAGGCATGCGGGGGGAATAATTCCCCCCGCGCCCCCTTGTTTCTTTCAGCTTTTTAACAGCG
>CAJJMX010000129.1 GCA_905192935.1 uncultured Mailhella sp.
GCCCTCCTTTCGGACTGAGACGGGTGAAGTCCGAGGCGTGTTTCCGGCACCTTTTCCCGGCCGGATCTCCGGCGGAAGCCGTGTGCCGCAATCATTTCCGGCTGTCCCCGTCGTTTTTCGTGGCGATGCGCCGGAATCGACCGAAAAAGTTGAAGCAATGGTTTAACGTTTGAAGGCGGTCGTCGAGAAAACGCCTTGCCGTCCTTTTTTGGTATGCGTAAGGTGTTTTCAGGAGGATCGGCCTATGATCGGAGCATTGATCGGCGACATCGTGGGGTCCCGCTTTGAAAGACACAACTGCAAGAGCCGGGATTTCGAATTTCTGACTCCGGCGTGTCACGTCACGGACGACAGCGTCATGACGCTGGCTGTGGCTCATGCCGTGCTGGAAAGCGACGGACGCCGGGAGGAGCTTTCCCGGCTGGCCGTGGAGTCCATGCGGAGTTTCGGCAGACGCTGGGCAAGGGGCTGCTACGGGGGACGTTTCACCAGATGGCTTTACAGCGAACATCCCGAACCTTACGGCAGTTACGGCAACGGCTCGGCCATGCGCGTGAGTCCGTGCGCCTGGGCGGCAGATTCTTTAAAAGACGCCCTGGACATGGCAGATCGCGTCACCATGGTGACGCACGATCATCCTGAAGGCATACGGGGAGCCGAGGCCGTGACGGCGGTCATATGGCTGGCCAGACAGGGAGAGAGCCCGGAAAGCATACGAAAGAGCGTGGAGGCCTCCTGGTACAGGCTGAATTTTACTCTGGATGACATACGGGGCAGCTACGGATGGGAAGTCAGCTGTCAGGGCTCCGTACCTCAGGCCATCGAGGCCTTTCTCGAGGCGGACAGTGTTGAGGGCGCCGTGCGCAATGCCGTGTCCATAGGCGGGGACAGCGATACCATTGCCGCCATGGCGGCAAGCATGGCCGAGGCCCGTTTCGGCGTGCCTGATCAGATGAGAAAACGTATTCTTGGCTTTCTGGAGCCTCCTCTTGCCGAGGTGGTGGAGCGTTTTGAACAGCGTTTTCCCGCCAGCCGGGTGTCGGTGAGCTCCTGACATTCCCGGGGGAGGAGTTCGCAAGGCGGCCGGAGCAGCGCCTGCCGGAAGACAGGGTTTCAGGCTCTCAGGTAAAGGCCCGGGCGCAGGTCCTCCCGTTCACAGTAAAGAACACCTTCCGTCCCCGGATTCAGGCGTTCCGTGATTTCTCCCCGATGATTTTCCAGCGTGTAGGAGCCTGCCTTCAGGCAAGGTCTCTTCATGCCGGGAAGAAGAAGCTCGGCGTCGTCGCCGCTGTTCCAGACAGAGCGGACCTGAACGCGCCAGCCGCCGTTTTCCGCAGGTTCCATGAGGCGTGCCGCGACGGGCCGGGGCGTGAAGTCTTGGGGCCGCTCTTCGATGCGGCGTTCAGGCAGAAAGAAGCCGGAACAGAGCGGACGTGATGCCGTATGAAAGAGTTCTTCGACAAGGTCGTCTGCCGAAGGGGCGTTCAGAGGCTTCTGCCGGGCTGCGGCAAGATTCAGGGCCGTGCGGTAAACGTCGGTCACCTGGGCGACGTAGCCTCCGCTCTTTGTCCGGCCTTCCAGCTTGAGCGCCGCCGGGCCCATGCGGACAAGATCGTCCATCCACCTGACGAGACACAGATCCATGGGAGCCCATATGGCGCTGAAATCCTCGTCCTGCGTGACGCTCAGGAAAGGGCCGTCGTGCCGCACGGCTTCTTCCACGGTAAGCGTCAGGCCCCGGTATTCAAAGCGGCAGGGCTGTGTGCAAAGTCCGAGGTTGGCCGGACGCCGGTTGACCCAGGCGGAAATGAGGCAGTGCCCGGAGAGGGAAAGACACATGGCTCCGTGAACGAAGACTTCAAAGTCCATGGATGGAAAGCGTCGGATGAGTCCGGCCATGGCCTCACGTCCGAGCTCCCGTGCCAGATTGATGCGGCGCACGCCGGATTCCTGCCAGAATTCCACGGCAGCGGAGTTGACGGAGTGAGCCTGCGTGGAGAGATGCAGTTCCACGGAAGGGCAGAGCCTGCGGGAGAGACGGATGACCCCGGGGTCGGCCGCAATGAGCCCGTCGACGCCGAGCTCCGGCAGCCTTTCAAGCTGCTCCTCCACCAGAGGAAGATGTTCGTCAAAGGGAAGCGCGTTCAGACAATAGTAGACGCGGACGCCGGAGTCGTGGGCAAAACGTACGGCGTCTTCCAGTTCTTTGCCGTCGAAGCCGCGGCATTTTGCCCGCAGGGACAGGAGGCTTCCGCCGAGATACACGGCATCGGCTCCGTAGAGTATCGCGGCCTCAAGCTGTTCCCGGCCTCCGGCCGGGGCGAGCAGTTCCGGTAGGGATCGTTCCGTCATGGCATGAAAGAGGGATAAAGGTTGCAGAAGGACAGCGTTGTCCGACACAGGATAGGTATCTTTCCTTTAGGGGAAAGACAAGCGCTGCATGCTGGACAAAAGCTGTTCCTGTGCTTAATTATGGCCCTTGCCGCAGGGGCGGCAAGGGAGAGTTTTTATGAAGTATATTCGGACAGTTCTTTTTTCTGTTCTGTTTGTTTTTTTCGGGACGGCGTCCGCGTTTGCGGCAGGGGCCTTCGGTCTGGAACTCGGATCCGAACTGAGCCGGTACACTCATGGGGATCAGCCCGTCTCCGAAAGATGGCAGCTCAAGATGTATGAGGTGACGCCTCCTGCGCCCGACTCCCGGTTCGATACCTATGCCGTGGATACCTTTCAGGGCAGGATCATACGCATCATGGCCTCTTCCCCCGATGATCCCAGTGAAAACGGCGCCGCGACCCTCGGAGTGCTGGAAAGCCTGAGGGATGAGCTCGTCAGGAAGTATGGCGAACCGTCGCTGAATCTGGAAGATATCGAGGATGCCGGCGACGACTTGCGCGGCTACCTTGCCGATGAAGGCGGACTTGAGGTCCTTGAGTGGAATTTTTCGGGTGCGGAGAATGCGCCCGACAGTCCGGGAGCCGTGTATGTTTTCCTTGCCGGTTCCGAGACCGATGCCGGGAAGCAGGCTTCTTACTGCACCGTGTATTTTGAAAGCGAAGAATATCCTGCCGTCAGCGACCAGGCGGCTCAGATGGAGCAGGGCGTCGATGACGGACAGGATGACGGACAGCCGGACGAGGCGGACTGACGCCGGGGATATGGCCGGGACGATGTGTTCCGGCACATGATTTTTTGAGAGGTGTTGCGTTGAAAAGAAGTGCCGTTGAGATACGCCGTGCCTGGGGATGTCTTCTCGGACAGATTGCCGGGGATTCTCTGGGAAGCCAGGTGGAATTCAAGCATGAGGATGAGGTCAGGGCCCTTTATCCGGCCGGTGTCGACGAGCTTGAGGGGAGCGCCCTGTACCGTACTTTGCCGGGACAGCCTACCGACGACTCGGAAATGGCGCTGGCTCTGGCAAGAACGCTGGCCAGAGACGGAACGTTTTTGGCCGGGAATGTCATGGCAGCCTATAAGGAATGGCTCGGCAGTCATCCCGTGGACTTTGCGCACTCGGTGTTTCGTGCGCTGCACGGCAAGCCCGACGTCCGCAGTGAAGCCAACTGCGCTCTCATGCGGGGCAGTCCGCTCGGCATATTCGGCGCAAGGTTCGTGCCGGAAACGGCTCTTCCGTGCGATGACGGAGGAGAGCCCGACATGAAGGCCATGGCGGCCGGGGAGGAGATGAAAAATCTTGCCCGCATGGCCATGACCGATGCGGCGCTGACGAGTCCGCACCCCTTGTGCCTTGCAGCCGATGCCGCCTACGTGTCCGCCCTTGCCTACGGCATACGGAGCGGCTCCAGAAAAGGCATGTGGAAGGCGGCCATGGCCGTGGCCGAGGCTCTCCCGGCCTGGTGCGGGGATATTCCGGAATCGGAGGCCGAAAGAGTGATATCCTGCCTCGCCGAAGCGGAAAACAATCGTCCTGCCGACTATCAGAACGACATGAGCCATGTGCTTACGACCTTGCAGAACGGCTTCTGGCAGCTCCTTCACGCTTCCGATGCCGGGGCAGGCGTGCGCGATACCGTCATGAAGGGCGGCGACGCCGCTGCCAACGGAGCCGTGGCCGGAGCTCTTCTCGGAGCGGCGCTGGATATCGATTCCTTTCCTCAGCAGTGGGCGGATGCCGTGCTGGCCTGTCGTCCCGCGCCGGGACGTGCGGACGTGCCTCAGCCTCGTCCTGAAAGCTGCTGGCCTCTCGACTTCATGTCGCTGGCACAAACGCTTCTGGGCTGAAAGGTCTTTTTCTGCTGAAAGGCGGTTCTTCCATGAGCCGCCTTTTTTATGTCCGCTGCCCGGATTTTTGTCGGATACGTGCGGCCCGGGAGATCAGAGAGGCGTGTCTCTGTTCATGACGCGGTTGAAGAACTCCTGCAGCACGGAAACAAGCCGGGCATGAACGGCGTCACGCGTCTCATCGTCAACGCTGCCGCACAGAGAGGCCAGAGGTCCCGCGGGATCGGACTCCGGGCAGTTCGCCTGAAGAGCCGGAGCGTCAGCATCGTGCAGCAGCAGGTATTCCGGCCTGTTGTTCATCATGCCCACAAAGCGTTCCGCCTGTTCGGAAGGCCTGTTCCATCGTTCCGACTCCGCGCCGATGAAGAGGCAGGGAATGTGTACGGAAGACAGGCTCTGCGTGTTGAAAAGCATGGAGAATCCCGGAGATACAAAGGCCATGGCACGAAAGCGCGCATCGGCCACGGGCGTATTGTGGGACAGAGGGGGCAGAAGGGGAAGTGCCACGGGAGGCGTGGGGATGCCGTGTTCTCTTGCCAGACGCATCTGTCTTTGATGACTGCGTGCCACGGCATCGGACAGACGCCGGAAAAGCTGTTCTCTGGCGGCGACGGCGGCATGCATCATGACGGTTTTTTCTTCCCGTTCCAGCGTGCGATGCTTCATGCTGGCGACAAGCTCGTCCATTCTGCCCGCGAGAAAGGGCGCGCACCATGGACTGTCCGTCGGACGGAGAAGGGCCTGCACGTCCGGCGACAGGGCCTCATCGGCCATGGCCGGGGTCACCAGAAAGTTCTGAAGCGTGCCTCTGCCGCTGTGCCGGATGCTGTTTTCAGCCGCAGGCTTCGGAGGCACAGCCTGGGGAAGCGAGATGGGAGGCACGGCGTTGTCCGGACGTATGTCGGGCTGAACGGGAGCGGAAGTGGCCGCATCCGCAGGGGAAGCTGCCTTTTTTTCGGCCATGTCCAGAGGTCCGCCGGGCAGATCCTGCTCCTGAATCCTTTCCCGGCAGAAATCCGGCCAGGCGTCCGGCGTCATTTCACCGCCGGCAAGGAGCAGTCCGGCGGAAGCCGGCATGCCAAAGCCGAGAAAGGCGATGCGGGAAAGGTCCGCCTGCTTTCCTATCTGCGGAT
>CAJJMX010000130.1 GCA_905192935.1 uncultured Mailhella sp.
TTTCGACCGTCGACTCTCCCCAGCGGGCCGCGATTTCCACGCTCATGGCCATGAGCCCGGAATCCCGGTAAACGGCGTTCAGGCCCTTGAGGCGCACGGTCTGCATGAGCTTCTCCATCTCTCCCGAAGGATCGCCGTCTATAACGGCATGCTGAAGCGCACGGATGTCGCCGGAGATCTCCAGATTTCCTTCCAGCACGCCGAGGCCTTCCAGCTCGTAGCGGGCCTTGCCGGAAAGCGCGTCATCCCCCACGAGGCTGTCGCCGGTCGCGTTCATGACCAGACCGTCCGGAGCATAGCGGGCAATGATGTCGGCCTCTTCCATGGTGTCAGGGAATTTCATCGTGAGTCCGGAAAGGTTCGTGACATACCTGCTCGCGCCCTCTTCCGTCACGGACAGACGATAATCAAGACTCTTCATCGCCATGGACAGGACGGAAGGCTTCGCGCCCTTCTCCTCAGGCGTATCCTGAAGCGTGAAGGTTCCGCCCGCCATGAACAGACGACCGACGGGCATCTTGTCCTCGTAAGCCTTGCGTATGAGGCCATCGAGCTTCATGAAGAGCGCTTCCCCGGCGGAGCCGAGCAAATCATCCTCGTCGGCGGCATCCAGCTCTTTGCCCGTCCGGACAATCTCGGCAATGATCGCAGGCTCGGGCACGAGTATGTCCCGAAGTTCCAGCGTATCCAGTCCGCCGGAAAAATCCCTGCCGGCAATGCGGAGACCGAAAAAGCCCAGACTGACGGGAGAAACCTTTTCCCCGGAACCCGGAGCACGCAGCCCTTCAAGAAGCGCCATCCTCTCCACGCTGAGATCGACGGCTTCCATGCCGGGTTCGACAAGCTTCATGCTTATGCCGGACACTTCCATGCCGTCGATGCGGCAGCGGTACAGCTCCTCGAAAAAGGCCTCTTCTCCCCTGTGCTCTCTCGTCAGGTTCAAGAGCGTGCCGAGCCGCTGATACCAGCCCGTAAGATGCGCCTGCTGAACCTTCTGATCCACAACGCTCGTCTTGTCGAAGGTCATCTTGTCGGCAATGCCCGTGGCGGTGATGGACTCGGCCACCACGGGAAGATCGTCGGGATTGTAGGGCGCATCGGAGGTCGTGAACACATACTTGCGGTTGAAGCCCCTTACCTCCACGTTCTCGATGCTTCCCCGGCGCTCGAACCCAGCCCCAGCGTCGGTGAACTCGTATTCCACGCCCTTCAGCGTGAGCGTATTTTTAAGGAAGGAATAACGGATCTCTCCGGCCTTTGCGGACACGGAGGCAAGAGACTCGGCCACGGCCTGTTCGGTGCGCCGCTCCACGGTCTGCATGCCGAACCATCCGGCCGCACCGGCGCAGATGACGACAAGAACGCCTGCCGCATATTTTCTGTTCATTTCTCTTCTCCCGGGAAATAGTCCTTCAAAGCCTTCGCGCCCGGCTTCGATGTAAAGGTGACGGGCAGCGCGTCGGGATCCACGGACGCGAGGGAAAGCGCTTCCATAACATTCATGGGCTGTTCGGGAGCCACGGTCACGATGAGTTCACCGGGCGTGACGAGCTGTTCCATGAGCGCCCGGCACATCTCACGCACGGGCCTCTCCGGAGTCTGACCGAGCATGGTCAGGAGGGCGACGGCGTTGTTCAGCGTTTCTTCCGGAGTGTCGAAGCCCCAGCAGGCCATGAGCTCCACAGCCAGGGGAACCAGACCGGAATCTCTGTAGTCCAGATCCAGACGGCGAAGCCGCACGCTCTGCATGAGCTCGTCGAGACGCTCTTCCGGCGAATCCGCCAGGGCCAGCGTCCGCAAAGAACGGATGTCGCCCGTCAGATCGAGTTCTCCCTCAAGTTCTCCGAGGCCCTCCATTTCATAGCGGGTCCTGGCGGAAAGCACGTCATCCCCCGCAACGGTGCTGCTCGTCCCGTTCAGGGTAAGACCGTCCGGCGCGTAGCGGGAAAAAATATCCCTGAACCTTCCCGGACTGGGGAAGGAGACGTTCAGACCGGAAAGCGTCACGTCGTCCCTGAATTCTCCGTCCGGCGTCATGCCCATCGTGCAGTTCAGGCTCTTCAGCGCCATGTTCAGGACCACGTCCCCGAGCCCGCCTCCGGGGAGACGGTCCCTGACGGCGAAGGAGCCGCCCTGCATCGCAAGTCCGGAAAGCGGACGCCTGTCTTGACCATGCTTCGCAAGGATCTCGAACATCCCGTCGAGGAGCGTCTCCGCCGCGTCGTCATCGGCATCCTTTGAAACAGCCGCATCAAGTTCCCTGTTCAGACGCAGAAATTCCGCCATGTCGGCAGGCTCAAGAAGAAGGAGCCCGTTCAGATCGAGCTGCTGAAGGCCGCCGGAAAAATTTCTGCCGGAAATGCTCAGACCGGAAAGACGCAGACTCACGGGAGACACCCTGTCCGTACCGCGCGGCGCGCGTATGCCTTCGGAAAGCATGGCCTTTGCCGCCGCGAAGGTCACGGGCACCGTTTCCGGCTCGGAAATCACCGAGGTCACCTTGTCGAGTTCCAGACCGTCCAGACGGCAGCGGTACAGCTCCTCGAAGAAGGAAGCCTCGCCGCTGTGCTGATTGTGCTGATCGAGAAGCATGCCGAGACGCTGATACCAGCCGCGAAGCTCCACGCGCTCCACGCGCTGCTCCATCCTCGTATGTCCGACGTGAACGTTGTCGACGATGCCCGTGGCCGTGACGGACTCGGCCACGATGGGGAGGGCGTCGGGGTCATAGGCGGGCATGTTGGGCTTGACGAACATGCACTTGCGGTTGAAGCCCGTCACTTCCACGCTCTCTATGGTGCCCTTGTGCATGATCTTCTTGTCGGGGAGCTCGTACTCCACGCCCTTCAGTCTGAGCGTGTTGTTCAAAAAGGAATACCGTATCTCCTGAGCCTGCGCAGGCACGGCGGAAAGCGCCGCAAACACGGCGTCCTCGGTATAGCTCTCCAGAATACGCAGACCCATGTAGCCGGAAAGTCCGGCCCAGAAGATGAGACCGCCCACGATATACTTTTTGTTCATCCAAGCTCCTCTGGCGTTGATGAAGGGCCACTGTTCAGCAGGGGCCGCAGGATTGCCGGCACAAGGCTGTTCCGGGAAAAGGCGCTAGTCGAGTCCGAGCAGGCTCTTCACGGCGTCTTCGCGGAAGCCCACCACGCTCCGGCCGTCCGGGACCACCAGCGTCGGGAAGGATCCCCGGGGGTTGTAGGAACGAAGAGTGGTCATGATTTCCTTTCTGGCCGGATCGGCGAAGTCGTCCACATAAATGAGTCTGTGCGCTATGCCGTGCTTGTCGAGAAAATGCTTGAGTCTCACGCAGTGACGGCAGGTATGCAGCGTGTACATGACGGGCATGCCGCAGCTGCACGGATCCACGCCGCAGCGGTAGTCGTTCTCCATGCCTTCGGGGATGCCCGTGGCCGGAGAAGGAACGACACGCTTTGCGGGCTTCTTTTTCCCCTTGCGGATGAAGAACAGCAGCAGGGCTATGAGAACGATGACCACCACAAAAAGCGGCATTGAGCCTGAACCTGAGACAGCTTCCACAAAACGCTCCTGAAATTCGACCCTAGGGGGCCGTCTGTCCGTGCTTCCGCAGCCCGGCGGAAAGACAAAAAGAGCCGGCGCAAGACCGGCTCTCCGTCACTGACGGTTATTCAAAACGACTGACGCGGGTGATGACGACCATGTCCAGAGGCACGGCCTCATGTTCACCCTGGGGCTTGACCTTGAGCTTTGCAATCTTGTCCACCACATCCATGCCGTCTTCCACGCGGCCGAACACGCAGTAGCCGAAGCCTTCGGGCGTATCGTCCCTGTGGTCGAGCTCCTCGTTGTCCACCACGTTGATGAAGAACTGTGCCGCGGCGGAATGGGGTTCGGAGGTGCGGGCCATGGCCAGGGTGCCGCGCTTGTTGGAAAGCCCGTTGCCGGCCTCGTTGATCACGGGTTCATGCGTGGGCTTTTCATCCATGCGCACGCCGAGCCCGCCGCCCTGGATCATGAAGTCCTTGATGACGCGGTGAAAGATGGTGTTGTCGTAGAAGCCCTCGTCCACGTAGCGCAGGAAGTTGGCCACCGTGGCGGGAGCCTTGTCTTCAAAAAGTTCCAGCAGGATGTCGCCGGAGGAAGTTTCCATGAGGATAAGAGGATTGCTCATCATTGTCTCCGCAAAGGTAATTTTTTCTTTTGTGACGCAAAAAGGGGGAAAAGGCAAGGCAACGGGCCGGGACTAGACGGGGCTCTCCATGAAGGCCCGCACCTTCTGCGCGCTGCCGCAGTAGTAAAGCGCCTGCATGAGACGCACGGTGAGCGTTTCCACGGTCTTGTCGCCGCCGGAAACGGCCCCGAGACGCGCGGCAAGCACGCCTATGGGATAACGGGAGAGATCCACGCCGTCGAACACGCACTGCGAGGCGCAGACAATGACCACGCCCCTGTCCACGGCCCGCCGTATGGAGGGAAGAAAGCTTCCCCGGCTGTCGTTGGGCACGCCTCCCGCGCCGAATCCTTCTATGATGATGCCCCGGTATCCGGCATCCACCAGCATGTCGAGAAGCGAGGGAGAAGTCCCCGGAACGAGCTTGAGCACGCATACCCGGCGCTCAAGACCGGTCAGAAGCTCGAGCTCCCCTTCCGGCATGGGCCGCGCTTCCTTCCAGAGCACGCCTTCCGGCGTGATGCGGGCCAGAGGCGCGTTCACGCTGGCGTAGGCGGCAAAGCTCTCCGTGTGCATCTTCTTGGCCCTCGCGCCGTCGATGACGGAACCGTGAAAGACCACGAACACGCCGGGCACGCCCTCGCAGGCCACGAAGAAGGCGTCGCGCAGATTGCGGGGCCCGTCGGATCCCTCCGCCGTGAGCGGAAGCTGAGAGCCCGTGATGATGACGGGCTTCGGAAGATTCCTCAGCATCTGATGCAGCGCCGCGGCCGTGTAGGCCAGCGTGTCCGTGCCGTGGGTGATGACGAAGCCGTCATACTCGCCGCAGGCATCCGCCACGGCCCGGGCCATGGTCGCCCAGTCCTCGGGCTGAAGGTTGCTGCTGTCGAGATTCATGAGCTCGCGCACCTCCACCCGGCAGGGCAGATCCGCCCCGCCGAGATGACGAAGCATGGCCTCCCCCGAAAGACGCGGCACAAGCCCGTCGCTTGAAGGCTCGCAGGCAATGGTGCCGCCCGTGGCCAGCATGAGAATCCTTTTCATTTCTTCTCCTCGTCCGCCGTCATAAGTTCGCTGGCCCCGTCGGTGGCCTCCCGGAGAGCCGCGCTGCATGATTCCACCATGTCTTCGGGCATCTCCAGCGTAAAGAGCGCCCGGGCCCCGAAATCATCCTCCACCACGC
>CAJJMX010000131.1 GCA_905192935.1 uncultured Mailhella sp.
GGCATGGAATTCTTTCCTGCATGCTCAGCCGGTGCGGATGTCGACGGCACAGGTTCCAGAATCCAGGCAAGATATTTCGTATTGTTGACATGGCCGTTGATGTCGAGGTCGTCCCTGCGCACGCGCAGAAGGCTTCTGGCCGGCTGCTTCGCACGGAGCCTGGGAATGACGCGGCAGGAGAAGGGCGCACACGGCCGCGGTGCGGACGGGTATCGGGGCACAAGCTCGTCGGGAAGCTGAGCCATGGAGCGGTCGGACAGGCTCATGACCGACCATGCGCTGCCGCCGCTGACGATGAGCTTTTCGTCGGCGTCATAGACTTCGTAGCCTCGATGTCCGAAATGATCGAGCGTGGACGGCCAGGTATGGATACGCAGCTTTTCCCCTTCGTGAGGGAGCCTGTCGATGCGCAGCACAAGTCTTGTAAGCACCCATGTCAGGTCGTGCCTGAGAAGATCGTGTTCACCGAAGCCCAGCAGGTCGGCGTTTCTGCCCGCCGACTCCTGAAGCCAGTTGCCCAGGGAAGAAAGCGTTGCCACGCCGTTTGCACCGATTTCTCCGTATCGTACCGAAAAATCGATGTCGAACTCATACGGCGCAGCGTGAGAATGTTCAGGCATGTTCCTTGCCTCATGAAAATGCTTCCGGAAGGTTTTCCGGGGCTGTAGTTGACGACTGGCGGACGGTCAGTAGTTTTTCTTCCATTCCAGGCCGACTTCCGTCCTGGTTGAAGAGGCTTTGGCCTGAGCGTCGAGACTGGGGGTCAGTTCGATTTCCACCACGGCATCGGTTTCGCTCTCCCGGCCTATGCCCTGCTCAACGCCGACATAGACATTATCGAGCACATACGTTCCCATTTCAAGAGAAGTCTTCGACATATCGGAATTTCCGTCTTCCGAGCCCGTGCTCTCCGAGTTCAGCTTGAACACGTCGAGCCCCAGGAGCTTTCGGCTGAATCCCATGATGTCGGGGCCGCCGAGGCCTGCCAGCTGGGCTGCGCCTGCGGCCAGCTGAATGGCCTGTACATGACTCAGCGTTCCTGCCGACTGGCCGAACATGATCTGGGAAATGATTTCGTCCTGCGGCATGGTCGGCTGGCTGGACAGGGAGATTTCCGGCTTTGTGGCCGGGCCGCTCACGGTAACGTCGGCCGTGAGGTTGGAGGCCGTGTACTCCATGACGATGTTGAGCATGGGACTTATCGGCCATCCGCCGTCGAAGGAAATGCGTCCTTCGGAAAGATTGAAGTGTCTGCCCAGAAGGTCGAGACCTCCGCGCACGGCCTGAATGTTGCCGGTGACGCCTGGTCTGGCAAACGGACCGCGGGCCCGGATGTCTCCCTTCCATTCACATTCGAGACCGTATCCCCGGATGAAAAACTGATTGGGAATACGCACATGCACGTCCATGGATCCTCCCGGGGCCTTGACCGGAGGGGCGGACTTTTGTCCGGGCTCTTCAATGGGAAGGGTGACGATATCGCTTCCGGGCAGGTCGGCAAGCTGAATCTGTCCCTTGTCCACGGTGATGTCGGCCCGCACTCTGGGAGCCGAGACGCTGCCCTCGGCACCGAGCGTGCCGGAAAGCATGATGTTGACATCCTGCCTGCGCAGAGGGGAAAGCCGGTCCATCCTGCCGGAGACGGAGAGCTGAAGATCGGAAGGATCGAACCAGCCGTCCATGGACACCGTGCCCTTGCGGCCGTCTCCCGCGGAGAAGGAGAGCGTGAGGGGGGAGCCGGAGCGCCGGATCACGTTCATGCGGTCGGCATCGGCGCGCAGGCGTATGTCCCGGAGTTCCACGCCCTGGACGAGGTCGGCAAAGCGGCCGTTGTCGACGGCGGCATGAAGCGTGATTTCCGGAGCGGCAGGCGTGCCGGACAGGACGGAGGTCAGACTGATCCTTCCGGAAAGCCGCTGATCGGCCAGAGGCAGCAGTCGCCATATCTGGCCGAGTTCTCCGGCGAGACGGATGTCTCCGTGAAGCGGCCCTCTGACATCAGGCACGGACATGCCGTGGGACGGCGAGGAAAAGGGAACATCCATCATGACGCGGCAATCCGTAAGGCCGAGTGCCGTTCTGGTTTCTTCCGGCAGGTCAAGAGCGAGCGAGAGCCGGCGTCTTTTGCCCTCCATGCCGAGTGTCCCCGTGATGTCGGCGGACACGGGGGGAATCGTGGAGCCGGGGAAACGGATATCCTTCAAGTTCAGCTTTAAGTTTCCGGAAGGATGCGTCGGTGTTCCGGACAGTTCGGCACGAAAGTCCAGAACGCCGTCGGGAATTTCCTGGGAAAGGCTCCGGAACCGCTGCAGCTCGAGTTCTGCAAGGGATGCCGACACATTGAGACGTTTCGGACTCCAGGACCCGGTCAGGGAAAGCTGTCCGGAGGGAAGCGTTGTCATGGACAGATCGGAAAGAGAGAAAACGTCTCCTCTGTGCCGCACTGATGCCGGAGCGTTGAGACGGATGCCTGCAGAATCGCTGCCGGGAAGCCCGAGCACGGTCGGACGGACTTCCACATCGAGACGTTCCAGCATGAACACATCGGGTTTCCAGGACATCCTGGCATCACAGCGGATGTCTCCCTGACTTTGCAGCGTTCCCTGAAGTCTGTTCTTATTGCCGCTGATGCGTGAGGCAACGCGGGACAGGTTAAGCGACGGCGTGGTAAGGCGCATCAGCGCAGCGTCGAGCGCAATGTCGGGAACGTCCCACAGCTTTTTGATGTCGATGTCGGTGGCAAGTCCTGCGAGGGAAATTTCCCCCTGGGAGGAATGAAGACGAAAACGGTCGAGCCGCGCCTTCCAGGTCAGAGTCTGCGTCTTGAGGGAGGACAGCACAAGGTGTGCGTCGAGCGGAGAGCCGGAAAGATTCAGGCCGGAGACGCGGGCAAGGGGAGCCCATCGGGGAATACGTATGTCGAGGGTCCCGTCCAGCGCCGGGGGCGTCATGCCGAGCGCCGCAGCCACGGTTCCCGGTGCGGCAGGGGAAGGGACGAGAGGCAGCCTGGCCGTGAGTTTCCCCTTGATGGTGCTGTCCTCCACGGAAGCGTTCAGGCTGTCCAGCGCGACGTGAAGGGCTCTGCCTTGTGACGCAGATTTCTCCTCCATGCTCCAGTGCGCGTCCATGCCGGTTTTCTGACCATTGATTCTGAGCGATGCCCGGGCCTGTCCCTGCAGCAGAGGAAGTTTTTTTTCAGGTTCTGATGCCGATGCCGGAAGCGGAGACGGTTCGGCCTGTTCTGCTCCGGCTTTTTTCTCTCCTGCGGTCTGGAGCAGTCCGCCGGCGAGAAGGGGCAGCTCTTCCATGAGGCGGGGCACGTCCGCCCGGGGGATGGAGAGTTCCGCCTCTGCCTTTTCCAGAGTGCTGCCTGCAAGGGACAGCTTGTCGCTTTTCAGCGTCAGCCTGGTATTCAGCGACGTCATCGCTCCGGTCAGGTCTCCCGTGAAGCGGGCTTTGCCGGAAAGAGTCGGAGACAGCGCGGCCGTATTGTCGAAGTCGCATTCCGCATGAAAGGTCACGCTGCTTTCGGCGGAGAGCACACGGTCCTTCGGAAGGGAGGCGCTGCCTGCGGCAAAGGCACGCAGACCGGAGCTCTGAAGCGTCAGGGCGCTGAGTGCTGCTTCGAGGCGTCTCGCGTCACGCATGGAAACGCTGCCTTCCCCGTGCAGTGCGCAGCCGCTGCCGAAGATTGAGGAGAGAGTCTTGTCCGTCCAGACCATGTCGGCAAGCTCGATGCCTGTGGTCAGCCATGCGGTATCGTCAAGAGTCTGGGCCCTGAAGGATGCCTTGATTCTGCCGTTTTTCTGTCCTGCCAGCGCCCAGAGTCTTTCCGAGGCCTTTCCGCTTTCCAGCAGCAGGGAAAGGGACCCTGCCGGAAGTTTTTCCCGGAGATCGTCGGGAAGTCCGAACTCGGCAAGGACGGAGGCGGAAAGCATGGAATCTTCCGTACCGTTTTCCAGAAGGCCAAGGGAAAGTTCCGTCCGCATGTGTGAAGGATTCCCCTTGCCGGACAGATGAAAGACGGCGTGCGCGTCGTTTCCCAGAGCATCCGGCATCAGCGCGGCAAAGCCGAGATCCGAGCCTTCCGCAAGAAGAGAAAGTTCCAGATCCGGGGAAAGGGAGGACTCCATCGATATCGGCAGACACGGGGCGTCGTCGCGCTTCAGCTGAAGCGCAATCCTTGCTCCGTCGCGGCTCAGCGCGGCCCGCCCCTCCAGCGTGGCCGTCATGTCCATGCCGATGACGGAAGAGGCCATGGAAGCCTGCCGTATGTTCAGGCTTTCAAGATGAAATGCCGGGAGCCACCCCGGCCAGCTGCGGAACAGTTCTTCCATGTTCCGTGCCATGTCCCGAGGAGAGAGAGGCTCGGAGGGGTCTTCTTTCGGGGCGGAGTCCGTCGTAAGCGGAACGCGCAGAAGGCGCGGGTTCACCAGAGAGAGCTCTGCCACCGTAAGCGTGCCGGGAAGCGTGCTGAAGTCCATGCGAAGCTCCGCCTTGTCCGCTTCCAGCCAGGCCCCCCGGGAGTCCCTGAGGGTGATGCCGGACAGCGTGAGCTCTGAGGGCAGCGGACCTTGCAGGGATTCCACATGAGCGCTCAGACCTGAGGGCAGAGAGGCAAGCGCGCTGTTGACGGTACCGGTGAGCCATGCCTCGCCCGCACTGCTGCGCAGAAAAAGGAGTCCTCCTCCGACGGCTGCGGCTGCAAGGCCTATCGTACCGGCAAGCCCCCATGCCGCGAGACGCAGGAGTCTGCGCTTTTTTCCTTTTTTTTCCTTCCGGGGTTCGGAAGGAACGGAAGACGCATCCTGGTTGTCCGTCAAGTCGTTGCGTTCTTTTTCGCTCATCAGAAAGTCTGCCCGATGCTGATGTATAACTGATAGCCTTTGTCGTCGCTCTTTTTGTCCAGAGGCACGGCGACGTCGAAGCGGACGGGACCTATGGGCGTGTAGTATCTCAGGCCGATGCCCGCACCCCATTCAAAGTCCTGGAAAAGTCTTGGAAATTCATCTTCATAGACCATGCCGCCGTCGAGGAAGGGAACAATGCCTATGTCTTTCGTCACCCTGAAGCGGGCTTCAAGATTGATTTCGTGAAATGAGGCGCCGCCGCGGGGATCGCCGTATCTGTCCTTCGGCCCTATGGCCTGGTAGGAATAGCCGCGGACCGAACCGCCTCCGCCGCAGTAGAACCGCAGGGAAGGCGGAATGTTGGTTATGT
>CAJJMX010000132.1 GCA_905192935.1 uncultured Mailhella sp.
GAAGACACGATGCGCCTGCATTCGAACAACTCGTCGATGAACGTCTCCAGTTCCTCACTGTCGCGTTCTATGTCGATAACCCGGACGCCTTCTCCAAAACTGAGCAGCTTCTTATGGCTGTAATGACACACGACGCCCACGTCGTATCGGTTCCTTCGTGTCTTCGGCTGATAAAACCGGGGAAGCAGCAGCGCCGGATCCCCGTAGATGCGCGGACAGTGATAACCGGCGCGCAGCAGCGTCTCCCGGGTAAGAGGTCCCCGGACGGCCCTGAAGGACGCCGAACCGGGAAAGAAGGGAAGCAGTCTTCGTCCCCGGAACAGCCTTACGTCCTCATGCAGACATCCCGTCCCCCAGAAGACGCTGCGGCTGCGCAACGTGCGGCTGTTGATGATGCTGCCGACGGCGCAAAGCTTGCCCGGCCGCTTGATACCTGCCGGGACTATGCGGGCCCCGGATACTTTTTCTACAATATAGGGCGAAAGGGCGTCTCCAAAATTTTTGTTGTCCGTCCACCAGTAAAGCGGGATGGTCCCACACTCCTTCATTTTTGTCCCCAGTCTGATATATGTCGCTCGTTCACCTGCGTATGATTGCAGCCGCCCCGGCGGCTCTCTTCATATGCGTTTTTCCAGAAAAATCAGATGCTCGGCAATGACGCCCTCAAAAAGCACGGCCGTCTTTCCGGCATGGCGGAACCCCAGACGCCGATACAGCGCCGCGGCAGGTTCGTTGTGCTCCCAGGTGTCGATCCGCATGACCTCGCAGCCTCGGCGTTCCGCCTCCTCCAGAGCAAAGCGCACCATGCGCGAGCCTGTCCCGCGGCCGGCCTGCGACGGCGGCACGCAAAGCGTATGAATGACCAGCACCTTGTCCGGCTCCGCCTCATGAAGCCAGGGAATGGCGGCATATTCCTGAAGCTGGACATGATTGAGAATCATGCTCGCACGGATCTCGCCATCCTCTTCCATCACGAACAGCTCGCCTTTCTCCACACCCTTTTCCGCCACGCTCCGCGTCGGATACACACCCCTTTTCCAGTTGGTGCGGCTGCCGTGCTTCTCCTCATAGGTGAGAAGCTCGTCATAATGCCGCTCCACCGCTGCGATGTCCCGCTCTTCCGCTTTTCGTATCACGCCTTCACCTCCCTGAATATCGCCGGTCGCTTCATCGTCCCGCCGTCTTCCCCGGACATGCTCCGCCGGGTCCGGCTCGGAAAACTCATTTGCCCATGACCATATCCCGGATACGGGCATGTTGTCACTCAGGCACAGGCTTCCTGTTCCGCCTGCGGCCGATGCGCAGGGCCCCGGCACCGAAGGCTCCTCCCCTCTCCCGGAACCATCCGTAAAACCAAACGTTATTTGATATCAAAAATAAATTTTCCTTGGAACCAAACACGCGGACGGCAGCTTTTACGATCTTCGAAAGATACAAAAATCCCCGCGGAACTCAGGATTCCGCGGGGATTTTTCAGATGTCTACAGATTCTTTCCGCAGCATTTCTTGAATTTCTTTCCGCTGCCGCAGGGGCAGGGATCGTTGCGGCCCACCTTCACGCCGTTGTAGACGTGATGTTCTTCCTGCCTGGCCGAAGCCCCTCCGTCACCCATGGCGGCGGGATCGGTCTTGTGGCGGAGATTCAGCGCAGGCTCCGCCTTGGGCTGCTCCGCAGGCTTGTCCGCCTTCGGGGCCTCTTCGGCCTGAGGAGCCTGTTCCGGCTCGGAAGCCTTTTCCGCTTCCTCGCCCTGCTGTCCGGCGTCCGCCGGTTCCGAAGCGCCGGTCGCCTGAGCCGTCTCTTCGGCAGGCTGCGCCGCCTCCGTCCCTTCCTGGGCCAAAGCTTCCGCGCCTTCGGCATTTTCCGCAGGTTCGGCTTCCACTCTCTTCATGCGCACATGGGTAAGCGACGTGAGCGCTCCTTCATGGATGCGGAAGAGCATGTCCTTGAACATGGCCAGACCTTCGCTCTGGTATTCGCGCTTGGGATCGCGCTGGGCGTAGCCGCGCAGGCCTATGCCTTCGCGCAGATAATCCATGGCGCGCAGATGATCCTTCCAGCAGCGGTCGAGGGACTCGAGCAGGAAGTAGCGCAGGATGTCGTTGTACACGGGACCGGCCTCTTCGCGCAGCTCCTGGAAGATCTTCTTCACGGCTTCCAGAGACTGTTCGCGGGGCGGGATGGCGCTCATGGTCATTTCGGGCATGGCGCGCGCGATGTTGAGCGTTTCCAGAAGACGGCCGTTGACTTCGGCGCACATCTGGGCGTCGGGAGCTTCCTTGATGGATTCCACGGGCTGATAAATGTTGTCGAGCACCTCGTCGACGAAATCGAAGAGCACGCCTTCCACGTCGGGCAGCTGCATGAGGTCGCGGCGCAGCGTGTAGATGACTTCGCGCTGCTGATTCATGACGTTGTCGTAGTCGAGCAGCGTCTTGCGTATTTCAAAGTTGTGGCCTTCCACGCGCTTCTGGGCGTTTTCGATGGCCTTGGACACCATGCGGTTCTCGATGGGCTCGCCTTCCTTCATGCCCAGCTTTTCCATGAGTCCGGAAATGCGTTCCGAACCGAAGATGCGCATGAGGTTGTCTTCCAGCGACAGATAGAAGCGGGAGGATCCGGGGTCGCCCTGACGACCGGAGCGGCCGCGCAGCTGATTGTCGATGCGGCGGCTTTCATGGCGTTCCGTACCGAGAATGTGCAGGCCGCCGAGTTCCTTCACGCCCTCGCCGAGCACGATGTCGGTGCCGCGGCCGGCCATGTTGGTGGCGATGGTCACATGTCCCTTCTGACCGGCCTGCGCCACGATGGCCGCTTCCTCGGCGTGATGCTTGGCGTTCAGCACGCTGTGCGGCACGCCTTCCTTCTTGAGCATGGCGGAGAGAAGCTCGGATGTTTCGATGGAGATGGTACCCACGAGCACGGGCTGACCGGTCTTGTAGAGCTCCTTGATGGACTCGATGATGGCATGGTACTTCTCGCGCTGCGTGCGGAAGATGAGATCGGGCAGATCCTTGCGGATCATGGGCTTGTTGGTGGGAATGGTGATGGTTTCCAGATGATAGATCTGGTCGAATTCCACGGCTTCGGTCTGCGCCGTGCCGGTCATGCCCGCAAGCCTGGCGTACATGCGGAAGTAGTTCGGGAAGGTGATGCTGGCCAGCGTCTGGTTTTCGGCCTCCACCTTCACGCCTTCCTTGGCTTCCAGCGCCTGATGCAGACCGTCGCTGAAGCGGCGGCCGGGCATGAGACGGCCCGTGAACTCGTCGACGATGACCACCTTGCCCTCGTCGCTCACGATGTAGTCCACATCACGCTTGAAGCAGTGATGCGCCTTGAGCGACTGAAGGATATGGTGCTGATAGGAAATGCTGGCCGGGTCGAACAGATTGTCGATGCCGAGTATCTTTTCGCACTTGGCCACGCCTGCGTCGGTGAGCATGGCGGTCTTGGCCTTTTCGTCCAGCGTGTAGTCCTCTTCGGCTTTGAGCTGACGGACCACGGCATCCATGGCCTGATACAGGTCGGTGGACTCGTCGCTGGCGCCGGAAATGATGAGCGGGGTACGGGCTTCATCTATGAGGATGGAGTCCACTTCGTCCACGATGGCGAAGTTGTGACCGCGCTGCACGAGCTGCTCGGCATAGAACTTCATGTTGTCGCGCAGGTAGTCGAAGCCGAACTCGTTGTTCGTGCCGTAGGTGATGTCGCAGGCATAGGCGGCCTTGCGTTCCTCGTCGGTCAGTCCCTGCACGATGACGCCCACGGAAAGACCGAGGAACTTGTAGAGACGACCCATCCATTCCGCGTCGCGGCGGGCGAGATAGTCGTTCACCGTGACCACGTGCACGCCCTTGCCGGAAAGGGCGTTCAGCACCACGGGCAGCGTCGCCACCAGGGTCTTGCCTTCACCGGTCTTCATTTCCGCGATCTTGCCCGCGTGCAGCACCATGCCTCCCACGAGCTGCACGTCGTAGTGACGCATGCCCATGACGCGGGAGGATGCCTCGCGCACGAGCGCGAACACTTCGGGAAGCACGTCGTCGAGCGAGCGGCCGCCGTTCTGCACCTGATCGCGGTATTCCGCAAGCTTTGCGGGGATCTCCTCATCGGAGAGCGCCTTCATCTGCGGTTCAAGGGCATTGCACTTCTTCAGCTTGGGACGCAGGGAACGCAGATAACGTTCATTGCGGGTACCGAATATTTTGCCGATCAGAAACTTGATCATGGGTATCTCCAGAAAAAGTCGTTGGAACAAGGCAGAAGATAAGTCATGCCCTTCTGTTTGGCAAATGTTCAACCGCCCTTTTCCCCATATTTTACCGGAGGAAAAATTTTCTTCCGCAGACCGGCAGGCCATGAAACGGCAAAAAGCCGTGAGGCACAAAGCTCCGTCAGGATCACGCTCTGGACAAAACGCCCCGCATGCTTCATGATGACACGAAGAACTGCCCGCCCTCGGGCACATGGTGTGCCGGGCTTCCGGGCGTCTTCCGTTTGCTTCAGGCAGAGACCATGTCCAGATACCATCGACCGATTGTTGTGTTTTTGTGTCTTCTTTGCGCTGCCGCGGTCATTCTCTGCGGATGCTCCACCAGAAACACCGGATATCAGAACGGCCGCTATCGGGGCACCGGCGCCTATACGGTGCGCGGCAAGACCTACTATCCTCTCAAGTCCGCCCACGACTTCGTGGAAACAGGCGTGGCCTCATGGTACGGCCCGGGCTTTCACGGCAGAAAGACCTCCAACGGGGAACGCTACAACCAGAACGCCATGACGGCGGCCCACAAGCTTCTGCCCTTCGGCACGCGTCTTCGCGTCATCAATCTGGAAAACGGCCGCACCACGGAAGTACGCGTCAACGACCGCGGTCCCTTCGTGGACAGCCGCATCATCGATCTTTCCCGCGCCGCCGCAAAAGATCTCGGCATGCTCGGCAAGGGGACGGCGCGCGTGCGCCTCATAGCGCTGGAAGACGGCACCGAGCCGTCCTTCTTCACGCCGGACGGCGACATGCTCGGGCTCTTCTACGTCCAGATAGGCTCCTTCCGGGAACGGCCGAGAGCCGTCAATCTCGCCGATTTCATGCGCACGCAGGGCTACGGCTGCCGCATCGCCACGCACGACGGCAACGATCTCAACTTCGTGCAGCTCGGTCCCTATCACTCTCGTTCCGTCGCCGAAAAGACCGCCCGCTCCCTGAGT
>CAJJMX010000133.1 GCA_905192935.1 uncultured Mailhella sp.
CTGGTGTGACAGGCCGTGCAGTCCTGAGTCGTATGGATATTATGATCGAAATAGACGGGCCTATCGGTCAAATCCATCTTGATGGGTCCGGCAGGGATATTTGCGAACTGCGCGGCGCCGGCCGGCAGAGCCAAAGCGGCGACTATCAGAGCGGCGGAGCCTAACGTCAGCAGCTTTTTCATAGGGTGACCTCCTCCTGGTCTTTACACGAAACCAACGCTCACGCTGCAGAGGCATAAGCAGAGTTACGTTACTTCCAAAACAGAAATAATGTCAAGAGAGAGCGCTCAAAGACGGGCTCTCTTTCCGGTGTCGACGGATGATTATCAGCCGGCTCACTCTGCACCCGCAGACCTTTCGTACCGTGCATGAACACCATGGTTCAGCATACGCCTTCCCGGGCAAAAAAGCAAAAGGGCCGGAACGTCTTTTTCCGTTCCGGCCCCGTCTTTTACTTGGAAGTCCTGGCAAGCAGCGGTGAATTGTACATCTTCACCTTGGCCTGCGAGCTGAGCTGCGTCAGATAGATCTGATAGATCATGTTGGCCCTGTCCATGACGAGACGATTCTGCATGTCGGCCTCGGCGCTCTTCCACTCTTCCTCAGAAGGAGCCTCGATGACGGACACCCGGGCAAGCACCGCTCCGTCCTGCACGCGATAGGGCTCGTTGAGCCATGCATCGCTGACTTCGGGCACGGCGAAGGCGGCCTGAGCAAGCGCGGGATCAGCAATGAGGTCGGCAATGTTGCCGTCACGGCCGAAGGGTTCGGAGGTCTTGACGGCCGTCCCTTCCGCAGGCTTGCCGTTCTGGAACGCGGCCCGGGCCTTGCGCGCGTCGTCCATGGCCATTTCCGCGGCCTTCTGCTTGGTGAGGAACTCCACGATGATCGGACGAACCTCTTCCAGAGGCTTCACGCTCTGGGGTCTGCTTTCCACCACCTTCACCACCAGCAGCGAATTGCCGGAAGGCAGCGCCGAGTCGAGCACGGTTCCTGATGCGGCGGCAAGAATGGTCTGCACGTCGGAGTCACGGATATCGAGCTTTTCGGCCAGCTCCTCGGCGGAGATGAGGCCGGTGCTCTCAGCCTTCACGGCCGCAACGGAAGCAGCCTTTGCCGCGTCCGCCATGCTCTTTCCGGCAAGGGCCTGAGCCAGAACGGCGTCGGCCTTCTCTTCCAGACCGTGGCTTGCGGCTTCCGTGGCGAGCTCGGTGCGAAGAGCATCCTTCACTTCGTCGAAGCTGTGCGTCACGGCGTCCTGATGGCCTTCCTTCTTAATAAGATGGAAGCCGAACTGGGTACGCACGGGCGCGGAAACCTCTCCGTCCTTGAGGGCGAAGGCCGCCTTGGAGAACTCGGGAACCATCTGACCGGCGGTGAACCAGCCGAGGTCTCCGCCCTGACTTGCAGTGCCGTCCTGACCGCTCTTCGCCACTTCCGCAAAGTCCTCTCCGCCGCGGATGCGGGCTTCAAGGGCCTTGATCTCATCCTCGGCCTTCTTCACCTCGGACTCGGGAGCGCCGGCATCGACACGAATGAGAATATGACGGGCGTGAATCTTTTCAGCCTCGGTGTACTGAGACAGCCGTGCGTCCTAGGCGGCGCGCAGCTCATCATCCTTGATGGCAGAAGGATCACCTATGACCGCGGGGTCGAGGCGGACGAACTCCACATTGACGCTGGGCGGGACCGTGAAGCTGGCGCTCTGGGCCTCGTAGGTCTTGGCGACTTCCTCTTCGGAAGGCGCGGCCTTGTCCATGTGGGCGGACGCGGGGAACAAAATGTAGTCCACGCGACGGCGTTCCGCGGCGTAGTCGAAGATGGCCTTGACGGTGGAAGGATCGACGTAGGCGCCGGCGGTCACGAGACGCTGGAGCTTGCCGGGAAGCATGGACTTGGCCTGATCGGTCTCGAACTGCTTCGGCGTCAAGTGATTTCTGCTCAGCACTTCCTTGTAGACTTCGGCATCGAACTTGCCGTCCTTCTGGAAGTAGGGAAGCGCTTCAAGAAGCGCGCGCAGCTCATAGGGACTCACGGTCAGTCCCGCACGTTCCGCCTCGTCTTCAATGAGCTTTTCCTGCATGAGCGACTGAAGCACGCGCTGATCGAGCTTGAAGCTCTCCAGCATTTCCGAAGTGGCATTGGGAATGGAGCGGCGCACATTGTCTTCCATCATGGCGTAGGCGCGCTGAAATTCCACTTCGGTGATGTTCCTGCCGTTGACGGAGGCCACGAGTCCCTTGGGACCGGTATAGGAACCGATGCCCCAGAAGACGAAGACCACTATGATGATGCCGAAAGCCAGTTTCACGCCCCAGGATTGGGCATTGGCTCTGATGCCGTCCAGCATGACGACTCCTTGCTGTTGTTATTGATGTTCCCGAAGCCGCGGACGGCCCGATGTTTCTTTTTCCCTCAGGATCTGCGGGCACGCACGGCGTTGAGCAGACCGCCTGCCCGGAGCACGTTCCATTCCTTTTCGGAAAGGTCGTTGCGCACGCGGATCTCGCCGAGGCCTTCCACATGCAGCACGGCTTCTCCGCCGGCCGTCATGGAAGACGTATCCAGACTCACGGACGCGCCGAGCGTCATGCGGTCATAATCCGCGCCGTCCACGAATATGAGAGGAAGAATGCCGAAGTTGATGAGATTGGCCCTGTGGATGCGGGCAAAGGACTTGGCCACGACGGCGCGCACGCCGAGATGACGCGGCGCAAGAGCCGCATGCTCGCGGCTCGAGCCCTGACCGTAGTTCTCTCCGGCAACGATGATGCCGGCCACGCCTTCGGCCTTGACCCTGTCCTGCCGCTTCACGAAGTTCTCGTCGGTACGGCTGAACACATAGCGGGCAATGGCGGGAACGTTGGAACGCAGCGCGGTGATCTCCGCTCCGGCGGGCATGATGTGGTCGGTGGTGATGCCGTCCCCGACCTTGAGCGTGACCTCGCCGGACAGCTTGTCGGGCAGAGCCTCAAAGGTCTCAAGAGCCACGATGTTGGGACCGCGCAAGATTTCCACCCGGGCACGCTCCTCCTCCGTGGCGGCGGGGAACAGGAAATGATGACGACCGCCGGGCACATGCGCAGGAAAGTCGGGATGCGCGGGAGCCTCGCCCCAGGTCGCGGGGTCGGTGAAGCAGCCGTGCAGGGCGCACTGCGCCGCCGTGACGGGGCTGACCAGATAGACCTGGGCGTCTCTCGTGCCGCTGCGGCCTTCAAAGTTGCGGTTGAAGGTGCGCACGGAAACGCCGCCGGACACGGGAGAGCTGCCCATGCCGATGCACGGTCCGCAGGCACATTCCAGAAGTCTTACGCCGCTTTCCAGCAGAGAAGCCAGCGAGCCTTCTTCCGTAAGCATGGTCAAGACCTGCCGGGAGCCGGGCGCCATGCAGGTGTCGGTTTCCGGGCAGACGCGACGGCCGCGCAGAGTTTCGGCCACAAGATGCAGATCGGCATAGGACGAGTTGGTGCAGGAGCCCATGGCCACCTGATCCACATGCAGACCGGCAAGTTCCGCCACGGGGACCACATTGTCGGGCATGTGGGGACGGGCTACCAGAGGAACGATGGAGGAAAGATCCACTTCCATCTCTTCGTCGTACTGAGACCCCTCGTCGGCAAAGAGCGGTTCCCAGTCCTGCTCACGGCCCATCTGCTTCAAAAATTCGCGGGTGCGCTCGTCGGAGGGGAAGAGGGAGCCCGTGGCTCCGAGCTCGGCGCCCATGTTGGTGATGGTGGCGCGCTCCGGCACGGAAAGCGTGCTCACGCCGGGGCCGCAGTATTCAAAGATGCGTCCCACGCCGCCCTTGACGCTCAGGCGGGAGAGCATGTGCAAAATGACGTCCTTGGCCTGCGCCCATCCGGTCAGACGGCCGGTGAGCCACACCTTGACGACCTTGGGCATGGGAATGCTGTAGGGTTCTCCGGCCATGGCGAGAGCCACGGAAAGACCGCCCGCTCCCATGGCGAGACATCCCATGCCGCCCGCGTTGGGAGTATGGCTGTCGGAGCCGAGCAGCACACGGCCGGGTCTCGCGAAGTTCTCCAGATGGAGCTGATGGCAGATGCCGGTACCGGGAGCGGAATACACCGCGCCGAAGTGCTGGGCCGCCGTGCGCAGGAAGCGATGGTCGTCGGGATTGCGGAATCCCATCTGCAGGGTGTTGTGATCGACGTAGCTTACCGAAAGCTCGGTGCGGACGGAGGGGAGTCCGAGAGCTTCGAACTGAAGCCAGGCCATGGTACCCGTGGCGTCCTGCGTCAGTGTCTGATCCACACGAAGCCCGATCTCCCTGCCGGGGATCATTTTCCCTTCCACCAGGTGGGCACTGATAATCTTGTGAGCGATATTCATGGCAAAACCTTTCATGGCCGACAGTGCGGCCCGTCATGTGCGGCTTTCTGCTGTCGGCCGCAACAAATCCGCAGACACACTCCCCAAAGATGCGGAGACCGGTCCCGGACACACGTTGGAAGGCCCCATTTATACAAGGATAATGCCCGAAGAGCAAGCGCGGATATGGGAAAGTGCCTCTCCAGGCGGCCTCTTCCTCGTCTTCGGGCCTTCCGGAAGGTAAAAACTCACGGTTGCAGAGCAACAAGGATAGGCTTATACTGCTTCCGATTTTTTTAAACCCGGAGTTCCCATGGCAGAGAATATCGGCATCATCGCAGGCGGCGGACAGTTCCCCCGCCTTGTGGCCCGGCAGGCCCGCGCCGCAGGTCTCGGCGTCATCATCTGCGGCTTTCAGGGGCATACCGACCCCGCCACCGCCGAATGCGCCGACGTGTTCGAACTGCTCCACTTAGGACAGCTCGGCCGCATGGTCGACTTCTTCAAGGAGCACGGCGTGACCCGCGTCTGCATGGCGGGCTCCATCAGCAAGCCCAAGGCTCTGGAATTCCGTCCCGACTGGCGAGCCGCCAAGCTTCTCTTCAGCCTGAAGAAAAAAGGCGACGACGCTCTTTTGCGCGCCATCATGGCCGACATAGAAAAGGACGGCATCCGCATCGTCGCCTCCGCCGATCTCGCGCCGGGCCTGCGCGTTCCCGGCGGCACGCTCACGCGCCGCGCGCCCACCGAAGACGAATGGAAGGAC
>CAJJMX010000134.1 GCA_905192935.1 uncultured Mailhella sp.
TTCCATGCTGCGCTTGTGATGACGGCGACGCCCGCCGACGGCAAAGCCGAGGTCGTGCCAGAGCGCGGCCTGCACAAGGATCCTTGCCCAGCGGACATCAAGCTCGAACCTGCGCGCCAGAGCCTCAAAAAGAAAAAGCGAAAGCTCCGCCACATGACGACCATGATGCACGGCCTCAAGAAGCGCCGTGCCGGAGACCTCTCCGGCTCCTGCCGGGAGACTCTCCTCTCCTGCGGCATGTTCCTTCATCCACCTGAACATCTGCTCCACGGCGTTCTGTTCCAGCTCCTCGCAGAGAAGTTCGCCGCGCAGCAGGTCCATCTCCCCGGGAACACGCTCGGCAGGAGCCGCTTCCGTTCCGCAGTCCGCCAAGGCTTCCTCGTGCTTCTGCTCTTCAGAGGGCATCCCGGACTCTTCGGCTTCCGTGTCCTTGTCCTGTGCGCATGCCGCAGGCTGTCCGACGATGCACGCGTCTTCTGGAGAAGTCGTCTCTGCCTTGTCGGCGTCGGCCTTCCCGGATCCGGCGGAAACCTGCTCGCTCATGCTCACAGCCGCCGCTTCCGCCATGCCTGCACGACCGGCGCGGCTCTTCGTGCCGGACCTGCGGGTTCTGCCGTTCTTTCCAGCTGCTCTGACCATACATTCCTCCATGACGAAATAATTCAGCGCTTCAGAAGAAGCTCCTGGGAGTTCACCGGATCGACGCCTTCCCCGGGACGCAGACGCACATACTCGCCGCTGCTCTTGAGCTCCCATGCCTGCATGTTGTCGGCAAGCTGAAGTCTGAGCACCTCAAGAAGCGTGCGGCGGATGTTCTCGTCGAGCACGGGGGTGAGCACCTCTATGCGGCGGTCCAGATTGCGGGACATCATGTCCGCACTGCCCATGAACATGCAGGAGTCGCCGCCGTTGTGGAACCAGTACACGCGGGCGTGTTCGAGGAATCGTCCCACGATGGAACGCACCGTGATGTTCTCGCTCACTCCCGGAAGTCCCGGAATGAGGCAGCATATGCCGCGCACGATGAGATTCACCTTCACGCCGGCCATGGACGCCGCATACAGCGCGCGGATGATCTTTCGATCCACAAGCTGATTGCACTTCATGATGATCTCGCCCTCGCCGCCGCGGGCGCAGACGGCAATCTCATTCTGAATCTGCTCTATGAGTCTGCGGCGCATGGCATTCGGGGAAACGAGAAGCTCCCTGTAGTTGTCCTTTTCCGCATAGCCGGTCATCACGTTGAAAAGATCGGCCATGTCGGCGCAGATATCGGGCTGACAGGTCAGAATGCCCATGTCGGTGTACATCCTGGCCGTGGAGGCATTGTAGTTGCCCGTGCCTATGTGGGCGTAGCTCACCACGCCCTCCGCCTCGCGGCGCACCACAAGACAGAGCTTGGCATGGATCTTCATGCCCACGAAGCCGTACACCACGTTCACGCCCTCGCGCTCCAGCTCCTCAGCCCAGTTGATGTTGCGTTCCTCGTCGAAGCGGGCCTTGAGCTCCACCACGGCCGTCACCTGCTTGCCGTGCCTGCGCGCCTCGATGAGCGAGCGCACTATGGGAGAATCGTTGCCCACGCGGTAAAGCGTCTGCTTGATGGAAATGACATCCGGGTCTTCGGCGGCCTTCTGCACGAAGTCCAAAACGGGAGTGAAGCTGTCGTAGGGATGATGCAGAAACACGTCCTGCTTGCGGATGATGCGGAAGAGACTGTCCGTCTGCAGGATGGCGGGCACCGCCGGACTGTGACTCGGAATCTTGAGACCGGGCCTGTCGAGTCCGTACAGCGACATGAACTGCGCAAAGGCCAGCGGTCCCTTCACCCGGTACACCTGGAAGGGCTTGAGCCCCAAGTGCTTGATGAGAAACTCCGAAAGATCCGTGGACATGCCGCGCGCCGTCTCAAGGCGCACCACGCCGCCGAAACGCCGCTGTTCCACCATGTCCTGCACGGCTTCGAGCAGATCGTCGCTGTCGTCCTCGTCGATGTTCACGTCGGTATTTCTCGTGATGCGGAACAGCCCCGAATCCATCACCGTGTAGCCGGGGAACAGCAGCCCGAGATGCTCCTCGATGAGCTCCTCAAGAAGAAGGATGTCCGCATCGCGCACATTGGCCTTGAGGCCGAGGGAGGCGTAGGTCTTGGCCTCCTTGTTGCGGGGGATGAAGATGAAGCGCGGCACGTTGCTCGGACAGCGCAATCTTGCAAACCGGGCTATACCGTCCCTGCCCTGAAGTCGGATGATGAAGTTCAGACTGAGGTTGGAAATGGTGGGGAAGGGATGCCCGGGATCTATGGCCTGCGGCGTGAGCACGGGATAGATCTCGTCGCGGAAATAGGCCAGAAGAAAACGCCGCTGCTTTTCCGTGAGCTCATCGTAGTGCACGAGGTGCACATCCCGCTCCCGAAGCAGGGGCACGAGCTTCTTCTGCCAGTGCTCGCTGGCCTTCGAAAGCAGGGCCGACGCCTTGCGGCGTATTTCGGCAAGCTGCCTTGCAGGCGTCATGCGGTCCGCCTCGGAACTGGCCGTCCCCTCGCGGTACTGACGCAGTACCTTGGCCACGCGGACCATGAAGAATTCGTCGAGATTGTTGTAGAATATGGCGAGGAACTTGGTCTGTTCCAGAAGAGGAAGTCTTTCGTCCAGCGCCGTTTCAAGAACACGGGCGTTGAAGTCGAGCCAGCTCAGTTCCCGATTCAGGTAATAGTCCTGAGCCGAGAGATCCACCTTCTTCTGACCTGCCTGCTGCGTCTCTGAAGTCTTTTCTTTCTTTTCGGCCACGACTTATGCCTCCGCGTTCTGCTGACCGGCCATGTGATCGGCGATCTTTCTTGAACGATACGCTATTTGTTCTATAGCTCCAAGTACATCGATGAACACGAGCCCGGATTCCGGAGAGCAGTGCCCCGTGCTGAGTCTGGAAGCATGACTTGCACGAAGCAGGGATTCCTGTTCGCGCACCCTGTCGGCCAGAGCATCAAGCGCGGCCCTGTCCTTTTCGGTGAACGGCTCGGCGTCGAACACGGCCAGCGCCAGACGGACGGACCTGCGCGTCTCATGGAAGAGCGCACGCACCTCCTTCATGGCCTCGGGAGAGAAATCATCGCCCCTCTTCCTGCGGTATTCATAAAAGTCTATGAGACGCTTTCCCTTGTCGCCTATGCGCTCAAGGTCGCCCGCGCTCACCACGCAGGCTTCGAGTATCTCCGCATCCTTGCCGTCAAGGCCAGTCTGCATGATGTCCGAGGCATAGCTTCGGATAGCCTCTTCCAGTCCGTCCAGCTTCTCTTCCAGACGAAGCACCTCTTCCTTTTCCTCCTCCCTGCGCTCGAAGAACACCTTTTCCGTGCGCTCAAGAAGATCAATCACTATCTCGCCCATATGACGGCATTCATGCTTCACGGCGCTCACCGCCACCACGGGGGTGCGCTGGATGAGAAGAGGATCAAGATACACGGCATCGCGACGGTCGACATGCTCGGCATCGGGAATGATCTTGCGTATGAGCGCGGCAAAGGGCCGCACGAAGGGCAGGAACAGAAGCGTATTACAGATGTTGAACATGGTATGGGCATTGGCGATCTGATGCCCGATGGACGTGGAGGACGCTTCTATGAAGCCTATCCAGAGAGGCATGAGCGGCAGCCAGATGCACACGCCTATGACGTTGAACAGCACATGCGCGGCACAGGCCTGACGGGCGGCCCGTCCCGTGCCGAGAGCGGCGAGCACTGCGGTGATCGTGGTGCCTATGTTGTCGCCGAAAATGATGGGTATGGCGGCTTCCAGAGGAAGCAGTCCCTGCACGCCGAGAGCTATGGTCAGGCCCACGGTGGCCGAACTCGACTGCACGAGCAGCGTAAGGAACATGCCCGCGGCAAGACCGAGCAGAGGATTGTCGCTGAAGGCAAGGAAAATGTCCTGCCTGTCGCGCAGAAAGGCCATGGAACTTTCCATGGTCTGCATGCCTATGAAAAGAAGTCCGAAACCGAGCAGCCCTTCACCGACATGCTTGAGCTTCTTGGAGGAACAGACGAAAATGAGCAGCACGCCGACGATCACGAACAGATAGGCCAGGTCCTTGACCCTGAAGGCCAGAATCTGCCCCGTGACCGTGGTGCCTATGTTGGCCCCCATGATGACGCCGATGGCCTGCATGAGATTCATGAGTCCGGCGTCCACGAAGCTCACCGTCATGACGGTGGTGGCGCTGCTGCTCTGGATGACCATGGTGACGGCCGTACCCAAAAAAACGCCCAGAACGGGCGTTTTCGTAAACATTCCTATGACGTTGCGCAGCCTCTCGCCGGCTACCATCTGCAGGGATTCACTGATGAGCTTTATGGCATACAGAAAAATTCCCACACCGCCGAGAAGCTGCATGGCTGTAAAAAGCGACATACTCATACTCCGTTATCAGCTGACGTATTGATTTCGGAGCAGCATGCCAGAGCCATGTGACATCAATATTACAATCCGATGACATCCGAGGTCACAATCAGTCTTCCGAATCCGGAGCCGCCTCGCCCTCGCGTCGTGCCTGGCAGTCCCGGCAGCACACGCATTCCGGCGCGGCAAGGATGCGGGAAAGCGGAATGGGCTCCCCGCAGTCCTCGCAGTATCTCTCGCCCCACGATCCTCCGAGAGAAAGCCTGCGCAGCACGCTGAGGCGCCTTGCGCTGCGGTCCGCAAGCGCTCCGGCAAAGCGCACGGACTCCATGTGCATGGCGTCGTCCAGCATGTCCGGCATGGCTTCCCCCTGAAAAAGTCCCTGCAGATACCTCAGTCTTTCCTGTTCCTCCGCAAGTTCAGCGTTCAGACGCTCAAGCGCTCGTGCTTCCATAATGCCCCCGGGATGAAAGGTTCGGCCGCATGTCCGCCTTCATGAAACGGACCTGCTTTTTCCGTTCCGAACAACTCTAGCAGACCGTCTTGAAAAAAACGATGATACGCAGACGAAGCCCGGCAACATTATCATGCAGATACCGCGCTTCGCCGAAAATCAGAAATCAGCATACCACGCCGGGA
>CAJJMX010000135.1 GCA_905192935.1 uncultured Mailhella sp.
GACCAGCGAGAAGATATCCTCGGCAGGCGCACGCCATCGGGTGCAAACCTCAGAAAGAGAAATTTTGTCGGACATATGATCTTCCTCCTCTTTTTCACTGATGAAAACGGTGGCTTGTTAGTATTAGTATACTGTGAAGTGGGAGCAGAGGACAAGACATATGCCGGTCATCATCCCAGAGCAGAGACTAGTTATGTTCCTAGGGGGGCATGAAAAAGGCTTCCACTTTGGAACCTTTGAGTAATGATTTTTTTTGGCCCCTCCGCCTCCAAACTTTTTTATTATTTTTTATCTTTGATGTGATACGGGCTGTGATACAAAAAAAGCGTTTATGTGGAAATGACACATAAACGCTTGAAATATTGGAGCGGGCAACGGGATTTGAACCCGCAACCTTCAGCTTGGGAAGCTGACACTCTACCGTTGAGTTATGCCCGCATACGAAAAAAGGCTTACGTAGGTAAGCCTTGATTCTTTCGTGGAGCGGGAGACGGGATTTGAACCCGCGACTTCAACCTTGGCAAGGTTGCACTCTACCACTGAGTTACTCCCGCGTGGCGTGAAGAAACTTATAGGGGATTCAGGAAGCAGTGTCAACAGGAAAAACGGATGCCGGAGAATTTTTTTGCATCGCGCAGGACAGTCCTGGAATGGACACCCCTGCATCGGGCGGGAGAGAAGCGGCCGGTCTTTTTCGTCGGGGGGCTTTCTCATGCGGCAGTCATTCCCGGCGGAAGAACAGGTGACGGAAGGGCTGTCCTGTTCCGGGAGGCCGGTCTTTACCATGCGGCAACGCTTCATGAGATTCGGCCGGAGTTTCTGTCTGCCCGGCCGACCCGAGACACAAAAAAAGCGCCCGACGGCGCTTTTTCATGTCTCATGTCATCACTCCTGCTTTTTTTCTTCCTCGCGCTGTTTCTTTTCCTCTTCCTCGCGGAGGGCACGACGCAGCACCTTGCCCACCATGGATTTGGGCAGCTCATCGCGGAATTCGAAGATGCGCGGCACCTTGTAGGACGCGAGCTTGGTGCGGCAGAAGGCGGCCAGTTCCGAAACGGTGATCTTTTCGCCGTCCTTGGGCACGATGTAGGCCTTGAGGGTCTCTCCGCGGGCCTTGTGGGGCACGCAGAGGGATACGGCTTCCTTGATCTTGGGGTATTCGTGCAGCACTTCGTCGATCTCGCGGGGGAACACGTTGTAGCCGCCGACGATGGCCATGTCCTTCTTGCGGTCCACGATGAAGTAGTAGCCGTCGCTGTCACGGTAGGCGATGTCACCGGTATGCAGCCAGCCGTCGGCCAGCGTGGATGCGGTTTCCTCGGGCTGGTTCCAGTAGCCCTTCATGACCTGCGGGCCGCGTATGATGAGTTCGCCGCATTCGTTGTCGCCGAGTTCGGTCTTTCCGGTTTCAATATCCACGATGCGGGCTTCGGTTTCCGGAATGGGCACGCCTATGGAGCCTATCTTCTGAAGTCCGTACACGGGGTTGGCAATGACCACCGGCGAAGCTTCGGTAAGACCGAGGCCTTCGGTGATGTTGGCGTGGGTGATGTCCTGGAACTGCTTGAGGCTGGCCTGCGGGAAGGGAGACGAACCGGATATGCACAGCTGAATGCAGGTGAGGTCGTAATGGGAAATGTCTTTTTGCTGCATGAGGGAGATGTACACGGAAGGCGCACCCACGAAGAAGGTGGGACGGTGCTTCTTGATGAGCTCCAGTACATCATGAGGAGAATAGCGCGGCACCGGCATGGTGGATGCGGCAAGCACGGCGGGCAGCACGATGTTGCCCATGAGTCCGAACACGTGGAAGAAGGGCATGATGCTGAGAAAGCTGTGCGAGGAATTGGAGGCGTCGCAGTGGATGACGGCAAGAAGCTGCTGGATCTGTGCGGAAAGGTTGCCGTGAGTGAGCATGGCGCCCTTGGAGAAGCCCGTGGTGCCGCCGGTGTACTGCAGCAGGGCCAGCGTGGAGGCGGGATCCCTGGGCTCTTCGCTGTAGCGGCGGCCGGTTTTGAACATGGCCTTCCAGGGAATGACGGAATGGCCGTTGAACTTCACTTCAGGCAGATGTCCCTGCCTTTTGGCCTGAATGGGCTGAAGAATGTTCAGCGGAAAGGCCAGGGCGTCGGCAATGCGGGAAACCACGCAGGTCTGCACGCCGAGGCGTTCACGCAGGGGTTCTATTTTATTCCAGAACAGGTCGAGCGTGATGAGGAATTTGGGCGTGGCGTCACTGAAGTGATGGGTCAGCTCCTTTTCCATGTAGAGGGGGTTGGTCATGACCACCGTCGCTCCCGCCTTGAGCGCGCCCCAGAAGGCAATGATGGTCTGAGGCAGATTGGGAAGCATGATGGCCACTCTGTCGCCCGTATTCAGGCCGTGTTCGCGCAGGGCGGCGGCAAAGGTTTCGGCCTTGTCTCTGAGCTGCTTGTAGTTGAGCGTGAGATTCTGGAAAATGACGGCCTTGTGGTCGCCGAAATGGTCGGCAGCTTCGTCCAGGTAGGACTGGAGGGAACGGGGAATGATGTTGAGATGCACGGGCGCGCCCTCGGCAATGTGGGGCAGCCATGCGGGAGAAGAGGCGTTCATGAAGCATATCCGTGGTTAGAATGACATTAAACAGGTATACTTTATAGGATGGACGCCTGTTCTGTCACGCACAAAGTAGGGTAAATCTTGTGAAGCGACAAAAAAAGGAGGCTGAAAACAGCCTCCTTGAAGGTTTAATGCGGTCGAAATCGCGACATCTGCCTACAGGGCGTGCGAACTTGCGGGCACCTGCCAGTCGATGCCGAGCGTGCACGAACTGAGCTTGAGCGCAGGGGCGCTCTGATGACGCTTGAACTCCGAAGAGGCCAGACGACGCACGACACTGCGCACGACTTCGTCGGAAACACCGGGAACGACAAGAGTTTCGGGGTTGGCGGCATTTTCGAGCAGTTCATGCAGCACGGCGTCGAGCACGCCGTAGGGAGGCAGACTTTCCTCGTCCACCTGGCCGGGGTGCAGTTCCGCCGAGGGAGCCTTTGTGAAAATGTGCTCGGGAATGATCTCTTCTCCGCGCATTTCGTTGTACCAGCGGGCCACCTTGTACACTTCGGTCTTGTAGATGTCTCCGATGGGTTCAAGAGCGCCCACGGTATCGCCGTACAGGGTGCAGTAGCCTGCGGCGTTTTCGGACTTGTTGCCCGTGCCGAGCACGGCGCGGCCGAGGCGGTTGGCGAAGGCCATGAGCAGGGTGCCGCGGATGCGGGGCTGGATGTTGTCGGCTGTGAGGTCGTTTTCCACGGCGGGCAGCTTGGCAAAGAGCGGGGCGAGCACGGTGTCGAAGGCGTCCATCATGGGAGTGATGCACGCGTTGGCGGTCTGAATGCCGAGGTTTTTCGCGAGCACGTCGGCGTCGGTTTCGCTGTGATCGGTGCTCCAGCGGGAGGGCATGAGCACGGCAAGCACGTTTTCGGCGCCCAGGGCTTCCACGGCGATGCAGGCCACGAGGGCGGAATCCATGCCGCCGGACAGACCGAGCACCACGCCGGTCATGCCGCATTTTTTCACGTAGTCGCGCACGCCTAGCGCGGCCGCCCGGAACAGGGCTTCGGGGCGTTCAGGCACGCTCTGTACGGTCTCGGGAGCCGTCTGACCGTCAAGGGCCACGGCATGGGCCGTGACGGAATCCTTGGAAAGATCGATGGCCACGGCGGCTTCCTCAAAGGCGGAAGTACGGGCCACCACCTCGCCGGAAGCGTCGAGCACGAAGCTGCGGCCGGAATAGATGAGACTGTCCACGGCGCCGCACTGATGCACGCAAATGACGGGCAGCTTCCACAGACCGGCGAGAGCGGAGCAGTGCATTTCACTCTTTTCCTGGGTTTCGGGAAGGAAGAGCTCGGCGGAAGTGAAGAGCACGGCGTCCACCGATGCCGCGGCACGGGCGCTCTTGAGCAGTCCGAGGGCTTCCTGATGGGCCCAGGCGGGTTCGGTTTCCGGCAGATAGAGGGAAGGACCTCCGGGAATGCGTATCACGCCGTTGGCCTGTCTGGCCAGCGCGATGAGCTGGCCCTGCGAGAGCAGGACGTAAAGAGGCACTTCTGCGCCGGTCAGGGAAATGAGCATGTCGGGCCCGTCGGCAAGCAGTTCGGCAAGCTCATGGGCGGCGTCGCGGCAGCGGCGGTAGAAGCCGCCGATGTGTTTCAGGGGTTCCCAGGGCATGCCGGCAAGAGCATAGGCAGGCGTGACGCAGAGGGTACGCTCTCCCGCAGCTGCGGGATGAGCGGCTACGGCCTTTCGGGCCATGTCGGCCAGTTTGTGCGCGTTGCCGTGAAAGTCGCCGGGAATGGGGTTGTGCTGAAGAAGAACGATATGCATGGGGAACCTCGATGGCCGCTCGGCCGGATGTAGCTTGGAGCGTTTCCGCAGAAAATGGGTAAGTCCCGTCCGTCGGATGCCGCTGATTCGTTCAGGCAGGCTGCCTGACGCCCTGCGACCGGACAAAGCGCCGGATGACAGGTGATTCGGGGCGCGGTCCCCCGATACGGGACAGCCGCGCTTCCGGCTTCGTGGAAGCGGAAAACGCGGCTTTCGTCTTGATGGAGCTAGTCGTGCAGAACGTCCTGCATGTTATATAACCGGCCCGGCTTCTGTGAGACTATCCAGCGGGCGGCGCGCAGAGCGCCGTTGGCGAAGTTCTCGCGGGAGTGGGCCTGATGGGTGATCTCAATGCGCTCGCCGGGCCCCATGTAGTAGATGGTGTGCACCCCTACCACATCGCCGCCGCGCAGGGACTGAATGCCGATTTCCGCATGCTTGCGGGGCTCGCGCACATCGAAGCGGTTGGTGTTGATGTCGGCGCGGGTAAGACCCTTGGCGGCGAGCAGCGGTTCGGCAAGAAGCAGGGCCGTGCCGCTGGGCGCGTCCTTTTTCTTGTTGTGATGGATTTCCATCATTTCCACATCGTAGGCATCGCCGAGCAGAGCCGTGAGTCTGGGAAGAATGTCCATGATGACATTGATGCCCACGCTCATGTTGG
>CAJJMX010000136.1 GCA_905192935.1 uncultured Mailhella sp.
TCAGACGACCCCGGACGGCTCACAGGTCCCTCCTTCTGCTGAAAAGGAACGCTCTTCCCAGGCTCCGCCGCCGAAACTCCGGCCCCTCGCCCGGCAACGCTCCGGCACGGCCGCCTTTCGCCTTCTTTGAAGGCAAAAGAAGTTAAGATACACTCGTTCCGACGCCCTTCCCCGAAGGCGTCATGTGTCCCGCCAAGATGCCGCCATGCAGGACGCGTCCTTCCCTGCCGCTCCAAAGCCGGGAGCCGCAACTTCGGCGGAAAACATGCCCCGACCCTCGGGGCCGGAGGTACCCGCATGAAACAATGCATGGATTCCGAAAACCTGCACCGCCGCCTGAAAAAAATCATCGGTCAGGTGCAGGCCATCGACCGCATGATCGACGAGGACGTGCCCTGCGAGGACATTCTCGCCCAGATCAACGCCGCCAAGTCCGCCCTGCACAAAGCCGGTCAGGTGGTGCTCGAAGGCCACATACGCCACTGTGTGCGCGACGGCATAGAACACGGCGACGCCGACCAGACCATCGCCAGCTTCACCAAGGCCGTGGAACGCTTCGCCAACATGAACTGATCCCGCCCCCCTTCCTCCCTTCCTCTGGATCTGCCGCCCGTCATGGCCCGGCGTCGTTTATCCTTCTTGACAAACCTATACCCCTATAGGTATTTTCATCGAAACAACTCCTGCACGAAGGGGCGCCCATGACAACGACAGATCTTTTGCTGCTCTGGCACGGCTTCAAAACGGAACTTCTCTGTCTCATCATCTCCGGCACGGCTCTTCTTCTGAGCATGTTCCTGCCCGGCGCCTTTCCCGTCGACCCCGCATGGGTCGCCATCGTGCTGTGCGGCGTGCCCATCCTGAAGGAGGCCGTCATCGGTCTTGTGACGGCCTTCGACATCAGGGCGGACGTTCTCGTGGCCACGGCGCTTGTGGCGTCCGTCGTCATCGGGGAGGACTTCGCCGCCGGCGAGGTGGCCTTCATCATGCAGCTCGGCGCGCTTCTGGAGGAGGCCACCACCGCGAAGGCCCGGGCGGGCATAGAAAAGCTCGTCCGTCTCAGTCCGCAGACTGCAAGGCTGCTCAGGGACGGACGGGAGATCATGACGCCCGCCGGAGACGTGCGCGAAGGCGACGCCATACGCGTGCTGCCCGGAGAGACCGTGCCTGCCGACGGCGTCATCGTCTCGGGCAGAAGTTCCGTGAATCAGGCCCTGCTCACCGGCGAGTCCCTGCCCGTGGACAAGGCCGAAGGCGACGAGGTGTACAGCGGCACCGTCAATCTTTACGGAGCCTTCGACATGCGGGCGTCCAAAGACGGCAGCGACGGTTCCATACAGCGGATGATCCGGCTCGTGCAGTCCGCGGATGCGGGCAAGGCAAAGGTGGTGCGTCTGGCCGACCGCTGGGCCACATGGATAGTCGCGGGAGCCTTTCTGGCCGCGCTCGGCACATGGCTCGTCACCGGCGAGATCATACGCGCCGTCACCATTCTCGTGGTCTTCTGTCCCTGCTCTCTCGTGCTGGCCACGCCGACGGCCATCGTGGCGGCCACGGGCAACCTGACGAGACACGGCATGCTCGTGCGCGAAGGCGACGCGCTGGAACGCCTCGCCGACGTGGACATATGCGCCTTCGACAAGACGGGCACGCTCACCATGGGCATGCCCGCGGTCAGAGAGGTGCGCAGCGTGACCCCTCTCCTCGGCGCGGAAGAGCTGTTCCGGCTCTGCGCCGCGGCGGAACGGCGCTCGGAGCATCCGCTGGGCAGGGCCGTGACGCAGGGCTTTTCATCGGCGCATGGCGCGCCCCTTCCCGAGGCGGAAGAGTTCCGCATGATCCCGGGGCGCGGCGTTCTCGCCTCCGTGGAAGGCCGCCGCGTCATGGCCGGAAGCGCCGCCTTCCTCACGGAACAGGGAGCCGCGCCTTCCTCCGAAGCCTTGAACGAGGCCGCCTCCTTCGTGCGCGAAGGCTGCACCGTCATATGGGTGGCCCTGGACGGCGACGCCGCAGGCTTCATCGCCCTTTCCGACACCGTGCGGCCCGAAGCCGCAGCGGCCGTGCAGGCTCTCAAGGAGGCGCGCATCACGCCCGTGCTGCTCACCGGCGATCACAGGCAGGCGGCGCGTCACATCGCCGAGACGCTCGGCATACGGGAATGGCACGCCGAATGTCTGCCCGAGGACAAGATGCGCTTCATGGAGGAACATGCGCGCGTCTGCATGACCGGCGACGGCATCAACGACGCCCCGGCCCTGAAAAGGGCCCATGTGGGCATGGCCATGGGCGGCATGGGCAGCGACATCGCCGTGGACGCCGCGGACATCGTGCTCGTGCGCGACGGCATAGGCGAAGTGCCGCACGCCGTCCGTCTTTCCCGGCGCATGATGCAGACCATACGCTTCAACCTCTCCTTCTCCATGGCCCTGAACTTTGCCGCCGTCATCCTGGCCGCGCTCGGCCTGCTCAATCCCGTGACGGGCGCGCTCATCCACAACGCCGGCTCCGTGGCCGTCATCCTTCACTCGGCGCTGCTGCTCACCTGGAAGGCGCGAAGCTGACGCGCTGAAAATCCGCAGAAAGGAGGCCCTTTGCGGGCCTCTTGCTATTTTCTCAGGAACCCGTAAAGAAGTCTCAAAGACCACAACCTTTCATTCAGGGGTTCCCCCATGCTCTTCAGCTGGAAAGACGACTCTAAGACCATTCTCGTCGTATGCCTGGCATCACTGCTCATGGCGCTCAACATCAACACCTTCGTGCAGACCGGCGGCCTCTATCCCGGCGGCGCCACAGGTCTCACCATCCTCATTCAGCGGCTTGCGGAAAGATTTCTGGACATCCGTCTCTCCTTTGCCGTGGTCAACTTCCTGCTCAACATGATCCCCATCTACATAGGGTTCCGCTACATCGGCAAGAAGTTCACGCTCTACTCCTGTCTCATGATCGTGCTCACCGGCATCCTGACCGATCTCATTCCTTCCTACATCATCACCTACGACACCCTGCTCATCAGCATCTTCGGCGGCATCATCAACGGCTTCTCCATCAGCCTGTGCCTGCGCATGGACACCACGAGCGGCGGCACGGACTTCATCGCCATCTATCTGTCCCAGAAAAAGGGCATCGACGCCTGGAACGTGGTTCTCTACTTCAACGTGATACTTCTCGTCGTGGCCGGCTTCACCTTCGGCTGGGACAAGGCCCTCTACTCCATCATCTTCCAGTACACCACCACGCAGGTCGTGCACACGCTCTACAAGCGCTATCAGAAAAAAACGCTCTTCATCGTCACGGACAACCCGCAGAAGGTGTGCGAAGTCATCTATGCCACCTCCCGGCACGGCGCGACCATACTCCGGGGCGAAGGCTCCTTCCATCTCAAGGAACGCAGCCTCGTCTATTCCGTCGTGTCCAGCGACGAGAGCAAGAAGGTCGTCCACGCCGTGCGCGAAGTCGATCCCCATTCCTTCATCAACACCATAAAGACGCAGGAACTCAAAGGACTTTTCTATCAGCGTCCCACGCTGTAGAAAAAAGGCCGCAGCATCGCGCTGCGGCCTTTTTTTTTCAGAAACGCTGAGATACCTCTCCGGCCCTTTCCGCCCGGAAAAATGCAGTCCCCCGCGTCTCCTTCCGTCTCCGCTCTTCCGGCAGAAACGCGGCTCCCGCCCTGTTCCGACATCCCGCCGTCATGGCCCGGAACACGGTTCCCCTGCGGACGCGGCAGTCCGCGAGGAACCTTTCATCTCATGACCTTGCGGAAAAGAAAATACTCGTCCATGCCAGGCATGGGCAGGCCGTTCCGGCACAGGGGCACGACGAGACCGGGATCCCGATGGCGGGCGTTGAAGAACTCAACGACCTGAAAGCCGCATTTGTTCACGTAAAAATGGACGTTCCGCTTTTCAAAGTACGGCGTCACCGTTTCCCACACCTTCGTCTGCGGATACCTGGCCTCAAGAGCCCGCCATGCCGCCAGTCCCAGCCCTCTGCCGTGAAAGGACGGGGAAATGAAAAACAGCTCGAGCTCGTTATGGCCGCTCTTCTCATCGATATGCACCACGGCGCCGCCCACGCGCGCCGCTCCCTGGACCACATGCCACACCTGCGCCCCGGGGGCGCTGCATGAGGCCAGAACATCCTCATCCGAAGGCACGGGCCCGTAATCGCTTCTTCCGAAGGCTTCCTGAACGGCAGGGGCAAAGGCCTCCTGCAACGACAGCATCAGCTCCCGCCATGCCTCAGGACGTGCTCTCACCAGTTCGACGCCTGCATACGACATTCCGCGTCTCCTCATGAAATATGCATCAAGCCTGCATGAGAGTTTCGGCAAAGTCAAACCGTTCAGGCCTCTCCCGGAGCCTCCGCTCACCTTTGCGGCACGCGCCGAAAAAACGTTCCCTCCGCACCGCGGGGCCCGCCTTTCCCCGAGACTCTGCCCGCCTCCTTCCCACGGCGCATCTTCCGAAAAAAACGCCCCTTTCGTGTCCGAAGGCACAGCCCTCCCGCCGCTTTTCTCCTATGGTTCCCGGCAGCCGGACCGCGTCCGGCATGGGAGAACACATGACAAACGTACTCAAGAAGATGCGCGGAGGAGGAGAAACGCCGCCGCGCGCCTGCGTGAAGGAGATCCTTCTCTCCTGGCTCGGAAGCTGCCTGTCCATCGCCCTCATAGCCCTGCTCGAGCGATACGTCACGAAGAACACGGGCTTTCCCCTGCTCATCGGCTCCTTCGGAGCCTCGGCCGTGCTCGCCTTCGGCGCCATACAAAGTCCGCTGGCGCAGCCCCGCAATCTGGTGGGCGGACACTTCGTCTCCGCGCTCACGGGCGTCACCCTGGGGCTCCTCTTCCCCGAGTCCTCCTGGCTTGCCGCCTGCCTTGCCGTGTCCACGGCCATAGCCGTCATGCTCATGACCGGCACCCTCCATCCGCCCGGAGGCGCCACGGCCCTCATCGCCGTCACCGGAGGCGAGGGCATCCGGCAGCTCGGCTACTGGTACGCCCTGGTCCCCTGCCTTGCC
>CAJJMX010000137.1 GCA_905192935.1 uncultured Mailhella sp.
AGGTTTAAGCCCGTATACTCGCTTAGCAGGCGAGCTCCTTCGGCCGACTCGGACATCTCTCCGCGCAATGAAGCGCAGTGTCATACGCGACGGGACATAGCTACACTAAGCGGCATGGCTTGTCAAGTCCCGGGCGTCAGGAAAATTTTTCGTCATCAGTGCATGTAGAGGGTGCTCATGTCGATGATGCCGTGGACGCCGTCGGCATAGAAGGCGGTGCGCAGGCCCGTGATGCTGATGAAGGCCACGACGGCCTGAACGAGCAGGGTGATGCGTCCCATGTGGGAGAGGCCGATGACCACGCCGCTGAAGATGACGCCCATCCAGTACAGCTGGGTCTGCATCCAGATGATGGCGGACTTTCTCATGAAGGGATCTTCCCAGGCGAGGCAGGGAGCGATGGCCGTGATGACGAGCATGAGCCACAGGCAGATGCGCAGGGGCAGGTAGAAGCGGCCGTAGCGCACGGCGGGATCGTCCGGTTCGCCCATCTGCTTGAGCTGGGAGAAGACGGCGCCGAGGATGACCGTGCAGAGGGGGAAGAGCGCGAGGGGGAAGAGGCCGGAGGTGGTGAACACCTCTCCGGGAACGGCGGCCGCGGCCTGGGCCATGACGCAGACGGCGCCCGCGATCCAGGCGATGAGGCCGCAGAGGGAGCAGCCCTTCCAGGCGCCGAAGGCGCAGACGATGAGGATGAGGCCGCAGATCTGCGAGGCGAGCATGACGCCCGAGGCGAGGCCGCTGAAGGCGGCAAGACCGGCCAGCGCGGCGACGATGGCGCTTATGGCCGAGGTCTGCCAGGTACGGGCGCTGGGAGAGTCCCCGTGATGGTCCTTCCACCAGGCAAAGAGCGCGAGCCCCGTGCCGAGCTGCGAGAACACGGTGAAGAAAACAAGCGGCCAGTTCGTGATCATGGGAATCTCCTGCGGAAATGAAGGATGCGTATGTGAAAAAATGCCGGATGACGCTCTCTGATAAAAATGATTTTTATGGGCCGCGTCAAGTCGTTCTTCGAGATTATTCGACAGGGTCTTGCCGGGACAGGTATGCGGCCGGATGACGAGGGGATTTTTTCCGTAAAAAAAAGAAGAAAGGGCCGCAAAGGAGAAAAAGTGTCTGTCATGCTCTGCGGTATCCGGCGAAACTTATGGAACGGATGTCCGCAGACGGGAACATTTGAAGAATGTGTCTTGGGCATGAAGGGCGAGACGGCGTGCATCCGGCGCCCCGGGCGTTTTCAGGCGTATTTGTACGGAGAGGAACATGCGCGGACGGGATGCTTCGCCGGGCTGAAGCGGGATGCCTTCCTCAAGTTGGAGAGGAAAAAGCCTGCCGGACGCTGCCGCCGCACGGCATTGCAGAGCCCGGCAGGGCTTTTTCGGCAAGGGAACCTGACGGGTCGTCCGGCAGGCGGAAGAAGGGGAAAGAGCCCCCGTTCATGAGCGTTATGCGCGGCCGTTGCCGGAACGCTTTTCTGCGGGGGCCCTCATGCGTTGAAGCGGGTCCGCCCTGTTCCGAAGAGCGGGGGAGCGTCAGGCGGAGGGGCTCTGACCGGCCCTTGTGCCGACGCTCTGCACGAAGCCTATGAGCTGACCGGACAAGATGACGGTGAGCAGGGAGTAGCCCATGCGCTCCAGGGGGATGTAGGAGAGGGAGAGCAGAAGGACGATGAGATCGCTCAGAAGGTAGGGCCAGCGGATGTTCCAGCCCGTAAGATGGGCGATGCTCATGGCGAGGGCGTCGTCGCCGCCGGGAGCGCCGCCCGTCCGCACGCAGAGGCCGACGCCCGTGCCCACGAACAGGGCGCCGAGCACGGAGGCGGCGAGGGGCATGTGCGCAAGCTGGGGCCACAGGGGCGGGAACTGTTCGGCAAGGGCGTAGAACAGCGAGAATTCGCCGCCCGCCACGAGGGAATAAAGGACGAAGCCCGCGCCCATGAGCTTCCAGCCGAGAAGGTAGCACACGGCGTTCATGACGAGGCCGGACCAGGCCGGAGAAATGTGGAACCAGTGATGCAGAAGCAGCGTGGCGCCGAGTATGCCGCCTTCGGTCACGCCGGAAAGGGCATGGATATTGTAGAGGCCGAAGGCCAGGACGGCGCTGCCGGCAAGATTCATGAGGACGAGTCTGGGGGAAAGGGAAAGAGTCACGGAAAATCTCCCTGGCTGCGGATGAGGCGCTTTTGGGCGAAGCGCCGGAACAGGGCGGCGGAGTGCCGCCGCAGTGGCCGTGAAGGAGAGTCCGGAAGGCGCGGGGCATCCCTGTGCCGGAAAGCGAAGGAGCACGGAGCGAAGGTGAGCGGAAAGGCTGCGGAAGAAGCTCCGCACGCTCAGGAAGAGGACGCGGAGAGGGCCCGGCAGGGGACGCGGGCAAAGACGCCTCGGACGTGAGCCGTGCGTCTTTTAGAGATGGCTGCGCCAGTGGCGTTCCGCCATCATGACGAAGAATATGCGAAGTATCCGCCTGTCGTGCTGCATGGAGTCAGGGTAGCCGAGTTTCTGCGCGAAGGCAAGGCGGCCGGGAAAAAGGACGGACGCTGCGAAGTCCGCAGGGACGGCGAAGACCGCCGGAACGCCGGGGAACGAAGATGTTTCCGCATCCGGGGAAGGAGGCGGAGCGGCAGACAGGCCCCGGGCCGCGTCCGGGCGGGGGGGCAAGGCGGGAAGGCCTGAGGCTCCGGACAGGTCGCGGCCGGTCGGCGGGGCCGGGACGGCCGGACGAAGGATGGGAGAAGGGCGGCGGAGGGCGGGCCGCGAGGAGGGCGCGGGACGTTGACGTCCTGGGCGCGGATGGGCGGAGAGCGTTCCGGCGGGAGGCCTTTTTGCAGACTCTCACGGCGGTCTTGTTGCGAAGCGGGCGGCTTGCTGATAGGATGAGAAAACGTGTTCCCCTCATAAGCGAGGGGCTTTTTTCTGTTTTTTTCATGCCGTTTGTTCATCATGGATAAAGAAACTCTGCTTCGTGGGATGGAAGAGAGCGCCGGTCTCACCGTGAGCCGCGCAGGATCGGCCACGCTGGCGCGTCTGGCCGTGGAGGCGGTGCGCTCCGGTCGTCATGCGGCCGTGGCGGTGCGCAGCCGTGAAGCTCTTGCCGTCATGCGTGGTCTGACCACGCTTTTTACTCCCGAGCTTTCCGTGGGGCGTGTCGACGCCCGTTCCGGGGAGGGGCGCGGGGCGTCTGCCGGACCGGTCTGGGAGCGTCCGTGGGTCTGTCTTCCGCCCTTCAGCGAGAGGTCCCTCAGCCGGGAGGGGTGGGCGGAGCGCTTTGCGGTTCTGTACGCCCTGCGCACGGGACAGGCGAAGGGCGTGGTGTTCACGCTGGACAACCTGATACCTCTTCTGCCGCCGCCGGACTTTCTGGACTCGCGGGTCATGACGGTGCGCCGCGGCGAGGACATTTCTCCCGAGCTTCTTCTGGAGCAGCTCACGGAGTGGGGATATCAGCGGGTGCCCATGGTGGCGCGCGCGGGCGACATGGCGCGCCGCGGCGACATTCTGGACGTGCTGCCGCCGGGCTACGAGAAGCCCGTGAGGCTGGAGTTCTTCGGCGACACCGTGGATGAAATGCGCGTGTTCGACTTCGTCACGCAGCGCTCCGTGGGCGAGCTCGACGAGGTGACGCTGCTGCCCGTGACGCCGTATGCTTCGGGAAGCGCGTGGGAGAAGAGCGTGCGGGCCTTCTGGAAGTCCGCCGTGCGGGCGAAGACGCTCAGCGAGCGTTCCCGCGCCTCTCTTGAGACGGCGCTGGAGCAGAAGGACGCGCGTCTTCTGCCCGGCTGTCTGTACGCGTCCGCGTCCAGTCTGGACGACTGGCTTGCGCCGGACACCATGTGCTTTCTGCCGGGCCGCAGCGAGGTGAGCGACGATCTTGCCGAGACGGAGCGCCGCTGGCGGGAGCATGTGCGGGTGCAGTCGGAGGAGAGCAGTCTCGTGCAGCCCGTGCACATGGCCGTGCGCAGTGCCGAGGACGCCGTGAAGGCGCTGGAGAGCCGTCCCCGGCTTTATGCCGAGTCTCTGACCATGGGCACGGAGAAGGCGGGCGAGGATCTTCTCGAGCACACGCTGCACAGCTTTGCCGATCTTTTCCCGGGCCGGACGGAGCAGGACAGGCCCTGGCAGCAGCTTTCCGCCGGACTCAGGTCCTGGACGGCCTCGCACAGGCAGGTGGTGCTGGCCTTCGCCTCGGAGCGGGGCAGGCGCAAGTTTCTCAAGCTGGCGGAGCAGGACGGTATTCTGCCGTCGCTGCGCTACGATCCCGAGGGGCGGGGACTGTATGCCGTGGTGGCGCCGTACCGGCAGGGCGCGGACCTTGTGTGGGACGGCTGTCTCGTGCTCGGCGAGGAGCTGCTCCAGCCCAAGGCGGAGAGTTCGCACCGCGTGGCCTCGGGCGCGTTCCGCGGTCTTGACCGGTACGACGATCTGCGCGTGGGCGATCTTCTCGTGCATCGCGACTACGGCGTGGGACGCTTCGGCGGACTGCACCGCATGAGCCCCGGCAACACCGGCGTGGACAACGACTATCTGCTTCTTGAATACGCCGAGGGGGCCAGGCTTTATCTTCCCGTGGACCGGCTGTCCGTGGTGCAGAAGTTCAAGGCCGACGGACCGCCGCCGGCGCTGGACAGGCTCGGCGGCACGGCGTGGACGAGCAGCCGGGAAAAGGCGCGCAGGGCCGTGGAGAAGGTGGCGGCCGACCTCATGCAGATGTATGCGTGGCGCAAGGTGGCCAAGGGCTTTTCCTATTCGCCCGTGGGAGAGATGTATCACGAGTTCGAGGCGACCTTCGGCTTCGAGGAGACGCCCGATCAGGCCCGGGCCATCCAGGAAGTGTTCGCGGACATGGACAAGCCCGTGCCCATGGACAGGCTGGTCTGCGGGGATGTGGGCTTCGGCAAGACGGAAGTGGCGCTTCGGGCGGCCTTCCGCGCGGCCTGCGACGGGCGTCAGGTGGCGCTTCTGTGCCCGACCACGGTGCTTGCGGAGCAGCATTATCAGACGTTCCGCTCGCGCA
>CAJJMX010000138.1 GCA_905192935.1 uncultured Mailhella sp.
GTGAACGACTGTCTGGTGCTCGGTGCGAAGCCGCTGTTCTTCCTCGATTATTTTTCCTGCGGAGAACTTGACGTGGAGCAGGCGACCACCGTTGTCGGCGGCATCGTGGAGGGATGCAAGATGAGCAACTGCACGCTGCTCGGCGGTGAAACGGCGGAAATGCCCGGCATGTACGCCAACGGCGACTATGATCTGGCAGGCTTCTGCGTGGGCATCGTGGACGGCCCGAACATCGTGGACGGCTCCACCATCAGCGTGGGCGACGTCATCATAGGACTGGCCTCCTCCGGCCTCCATGCCAACGGCTACTCGCTGGTGCGCAAGATCTATGAGGAAAGCGGCGTGAAGCCCGACGACATCGTTCCCGGCACCGACCGCACCTTTGCCGACGTGCTGCTCACGCCCACCGTCATCTACGCCGATCAGGTGAAGTCCATCATGCGGGATCTGCCCATCAAGGGCATGGTGCACATCACGGGCGGAGGCTTCTACGACAACATCCCCCGCGTGCTCTCCCCCTCGGTATGCGCAAGCATCCGCTTCTCGAGCTGGGAACGCCCCGCCATCTTCAACTGGCTGAAGGAACAGGGAAACCTGACCTGGCCGGAAATGCTCCAGATCTTCAACTGCGGCATAGGCTACATCATGATCACCGACCGCGTCACGGCCGACGACATGCTTCCCCGGTTCAAGTCCATGCATACCGACGCATGGGAAATAGGCACCATAGTCCGGCGCAAGGACAACCAGGAACAGGTGGAGATCTCCTTTGACTGACTTTCCCAAACCCTGCCGCTATGTGGTGAGCGCCTGTCTTGCAGGCACCCCCTGCCGTTATGACGGACGCTCGAATCTTCGTCCGGAAATCGCCGCGCTCGTGGAAAGGGGCGAAGCCGTGCCCGTGTGTCCCGAAGTGCTCGGCGGACTTCCCACGCCGCGCACTCCGAGCGAGAGAAAGGGCGAGAGCGTAGTGTCCGCCACGGGCGACGACGTCACGGGAGCCTTTGCCGCCGGTGCGGAAGCCGCCCTGTACATCGCCGAAGAATGCGGCTGTTCGGCCGCCGTTCTCAAGGCCCGTTCTCCCTCCTGCGGCTGCGGGCGCATTTACGACGGCACCTTCACGCACACGCTGATCGACGGCGACGGTCTTTTTGCCGCTCTTCTGCGCAGGAAGGGCTTCCAGCTCTTCACCGAAGAAACGTTCTCTGCGGACAAGGCATGAAGCGTGGTGTTCTTCTGGTAGCCTACGGCTGCGGCAACATCCGCGGAGCTGCGGCTCTGCGGGCCGTGCAGGCCGCCACGGAAGCACGCTTCCGCCTGCCCGTGCGCTGGGCGTTCACTTCCGAGACCATGCGTCTCAGACTCGCAAGTTCCCGCACGAAATCCGACTCCGTGCTCAAGGCACTGAAAAGAATGCGCTATGAGCGCTATACGCACGTCGCCGTCCAGCCTCTGCATCTCATTCCCGGCATGGAATACGACGGCGTGGCCGCCGACTGCCGCGTCATTGCGAAGGAAGGCAGAATGACCGTCAGTCTCGGCCGTCCCCTGCTCTCCAGCCTTGATCCTGACGATGAATGCGTGGCGCAGGCCGCCGAAACGCTGCTCAGACATATTTCCCCTCTGCGCGCCTCCCACGAGCCCGTGGTTTGCATGGCCCACGGAAGCCGCCATGAATGCGACATCCTCTACCGCCGCTGGGGCGAAGCCGTGCGCGCGAGGGACTCTCATATCCACGTGGCCTGCATGGTCGGCTCCGGCATGGTGCGTCCCGACGAGGCCACAAAGGAGACTCCCGCCTTCGACGGGCTCGACATGCTGCTGCCTGCGCTCACCGCCGAGGCGGCGCCCAGCGGAAGGGTGTGGCTTCTGCCGCTGCTTTCCGTGGTGGGCCGGCACACGCTGGAAGACATGGCGGGGCCTTCCCCCACGTCGTGGAAAAGCCGTCTTGAAGCCGCCGGCTTCCGCTGTCAGGCGGAGCTTCGGGGGCTTGCCGACGACCCGGCCTTCGTGGCTCTCTGGCTCGACAGACTGGAAGCGGCCCTCGCGGCTCTTACCATACCCGCCGCCCGTGCTGAAGTTCATCCCGCCGCCGTCCGCGCCGTGCCTTCCCTGTCTCTTCCGGCATCGAAATCCTTTTTCCCTGCTTTCTTTCCCTCTTTCAAGGAGAATGCCATGTCTGCTTCCGTTCTCAGCTCCGCCATGGAGCAGAACCTTTCTCAGGGTTCCATGATCCGGCGCATGTTTGAAGCCGGTATCGAACTGCGCAAAAAATACGGAGACGACGCCGTCTGCGACTTCAGCCTCGGCAATCCCGACCTTGCGCCGCCCGCCGAAGCCGCCCGCGCCATGAGCGCTCTTGCCGCCCGTCTGTCCGAACCCGGCATTCTCGGCTACATGCCCAACGGAGGTTTCGGCTGGGCACGCGAAAAGCTGGCCGCATGGCTGAGCGATCAGCAGAAAACGCCCCTCAAGGCTCAGAACGTCATGCTGGGCTGCGGCGCGGCAGGCGTGATGAACGCCTTCTTCCATACCGTGCTCGAACCCGGCGACGAGGTGCTCACCGTGGCTCCCTTCTTCGGAGAATACCGCTTCTATGTAGGCAATCACGGCGGCACGCTTCATCCCGTTCCCTGCCGGGCCGAAGATTTCGGTCCCGACGTGGAGGCTCTGGCCGCGGCAATCACGCCCCGCACCCGGGCGCTCATCATCAACTCGCCCAACAATCCCTCCGGCGCGGTCTATTCCAAAGAAGACATCATGAGCCTTGCCGCCATGCTGGAGGAAGCCTCGAAGCGCATCGGCCGCATCATCTATCTTGTGGCCGACGAGCCCTACCGCTTCCTTGCCTACGACGGCATCGAAGTGCCCGCCGCGCTGCCGCTCTACAGGCACAGCGTGGTCATCAGCTCCTTTGCCAAGAACTACGGCATGGCCGGTGAACGCGTGGGCTACATCGCCGTCAATCCCGACATGGAAGACGCGGACAAGCTCATGGACGGTCTCATCTTCTCCAACCGCGTGCTCGGCTTCGTGAATCCCCCCGTGGTCGGCCAGTACCTCATGGCCGAATGCCTCGGCACCTCCACGGACGAGGCTCTCGCCATCTATACCCGCCGCCGCAACAAGCTGGCCTCCATCCTCGCGGACGCGGGCTATGAGTTCACGCCGCCCCAGGGCACGTTCTACTTCTTCCCCAAGGCTCCCGGCGGAGACGACAAGGGCCTCGTGGAACGCCTCACGAACAATCTCGTGCTTGCGGTCCCGAGCTCCGGCTTCGGCTATCCCGGCTACATCCGTCTGTCCTTCGCCGTGGAAGACGCCGTCATCGAGCGTTCCGCCGAAGGCTTCCGCAAGGCCCTGAAAGGCTGATGTCCAGCCCGAAGACGCGTCTTTTTCCTCGCGCGTCTTCGGGCCCTCTTCTTTTCCAGGTCCCGGCCCTGCCCGGACAACTCTTCCGCGCGACTCCCTTCCTGCCCGCCCTCCCCTCTGCGTGCCTCAGCGCAAGTCTGAACCGCGCTTCCCCTCACGCCCCGCTCCTCTGCCCCGCGACTCTCCCCGCCTCAGATGCCGGCGCCATCTCCGCATCCGACCTGCCGCAGCCCCGGCACACGGCAAGGCCGTACTTTTCCGAAAGCCTGCCCTTCTGAAAGGCCCGAAGAACACGGCCGCCTTTCCCGCAGTCGTACGGAAAAAGCCCACTTTCCCGTCGGTATCAGATCCCGACTCCGGAAAACTCCTTCGGGAGCCCTTTTCCCGTTCTGGACGCTTCTCTTCCTCCGTCCTTCCCCGCTCCTCAGCGCCGTCTGCTTCCCACAAAAAGAACAACATTCTGTTGACTCTCTTCCCGCCATCGCTTGATAAATCAATTTTTCATTTACCATAAAATAAATTTAATCTTGACTTTTGATCGTTTTTCAAAGAAAGATGTTGCTGTCGGGGAACTGTCCCCTCAACTTTTTTCTGGTGGTATTATGCTGGAATATCTGCGCATACGCGGTCTTGCCCTGATCGACGACATGGAACTGGAGTTCGGTGACGGCATGAATGTGCTTACGGGCGAAACAGGCGCCGGCAAGAGTTTCATTCTCAAGGCGATCAACTTCGTTCTCGGCGACAAGCTCACCACCGACATGGTACGCCCCGGGAGGGACAAGGCGCAGGTCGAAGCGCTGTTCACGAGGCAGGGAGAACAGGGCGAGGAAGAAGTCGTGCTCAGGCGCGAGCTTTCCGCTTCCTCCGGGCGCAGTCACTTTTTCCTCAACGGCTCCCTCACCTCTCAGGACACGGTGCGGGCTCTGCGTCCGGCGCTGCTTTTCCATGTCAGCCAGCACGGCCAGCAGCGTCTGCTTCAGCCTTCCTATCAGGCCGCGCTCATCGACTCCTTTCTGCCCGATCCCTCGCTGATCGGCCGCAGGGACGGCCTTGTGCGCGAACTCAAGGATGTGGCGGAACAGCGGCGCAGGCTGCTGGAGCGCATGGAAATGCTGAGCGAGAAGCGAGAACTTCTGGAAATGCAGCAGAAGGAAATCGAGCGCGTTGCTCCCGAGGAAGGCGAGGAAGAGAGGCTGGAAAAGGCCCGTGCGGAGCTCAAGAACGTGGAACATCTGCGCGCGCAGTACGAACAGGGGCTTGAGCTCATGCTCGGCGGCGAAGGCGGCGGACTCTCCGCCATGCTCGGGGAGCTGGAACGGCTGCTCCACGCCCTGACCCAGGAGGATGACAGCTTTGCTCCCTCGCTCGATGCGCTGATGAACTTTGAAGAGGAAGCCCGGGAACTCACAAGGCGGTTCCGCTCCACGCCCTCATCCGAAAGCGAATACGACCCCGACGAGCTTGAAGCCAGACTGTACGAGCTCTCCCAGCTCAAGCGCCGGATGCGCCGCAGCATTCCCGAGATCCTGCGCCTGCGCGACGAGATCACGGAGAATCTCTCCTTTCTCGATGCCTGCGGACTGGACCTTCACCGGCTGGAGAAGCAGGAACGCGAACTTGCAAAAAAGCTTCAT
>CAJJMX010000139.1 GCA_905192935.1 uncultured Mailhella sp.
GAAAAAAGGCCGCCCTCAAAAGGGCGGCCTTTTTTCATGTCCGCGTTCCGGAAAAACTATGCGCTTCGACGGGACATTCCCTGTTGCCGGGATATCCTCGCAAGGGGAAACGACGCGGGAGTTTTCCAAAGGCATGCCTCAGCGCAGCGCCATGAGCAGCGGCACGATGACGGGCACAAGAAGCGTAAGGCACATGCCGGAAAAAAGGGCCAGCACGGCGCATTTCTCCCCGCTCACCTGGGCGATGACGGGCAGACAGGTGTCCATGGCGGCGGCGCCTCCGGCAAGCACAGGGCCGAGACGGCCCGTAAAGCGGATGACGAGCGGCGGAAGCAGGAGAGCCAGCGCTTCATGTATCATGTTGGAGAGAAGCGCCACGGAGCCGAGCCCCGGATCTCCCAGACTGGTGATGATGACCGTGGCCAGGCTGTAGTATCCGAACCCCGCTCCCACGGCCAGAGCTTCCGGCAGCGAAAGCGCGGAAAAGCAGGAGAGCACGAGCCAGGCCAGAGCGCTGCCGCAAAGCGTGCCCGCCACCACGCCGAGGGGAATAAGCAGGATGCGGTACCGAAGTTCCCGAATGATGCCGAGAGCCTTCAGGTCAAAGCCCACGGTCATTCCGGCCAGCACGAGAAGAAGATAAAGAACCCACACGGCGGCTTCTCCCGCCAAGGTTCCCACGGGCAGTATCCGCAGGGTGCCGAGGATCACGCCGGCCACAAAGAAAGCCAGTGCCGTGAAGGAACCGCGACTGCCGCTCCGCTCTCCCGCCGCAGAACCGCCCCGGCCGGGAGCATATTCCAAAAAAACATAACGCCCGAGAAGGGCTGCCGCCACGAAACAGCCCGTCACGGAAAAGGAACTGATGAGCACGGCGTACAGACCGAGACTTCTGAGCTGACCAAGCAGAGCGTCATCAAGCCCGAGGGCAAGACCGAGCAGAAAAAGCATGATGCGCACGGTCCATGCCAGGGCCTCGTTCACCCGCTTCACCACGAGGGCGTGGCGTCGCAGCCCCCATCCTGCAGGAATCCCGCCTGCTATGAGTCCCATTTCCAAAAGCATGCATTCCTCCGCCGGAAATCCCCGGCTTCTTGTAGTGCGCGGCCTTTCGCCATCTGCATGAAACAATGATGCCGCCCGGCCTGCACGAAAAGACCGGGGCAAAACCTCAGATCGCTCACCCTTTACGGGAAACGATGTTCCGGCGCTTCGTCCCGAGCCTGGCCCTCGCGACAGCCCTCCTGTGCGGGCCGGCTATTTCTCACGAACCCTGCGGTAGCGCATCCAGACCACGCCGCCCTCAAGCTTCTGCACGTCCTCAAGACAGAAGCGTCTCATCACGCTGCCGTCGAAGAGATTCCTGTCTCCGGCTTCAGCCGTGACGGGCATGACGACGAGACTCAGCTCATCGACGAGGTCGGCACGAAGAAAAGCGCCGTTCAGCACGCTTCCCCCTTCCAGAAGAAGCCGGCGAATGCCGAAAATGTCCCTCAGCTTATGCAGCGCCAGTTTCATGTCCATGTCGTCCTTGCCCGCAAACACGCAGGACACGCCTCTGTCATGCAGATAGGCCAGGCAGGGCTGAGGAACGCTTTCGCACAACACTTCCACGACATGGGCGCCGTCGTATCCCGGATCTTCGTCCTCAATGTGCGACGACTTCCATCCGAGACTGCCGTGCCTGTCGAAGGACACGGCGAAAAAGGAGGCGTTTTCGTCGGCCACGTGATCCATGGGAGGAATGACGATGTCGGCAAAACGGGACAGGTCGGGATGAAAACCCGCGGTAAAGCTTTCTTCCATGGTCACGCGTCCGCAGGCAAAGGCGCTCGCGCCGTATTCTCTGTGAATGCGGTAATAGGCCTTCGTTGCCGCCTCACACTGGGGCAGGCGCAAAAAATCGCCCGTCACCCTGCCGTCCAGAGACACGGACATATGGCAGACGACATAGGGCCTGTCCTGAAGTTTCATGGTTTCCATCACAGGTTCCTCCATGGAGTTTCCCGGAAGCGAACTTCCGGGGAAAGAATTGCCCATGGAAAAATCTCTTGAGACCATGGAGCAACATGCTTCAGGCAGGGCGACGGCCCCGCCGACGAGGCGTCATTCTACCGGAAAGAACAAAAAAGGCCAGAGGACGGAAATCATGAAAAAAGGCTCCCGCCCGGAGGGGGGAGCCTTCACGATGCCGAACCGGTACGGACTTAGAACCGGTAGCCCAGGGTCACGCCGAAGTTGTGGGCATAGCTGTTGTGAGCCTTGCCCTCATAGGTGGCAATGATGGGAGTGGTTCCCTGCACGCTGCTTCTGTTGCTGTAGTTGATGTCGCGCACGTCGATGTACATGTAGGCAAGATCGAGCGTCCAGTTCTCATACTTGAAGCCCGCGCCCAGAGTGTAGTAGTTGCGGCCGTTGGAAGGAACGAGATAGTCGTAGCAGTTGGAATCCTTGAGCGGAGAAGTCTCATAGGTGAAGCCCGCACGAAGGGTCAGCCAGTCGAGGGGAGCGTATTCCACGCCGAAGGTGAAGGCCCAGGTGTCGCGCCAGTTCTTCTGCTCGAAGAACTGCGGAGTGACGGGGCTGTGCATGTTGATGGTGAGGTTGCGGTAGCGGCTCCACACGGTATAGGCGACGTCGCCTTCAAAGCTCAGATTGGACAGCGGCTTGTACATGACGCCGAGGGTGATGACATCGGGAATGGAGAGCTTGCCGTCGGCATTGCAGGTCTGCATGACGGGCTTCATCAGAGCCCCCACGACCCTCTGATCGCCAGAGAAGCGGAAGCGGGTCTGACCGTTGAAGGTCATGTCCTCTCTGGCGCGGTAGGTGAGACCGGCACTCCACTGATCGTTGAAACGGGCGTGCAGACCGAAGTTGTAGCCGAAGGCGTAGCCGCTTTCGGAATGGATGCGCGCGTCGGCATGGCCGGCGCCCATTCCCATGTAGCCGCCCATGTTCAGATTATACTGCTCGTTCAGGCTGAGATAGCCCCAGGTGTAGCTCACACCGGCGCTCACGGAGAACACATCGTTGATCTTGTAGGCGATGTTGGGATTGATGGTGCTCGAAAGCAGCGTGACGGACTTGATGCCTCCGGCAAGCATGGGCATGGAGGCGGGAGTATTGGCGGAACGGGCCGTCCAGTTGTCCGGGAACTGCGAACCGAGGCCGTAACGGGTGAAGGCGCCTATGCCGAGCCACCAGCTGTCGTTGAGCTGATGCGTCACATAAAAATGGGGAATGGGCCACACCTGATTGGAGGTGGACACCGTTCTGCCGGTATCGGCACGGGTGATGTCGAAATTCAGGGCGGAAAGGGCCATACCCATCTGCACGGCCGTGCCGGGAATCTGGGTGATGCCCGCAGGATTGTAGGCTACGGCCGAAGGATCGTCGGCACGGGCCACCATGCCGCCGCCCGCGTTGCCGCCGAGAGCCATTCCTCGGGCGCTCCATTCGGTAATGGCAAAACCCTCGGCGTCTGCAAAAGAAACGGAACCCGCCACAAGCCCGAAGGAAAGCAGGGCAGCGGCGACAAATCTGGCCTGACTGCGCGCGGCAATGGAGACCCGGCGCATCACTCTGAGAGATACGTTCATAAAGTCCTCGGATGGGATGGAATGGGATGTTCCGGCTTTGCCGGAAAAGAGCATCATCTTCCGCACGGAGGACGAAAAAAAGCCCTCCGTCACCGGCCTCTCTTCCGGTATTGGAAAATAATACGTCGGGTTATGCGTATCCTGCTTTGTAAAAAAAATAAACAGTTATTTTATGGTAGATTGTGCATTATTCCATCAAAAATATGATGAAACGTCTTTTTTCTCCGTCCCGACCGGTCACGCGACACGAAAAAAAATCCTGTAATTTCCTGTGCCGCAGCACTTTTCATGAGCGGGTCCGCATCGCAAAGGCAGCGCATGATGTTGCGCGTCGTCCTTTCCGCGGCTTTTCGGAAGGACAACACGCATTAAAAAATTTTAACGATATGCCGACAGCGCCCGTCAGGACGCTTTTTCTCCGGAACGGATCCAGATGAAGCTGCCCTGCCGCCCGTCCCTGCTGCCTCTCTGCCTGAAGTGCCTGTAGGAGAAAAACAGATCCGCGTTGTCGAAGGTGCACAGATCGACGCTCAGGAGGCGCCCCGGCATGATCCCGGCCGATTCAAGCTGATGCCTGGCCAGCATCCAAAGATCCATGGTCCGGCGCGCGCCGTCGTACCACGGAAGAAAATCAGGTCCCCACTCGCTGTCGAAGTTCACGAATTCCGACGCCGCCGGTCCGAGACTCGGTCCCCGCACGGCCCAGAGCTCCCGGGGCTCCAGATGGTAATGTTCGCAGAACTGTTCCACCGCAATGCGCGGATAGTCCTGCCTGTTGCCTCTCCAGCCGGAATGAACGGCCATGACGAAGCGTCCGGACTCGTGCGCCACAAGGATGGGCTGACAGTCGGCCGTCTTTATCATGAGCGCAAGGCCGGGGCGGGACGTGGCCATGCCGTCGCCCTGCTCCGACGGCGTGGACGCAGGGTCCTGCGCCTCTGGCTCGAAGACGGTGCGCACGCCGTGCACCTGATGCACTTCGGCAAAGGCCTGCACACCGAGAAGGGACGGCAGAGACGAGCGTCTTTCTGCAGAAGCGGCCTTCTCGTCTCCGGAAAGAGAGACGCTGCCGAAGCCGCGCATGGAAAATGCGCAGCCCACGCCGGGAATGCCCGGAAACTGAAAGGGAAGCAAGGTCAGAGACAAAGAAGTTCCTCCTCGGTACATACGGCCCCGACGGGCCTGTCCCACGCGTCGTGGGGAAGACGATCCAGCAGAAGCTTGTGGAAGGCGAGTCCCACGCTTGCGCAGCAGGCTTCGGAGAGCATCCTGTCATAGTAGCCGCCGCCGTATCCCAGTCTGAACCCCTGCCTGTCGAAGGCCAGTGCCGGAACGACGATGAGCGTCGCTCCGCCTGCATTCAGAACCTCCGGGGAAAGAAGACGGGAGTCCGTTCCGA
>CAJJMX010000140.1 GCA_905192935.1 uncultured Mailhella sp.
AGAAGGAACGGCGTCTGCGTGCCGTCATGGAAGGCGTCTGTGCAGATCTGGAGAAGAGCGTGGGCAACGTCAGTCTGGTGGAATGTTTCAGCGGCATCATGGATCTGAGTTACATGGGTTTTCAGGGAAAGCCCGACGAACTGAAGACGCTGGCCGACAACATGCCCGGCTGGGGAGAGGTGTTCTCCCTTGCCATGGACGACCTTCTGTCGCTCGATGTTCCCATCGCTTCCGTGGGACCGTCCGGCAAGGATGCGCATAAGGATACGGAGCGTCTGGAACTCGACTACTCCTTCAACGTGGCTCCGAAGATGCTGGAGCGCGTCGTGCGCGAACTTGGCATCAGTTCCTGTGAAGGCTCGTCCACAGGCGCTGCTGAAGATTCGTCCAGGCGTTCTTGATGGGCCGGGCCTTCCTGCGCAGGCAGCGGTAGAAGTAGTAGAGACGATCCGCGGCGGTAACGTCCATGTTGAAGAGAATGGGGCGGCCGGTGTCGTTCACGGCCGTCCTGTCCTTGATGGGCGTCATGCCGGGGCATCCTGTCATGTCCCCGAGAAAGTCGTCCCTTGTCTCCAGTTCGTGACGTATGGCTTCAAGATCGAAGGCGTACCATGGCCAGGAGTGATGGATCTTTCGTCGGCGCAGGGGCGGGGCGTCGTGCTTGGGCGGCTCCCAGACGTAATAGTCGTCGGTTTTTGCCCTGGCTATGAGATCGAACTGAAGATTATGGGCTTCTTCCGCGCCGTTCATGCGGTTGATGACGATGTACCTCGTGCCGGGGTTCTTCAGCAGAAGCATCGTATGGAAGGCCGAGCCTATGCAGCCCATGACGACTTCGGCGGAGCCCAGGATGCCGGCCTGCTCCACAAGGGAATGATTTTCAGGATGGACAATGAGCCATCCCCGGGAAGCAAGCATGTCTTCCAGCTCCCGCTCGTTGGTGAAAACGATGTTGTCGGAGTTCACGTCGGAGCGGGAAAGCCAGACTTTTTTCCCCTTCTGCACCGTTTCCTCACAGACCGCGAAGGCATCGACCTGTTCCGGGGTGAGCCAGACATCACACATCAGCCCGGGAACGGGGAAAAGCATGTCCCGGAACAGCGTGGGCTCGTTGACGAACTCGTAGCCGTTGCGATCGCATTACGTGAGGTGAAGAAGATCATGCTGCCAGGGGCGCAGAGCATCCATGGAGCCGTTGCGCCAGACTATGCGCCGCTCGGGATGACGGCGAAAGGCATACAGATTCTGCATGGACTCGATGAGAAAGTGTCCGTAGTGGATCTGAAAAAGTCCGCCCCAGATGCACGGTTCTTCCACGGTGCGTACAGGTGCAGAGAAGGGCGCCTGCCTGCCGTGCTGCCGTCCCCGGCGACACATGTGGGCGAGAGCCACAGGTTTTCCCTGACACCAAGCGCCGGAAAACCCATACTTCTCCGGAAGAACGACGACATCATGAAGATGAACCGGCTGAAGTGTCACGGGGCGGAGATTTTTTGGTGAGGCAGACATGAATCATTCCTTTCAAGAGTTGAACTCAACGCTCGATTTGTAGCATCCGCACAAGAGGTGTGATGAGCCAGTATAGGTCGGTTTTGAGGAGGCGTCCATGCCTTTTTCTCCGCCGCTCACAAAAACATGCCGCGCGGTTCCGGACTTTCGACAACGATTCGCGGCGACTTCTGGAGACTCGTCTCTTGAAGTCGGCCGGTGCATGACTTATACTTCATCCCTCTGTTTCCTTTTTTCGCCCGACGGGCCTGGAGTCCCCATGTTTGAACTTGAATTCAACGGTAAACCGTATATCAAGGCCGACAACGCCCTGCCTCTCTTCTTCATAGCCGGGCCGTGCGCCATAGAAAGCCGCGCCCATGCGCTGGAAGTGTCCGCCGCGCTCAAGGAAATTTTTGCGGCTGCGGGCATCCCCTTCGTGTACAAGTCCAGCTTCGACAAGGCCAACCGCAGTTCCGGTGCGGGATTCCGCGGCGTGGGCATGAAGGAAGGTCTTTCCATCCTTGCCGAAGTCCGCGAAAGCCGGAACATCCCGGTGCTCACCGACATCCATACCGCCGGGCAGGCCGCTCCCGTGGCCGAAGTGGCGGACTATCTGCAGACGCCCGCCTTCCTGTGCCGTCAGACCGATCTCATTCTGGCGGCCGCCTCCACCATGAAGCCCGTGAACATCAAGAAGGGCCAGTTCCTCGCGCCGTGGGAGATGGAAAACGTGCTCAAAAAGGCCCGCTCCACGGGCAATGAGCGGATCACCCTCTGCGAGCGGGGCACCACTTTCGGGTACGGAAATCTCGTCGTGGATATGCGCGGCCTTGAGATCATGAAGAAATTTGCTCCGGTGGTGTTCGACGCCACGCATTCTGTCCAGCTTCCCGGAGCGCAGGGATCGTGCAGCGGCGGTCAGCGGGAATTCGTGCCCACACTGGCGCGGGCGGCGACGGCCGTGGGCGTGGCGGGCATATTCATGGAAGTTCACCCCGACCCGGACAAGGCTCCCTGCGACGGGCCGAACATGCTGGCCATCAGGGATCTTCCGGCCTTTCTTTCGCTCATTCGTGAGTTCGACGCCGTTGCCAAGGAGAAGCGTTCATGAGCATCATAGCCGTCATTCCTTCCCGATACGCATCCACGCGCCTTCCGGGCAAGCCTCTCGTGGATATATGCGGCAAGCCCATGGTGCAGCGCGTGTATGAAAGAGTGCGTCAGGTGACGCTGTTCGACGAGGTGCTGGTGGCCACGGACGATGAGCGCATCATGAAGGCCGTGTCTTCCTTCGGCGGCAGGGCGGTGATGACGAGTCCCGACTGCGCCTCGGGTTCGGACAGGCTCATTGAAGTGGCAAGAAGTCATCCGGCCGACATCTACGTGAACGTGCAGGGCGACGAGCCTCTGGTGGAGCCGTCCTCCATGGAAAAGCTGGCGCGCGCCATGCTTGACGATCCCTCGCTTCAGATGGGTACGCTCTGCTATCCCATAAGCACGGAGCAGGCACAGAACCCCAATCTGGTGAAGGTGGTGAGGGCCCACAACGGCAACGCGCTGTACTTCAGCCGCAGTCCCATTCCATTTCCCCGTTCCGGGGGCACGGCTCCCGAGTACTTCGGCCATCTCGGCATGTACGCCTACCGGCGTGATTTTCTCATGAACTTCGGTTCGCTGCCGTATTCTTCCCTGGAAAATACGGAAAAGCTGGAGCAGCTGCGTGTGCTTCAGGCGGGCATAGCCATTCGTGTCCTTGAAGTGGCGGCCATGGGGCCCGGCGTGGACACTCCGGAAGACCTTGAAGAGGTACGACGCATTTTTTCAGAAAGGGCCGAGTGCGCACGATGAAGTATCTTGACGAAGCACGGCAGGTGCTGCGCGACGAAGCGCAGGCCCTCTGCATCCTGGCCGACAGTCTTGGGGAAGTCTTTGAAAGCACGGTGGATTGCCTTCTCGGCATCAGGGGACGCATAGCCGTCACGGGCATGGGCAAAAGCGGCCATGTGGCGCGCAAGATAGCCGCGACGCTGGCCTCCACAGGCTCTCCCGCGTACTTCATTCATCCCGCGGAGGCCAGTCACGGCGATCTCGGCATGATGACGCCCGATGATGCCGTGATAGCCATTTCCAACTCCGGCAACACGGCGGAGCTGACGGACATAGTTCTCTATGCTTCGCAGAACAACATGCCGCTTATCGCCATCACCAAAAATGCCGACAGCTTTCTCGGCAAGCACTGCGACTATCTTCTTCAGCAGCCGCAGCTGCACGAGGCCTGCCCGCTGGACTGCGCGCCCACCACGAGCACTACGGTGCAGATGGCTCTCGGCGACGCCCTTGCCATGTGTCTGCTCACGGCACGCGGATTCCGCAAGGAGGACTTCCGGCGTTTTCACCCCGGAGGCTCTCTGGGACACAAGCTTTCACTGGTGCGTGATCTCATGCACACGGGCAGCGCCATGCCTCTGCTGCCTCTGGATTCGCCCATGATGGACGTGCTGGCCGAAATGACGAACAAGGGCTTCGGCTGCGTGGGGGTCATGGACGGAGACAGGCTCGCGGGCATCATTACCGACGGCGATCTGCGCCGACACATGGGACCGCATATTCTGGAAAGCACGGCCCGTGAACTCATGACCAGAAATCCCGTATGCGTGGACGCCGATGCCTTGAGCGCCAAGGCTCAGGGAATCATGGAAGAGAAGAAGATCACCTGCGTCTTTGTGGTGGATGAAGAAAACAGGCCGCTCGGCATCCTGAGCATGCACGACATCCTGTAGGGATATCCGTCAGACGAAACATCCCTTGTGCATGAAAAGCCGCTCATCGCAGGATGAGCGGCTTTTTCGTATCCGATGGCAGAGGCATGCGGCTTTCTTCAGCCGCGGAGCACGGAGTATCCAGAAATGAAAAGAACACGCCGGCCGGGGAGTCCCGTCTTTTCGGGGCGGCAGAGCTCCGGCCTCTCTTCCGTTGCCGGAGGAACGATTGGAGCTCTGCGGCCTGAGAATACGGGAAAGCGCTGCTTACTTCTGTCCGCCTCTGGCCTGCTTTTCCAGTTCCGCAAGATCATAGGGCGTGGACTGGTAGACGAAGTAGTTGAGCCAGTTGGCATAGAGAAGGTGGGCATGGGCCCGCCAGGTCATGCGGGGCGGCTGAGAGGGATCGTCGCCCGGATAGTAGTTCTCGGGAATCTCGGGATTGATGCCGGCGGCCAGATCCCGCGTGTACTCCTTGTGAAGCGTGTCGGCGTCGTATTCGGAATGACCGGTGATGAATATCTGCTTGCCGTTGTCCGTGGAGATGGCGTAGAGCCCGGCCACCGGGGACGAGGCAAGTATTTTGAGTTCAGGCTGTTTCTCCACATCGGCCCGGTCCACGGTGGTGTTGCGGGAATGGGGTACCATGAACACGTCGTCGAAGCCGCGGAAGAGTATGGAACCGGCATGATCCACATGGTGGGGATAGATGCCGGAAATCTTTTTGGGCAGCAGC
>CAJJMX010000141.1 GCA_905192935.1 uncultured Mailhella sp.
TCCCCGAGACCCGCGGCGCGCATGATCTGATGGCCGCGCAGTATGCCGAGCAGGGCGCAGTTGAGAAGGGCGCCCGAGAGCATGCCCGAGACCATGGACGGGGCCTGGCTGTGGGCGTCGGGAAGCCAGGTGTGCAGGGGCGAGAGGCCCATCTTGGTGCCGTAGCCCACGAGCAGGAAGATGAAGGCGGCCTTGAGCCAGAGCACGCGGCTCGTGCCCTCGATGCTCCGGGCCCTTTCCATGAAGGCGGAAAGCTGATCCATGCCTTCGGGCAGGACGGAGGCCGGGTCATGGAAGGCCACGCTCATGAGGATGTTGCCGAGCAGGGCGAGGGCGATGCCCACGGAACAGATCATGAGATACTTCCAGGTGGCTTCCATGGAGCTCTGATGGCGGTGGAAGTAGATGAGCGGGGCACTCGCGAGGGTGGTGAGCTCTATGCCCACCCAGAGCGCGCCGAGATTGGCCGTCGTGGTGACGAGGGTCATGGCCGCCACGAAGAAGCACAGGCAGGAGAGAAAGCGCGTTTCCGGGGCGTTGGTGAAGAGCTGCCCTTTCTGGATGTCGCGCTTGACGTGTTTCTTGTCCTCCTCGCGAAGGTAGCCCACGGCGTACACGGAGGCCGCCGTGAAGAGCACGGAGGCGAGCATGAGAAAGACGACGCCGAGCAGGTCGGGCTGGAGCAGTCCGAAGAGCGCCCTGGGATGCGCTCCGGCAAGCAGGGCGCGCAGGGTGAGCGAGGAGAGTCCGAGGTGGGCGAGCGCGGTGACCACGAGCAGGGCGCGGCGCGGCCAGAAACCGGGAACGAACATGAGAAGTCCGGCCAGGACCGGAACGAGAAGAAGCAGATCGAGCGTCATGCTAGTCCCTCAGGTTGCGGAAGCGCGCCACGTCGATGGAGTCGAACGCGCTGCTTATGTGATTGATGGCGATGGCCATGACGAAGACGGCGGCGAACACGTCGAGCAGGATGCTGAGTTCGAACCATACCGAGCCTTCGGTCATGAGCGGGATGCCGAGGATGAATATGCCGTTTTCCACCACGAGATAGCCCGTGACCTGAGCAAGAGCCTTGGCGCAGCCCACCACGAGGATGAGACCGCAGAAGAGCGTGGTGAGGGCCACGGGAAAGAGCAGCGGCGGAAAGAGATCCACCACGGCCGGTATGCGGCCTTCCAGCCACAGCGAGAAGGCCAGTCCCGCAAGGCCTGCGGCCAGGGGATACATGCGGCCGAGGCGCGGACGCACCATGGGCTCGATGCCGAGCTTGTGGCAGACGTGGCGCAGGAACACGGGAAAGCCCACGCCCTTGAGCGCGAACACGGCCGCGGCGAGAAGGACGTGTTCCGCGTCCAGGGCTCCGTTCACGGGAAGGAGCAGCAGCGCGGCAAGCAGCACGCCCTGCACGGCCGAAAGGCGTATGAGCATGAGTATGCGTCCCGACCAGAGCATGATGAGATCGGTGACGAGCAGCAGCAGAATGACGAACTGAAAGAGCGAGGACATAGGCTACCTGACCAGGGTCAGAATGAGGACGAAGGCGGCCACGGAACCGGCCAGCCCGGCGAGAGCGGGCACCACGGGCATGCGCAGGCGCGCCATGACGGATTCGATGACGCCCACGAGCACGGCGCAGACAAGGACGCCGAGAAGCGATGAGAGCGTATGCGCCCACACGGGCATGGCGGGAAGAACGAGTCCCGTGAGCAGCGAGGAGAATATCCACAGCTTGAGGGCCGCGCCGTACTGCACGAAGGCCAGAGAAGGGCCGGAGTGATCGAGCACCATGACTTCGTGGATCATGGTGAGCTCAAGGTGCGTCGTGGGGTCGTCCACGGGGATGCGGCAGTTCTCCACGAGGAGCAGCACGCCCATGACGAAGATGAGCAGGACAAGTTCCGGCCGTCCGCTCAGCCAGGCCTGCGGGGAGAAACCGTTGAACAGCGTGGAGAGCGAAAGCTCCCGGGACACGCCGAGACTCTCGGCCGTGGTGATGAGCGCCAGCAGCGCAAGAAAGAGCACGGGTTCGGCAAGGGCTCCGAGAAGAGCCTCGCGGCTTGCGCCCATGCCTTCGAAGGAAGAGCCCGTGTCGAGCGCGGCGAGCATGGTGGAGAAGCGTCCCATGCCGAGAAGGTAGGCGCACAGGATGAAGTCGCCCTGAAAGGCGAGAGGGGAGGCGACGCCGCCGAGGGGCAGCAGGGCAAGGGCCGCCGCCGAGGTCGCCAGCGTGACGACTGGCCCTGCGGAGAACACCCAGGTGACGTTTTCTCCGAGCACTTCGCCCTTGGCCAGAAGCTTGAAGATGTCGTAGTAGAGCTGGAGCAGAGGCTTGCCGCAGCGTCCGGCGAACTTCGCCTTCACGCGGCTGATGATGCCCGGGGCCAGGGGCGCAAGAAGAAGGACCAGGAGGAATTCAGCAAGATAGATCCATGCGTTCATCAGGCTATCCCCCATATGAGAAGCGCCACGAGCGTGATGAGGATATAGAGAATGTACATGTTCACAAGGCCGTTCTGCAGGATCTTGAGCGCGTTGCAGCCTTTTTCCAGAAGCTGGAAGAGCGGCGCGTAGAACAGGCTGCGCACCACGTCCGGGGCGTCGGCCTCGAGGCGCACGCGGGCGGGAAAGAGCCCCGAGGGCGGCTCCGTCCGGACTCTCGTGCCCATGACGCGGCCGAAGATGCGGGAGGCGGGCTCCACGAAGGAGGCGGGAGAGTACTGCATGCGCGGCGTGCCGTACTGATAGCCGCAGCCCCACACCGGACCGCGTCTGACGCCGTGCCTGGCAAGCAGGGCGCGGCGGACGAGCGCAAGAAGAAGAACGAGGACGACGACTCCGCCGCCGATGAGGGAAATGCGGGCAAGCAGGCTTTTGGTGGAGCTTATGACTTCCGCGGCGGGCGTGATGAGTCCCGCGTGCATGACGGGGATGAAGTCCAGCGTGGGCTGGACCATGGAGAAGGCCCGGGGGGCGAAGAGGCCGCCGAGCACGCAGGCCGCCGCCGGAATGAGGAGGGGCAGCAGGAAGCGGTTCTGCGGAGCGTGGAAGGAGTCGGCGTCACGGCTTCTCGCCTGACCGAGGAAGGTCATGCCGTAGGCCTTGGCGTACACGGCGGCGGAAAGGCCGCTTGTGAGCATGAGGCCGGTGAGGCAGGCAAGCATGGCTATTTTCTGTTCCATGCCGGGCAGTTCGAGGGAGCGCAGCATGGAGAGGGAGAGCACGAATTCTCCGGCAAAGCCGTTGAAGGGCGGCAGACAGGCGATGGAGGCCGCGCCGAGGGCGAAGAGCGCGCCGAGCATGGGCATGCGCTTCTGCAGGCCGCCGAGGCGGGTCATGTTCACGGTTCCCGTGGCGTGCAGCACTTCGCCCGCGCAGAGAAAGAGCAGCCCCTTGAAGGCGGAGTGATTGAGCATGTGGAAGAGGCATCCGGAAAAGCCGAGGGCCGCGGTCCATGCGCTGCCCGTGCGTATGCCCACGAGACCTATGCCCGCACCCATGACCATGAGTCCCATGTTCTCCACGCTGGAGTAGGCGAGAAGGCGCTTCAGGTTGCTCTGTGCAAGGGCCTTCAGTATGCCCGCAAGCGCGGTGACGATGCCGGCCGCCATGAGCAGCCAGCCCCACCAGCCGGGCATCTCATGCGCCGGGCCGAAGAAGTCGAGGGAACGTATGATGCCGTAGAGACCGGCGTTCAGCATGGCTCCGGAGAGCAGGGCGGACACATGGCTCGGCGCGGCGGGATGGGCCTCGGGAAGCCAGACGTGAAGAGGCGCCAGACCGGCCTTGGCCCCGAAGCCGAGAAGGGCCAGCAGAAAGAGCGCCGTGCCGTGAACCGGAGCCTTCATGGCCATGACCGAAAAGAGCGTGGAGCCGCTTTCCTGCCAGAGCAGGGCGAAGAAGGCGATGAGCAGCACCGCGCCGAGATGGGCGGCCACGAGGTACACCCATGAGGCGTCCTGCACGAGCCTGTCGCGGTCGTTGAAGTCGATGAGGAAGAAGGGCGAGAGGGACATGATCTCCCAGGAGAGCATGAAGAAGAGCGCGTCGCGCGCGGTCATCACGCAGGTCATGCCCAGAAGCAGCAGCAGATAGAAGAGCCAGTGCGCGCCGAGATTGTGTTCGGCCGGGTCGCTGTGGCGCAGGGAAATGCAGCCTGAGAGCGCGCAGGTGAAGCCCAGGGCAAACACGGGCAGCAGAAAGAGGCGTGAGAGAGGATCAAGACCGAGGGCGAAGGCGCCGAAGGGCAGGCCCCAGGGCAGAACGAAGCTTTCCGCACTGCTCCAGCCGCCGGAAAAGAGGCCGTACACGCCGAGAAGACAGGCCGCGGCCGCACTGGCCGGGCCGATGAAGTTGGCCGTTCTGTTCGTGGCGACGCTGACCGGGCGCAGAGCGACGAGTCCGGTGAGCAGAGCGCCTGCCGCCATGAGCAGAAGGGCGAGAAGAAAGGTGTCCATAACATCCCCGTGCGTAAACGCGGTATGTCCGCATGAAAAAGGCAAAAAGGCGCTCAGACGTTAGACCCGTTGGGAGAGAAAGGCAAGAAGCAGGGAGGGGAATTTTTTCCGCCGTCCTGCCGCGGTCCTGCCGCGTCAACAAGGCTTTTTTCGGGGAGCGCGTCTTTTGCTGCCCGCCGGACGCGTCCCTGCGCTCTTCGTGACGGCGGGAGGCGTGAGATGAGAAAGCAGGCGCGCACGGCGCGGGCACGGCTTCGGGAGCAGTCTTTTTTTCAGGAAAATCGCCGGGAAAGGAAAGAAGACGGCACGGCTGCCGCGCGGGAGCATGCGGGTAAGGCAGGGCGCGGGCCGGGATGCTCCGATCCCCGGGCGGCCGGAGGGAAAAGACGGCGCCCCTCCCGCCTGCCGGACGGGCACGGGCCGGAAAAATTTTTTCGGCGCGTTTTTTTTCGCGGAGAAAGGCGCGAGGGGACGGGGCGGAGGGCTGAAG